>JARGOZ010000032.1:35278-50890 GCA_029213025.1 Verrucomicrobiales bacterium
GCCCGCGCTGTACTAGGTAATAAACGGTAGGAAGAGGTATCCGGAGATACTCAGCCGTCTCTTTTACCGTCATCAATTCTGGGGCATCTTCTTCAGACATGGCTTTGTAGGTTTGTTAAATATTAAGGTAGATTGTGGATGCGAATTCTGCCATTTTCGAATTATAATTTTCGTAATAACCAGTAATTCTATGCATTTCGACACTACAATGCAGAATGGGTGTATTTACAAGGAAAAAATGCAAAAAACATCATTATTGCGACTCCCTGTTGAGAGTGTCTTCTCGTAGTATTATTCAGTTTTTCCAAAAAATCAACCAGTAACATAGAAGAGTTAAAATGATTCCTTCTAATGTGATTACTAGAAAACCAAATGCTTAGACCCAAAGGTGTGCCGCCTTCTGAACAGCACCTTACCATAATGCCCGTCAAGTTCTGTAAGAATTTCGCTGTGGAATAAGTGCAAGGTCGAGGAGGTTTTTTATTAATGTTAGACTGAAAAAAATCCTCTGCAGTGGGAATGGAGCTTTTTCTGCAATTTCGCCGGTTTCAGTGCGTATTCTTAACAAGTCCAGACTGTCGAAGGTGGATTGTGACGGTATTTTCGAGTGCAACTTTGGTCGTCGCCATTGAGGCTGGGTGATTTTTGGATAGTTCAAACTCCTTAAATTTCTTGGTTTTGAACTTTGTATTCGCATTGTGGAAATTGGAGGGTTTATTCCGAATTTTTGTATGAATTGGTTTCAAGCAATCATCCTGGGTCTCGTTCAGGGGTTAACGGAATTTCTGCCCGTGTCGTCATCGGGGCATCTGGTGCTGGCTCAGAACCTTCTAGGGGTTTCGGATAAGGGTGTTACCTTTGAGATTTTGGTTCATTTGGGAACCCTGCTTTCGGTGATTATCTACTTTTGGAAGAACCTGTGGGCCATGCTGCTTTCTATTGTGCCGCCTTTCAAAGCGGAAAGTGAACGGGAGAGAAAAATGATATTTCTTCTGTTTCTGGCCAGTATTCCGGCGGCGTTTGTAGCATTTTCGCCTTTGGAGAACAAATTTAAAGCGGTCTACGATAAGCCTGACGTGGTTGCCTTGTTTCTACTGGTCACAGGAGGTCTTCTGTTTCTCCCGCGATTTCTGGCGAAATCCGGAAAGGCGACCGGTGAGATTACCACAAAATCCGCGCTGGCCATGGGCATCGGCCAAGCCTTTGCGATTCTGCCCGGGATATCCCGCTCGGGCTCCACGATCGTTTCCGGGATGTTGACGGGAACAAAGTCTTCCAGTGCGGCGGAGTTTTCTTTTCTTATGGCCATCCCTGCGATTGCTGCCGCTGCGGTTATGGAACTGAAACATTTCGGCGAAGTGGAGGCGGCGCTGATCGGCCCTTATATTGGAGGGGCCGTGGTTGCTTTTGTTTCCGGACTGGTCGCGATTTTCGCGGTTCTTGAGTCGATTCGGAAAGGGAAATTCGAATATTTCGGAATCTATTGTTTTATCGCGGGAATTGCCGCCTTTTGTTATTTCCGATTTTTCGGCTAAGGGTTCCGGTGGGGGATCGTGTATAAAGAGTCTTTTTCTACCCTGCGGAAACCACTTCATGAAAGGAACGAGTCCACGCCTTTTTTTGCTAATCCTTTTGCCTGCTGTTATCCTGATGGTCCTTGCTCCGCGCTTCTGTTCCGGTCAGGCGTTTACGTTGACCCGGTTGGCGGACGGTTTCGATTATCCTGTGGGAAAGCCTGATAGCTATGGATACTATGTGTATCGCGGCTTTACCCAAAACGGCCACCTGGGGGAAGACTGGAACGGCAATGGTGGCGGCAACACCGATCTGGGTGACGCGGTTTACAGTATCGCCAATGGAGTGGTGGTATTTTCGCAGGATTATAAAAAGGGATGGGGTAACGTAACGATCATCAGACACGCTTACCGGGGGAAGAGCGGGCAGATTCTTTTTGTTGATTCTCTCTACGGCCATCTTCATGTCAGGATGACAAAGGTCGGCGAGCGAGTCACCCGGGGCCAGAAAATCGGCACCATCGGCCGGGGTCCCCACAACATGTACGCCGCTCACCTGCATTTTGAGATTCGACAGGATCTCCGGGTGGGGATGCATCGTTCGATGTATCCGCAAACCTACCAAACCTACACGGTAGGCGGCCCGAGAACATTTTTGAAAGCGCATCGGGTTTTACGTTATGAATCCCGAATGGTGCGGGTTCCGATCAATACATTTCAGAAAAAGACCAATCCGAACCGGGCCTACACGCAGGATATCAGCGTGCCGAAGTTAAGTGAAGACGAAGAGGGCAGTCCCAGCATACCGGAAACCACCAGCTCAGTGATTTCCCGGGAAACCGAACCGGAGGCCACCACGCCGGCGGCTACGCGGAGTATGTTGAAGAGATTGCTGGGTCGCGATTAAACCGGGAAAACCAGAGTGGCTATAGCGCCGCTGCTCTCCCGGTTTCTAAGCGTGACTTCGCCGCCGTGCAGTTCCATCGACTCGCGGGCGAAGCAAAGGCCGATGCCGCTGCCTTTCCGGCCGGTGGTTTGATTTTTCAGGGAATAGAATCTTTCAAATGTCCGCTCCATCGCGTAGTCGGGAATTCCCGGACCCTCATCGGCCACCGCGATTTCCAAGCGGTCATCGAATTTTTGACAGGAGATTTTCAGAGTGCCGCCGGTTGGAGAGAAATCGATCGCATTATTCAGAATGTTCCGAAAGGCGATCCGCAGCATCAGTGGATCCCCGGAAATGGAACAGCCTTCATCCATTCCGATGGTCTGAACTTCCAGTTTTCGACTTTCTATAGCAGCAGCTAAATCGGCAAGAGCTTCTTTGATTACTTCGCAAGGGAAGACTTCCTCTCTGGTTTTCAGTGTCGATTGACTTTCCAAAGAGGCCAGTTGAACGAGGCGACGAACGAGATCTTCAGTGCGAACGGTTTCAGAAAGAATGTTGTCGAGAAAGTGTTTCCGTTTGTCCGCCGGCATACTTTCGTCGATCAACTCGGCCGCCCCGCGAATGGCGGCGAGAGGACTCTTTAATTCATGAGTGAGAGCCTGAACGTAGTTTTCCACATAATGTTTGCCCTCCAGCTCGCGTCGCATCTCTTCCAGGGCGAGGCTGAGTTTTCGCAGTTCGGCCCGCCCGGTGACAGGCAGTTGGCGGCTGTCGCCACTGGCAATCATTCGGGCATGTTCGGTCAAATTCCGAATCGGATGCAGTAGCCAATATATCCAAATAGCTCCCAGCAGAGTGGTTGAGAGGGCCGCCATGATACTCCATTTCACCACTTTGTTGCGGGACTCTTCGGCAAACGGAGCCATAGCTGTCTCCGGTCGGGACACGGTGAGTGTGCCGATCATTTTGTCACCGTCCCGAATCGGTGCGCCGATGAAAAAGACCGAGGTCCGGGAATCGTCGCGATTGATCCGCGAAGACCGGACTCCGTATTTACCCTGCCAACTCAGATATACATCGTTGAACTGGGAGTAGTCTTCGCCTTCGCGTTTGCCGTTTTCGGAATCGAATATCACCACACCTTTTTCATCGGTAATGTATACATGGGTATGGATTTCGGATTTCTCGAGGTTATAGATTTTTGCCAGAAAATCCCGCTGGTAGGCATTGCGGAAACTTTCCCTGAAACGGGACGGATCGATTTTTCCACCTCTGATATCCGTCTCGATGATCGAGGCAAACAGATGGGCAAAATCGACCAGCGGCTCTTCGGCTGCCTGGGAATACTGGATTTCAATATTGTCGCGGATTTTCCGGGCCATCAGGGTCAGGCTGCCGACGGCAATAACCAGAAATCCACATAGAATCAGCACGGTAATTTTCATCGTGCCGCGACTAACAATCCTCCATCAAGCTGTAACCAACGGCCCGGTGCGTAACGATCGGATCAAACTGCGGATCGATCTGGCGAAACTTACTGCGCAGAGTTTTGATATGTGCATCCACAGTTCGGTCGAGGGCTGCTTCCGGTTCGTCCCAGACCGCCTCCATGAGTTGATCGCGATTGAAAACTCTACCCGGTTGATTGACAAAAACATTGAGCAGGCCGAGCTCGTATCGGGACAGTCCGAGGTCGATACCATCCAGCGAGGCCTTCATTCGAAGCAGATCCACACCCATTCTTCCGAATGCGATACAATCTCCTGAAGAAGCTCCGCCGGGATCGTTTGCAGAATGGTTTCGCCCGGCTTCGAAACGTCGCAATATGGCTTTTACTCTGGCCGCCAGCTCCCGTGGACTAAACGGTTTTATCACATAGTCGTCCGCGCCGATTTCCAAACCTACTACGCGGTCAATTTCACTTTCGCGGGCGGTCAGAAATAGAACCGGGACGTTGGATGTTTTCCGGATTTCGCGGCACACATCAAACCCGAGGATATCGGGCAACCCGACATCGAGAACAATCAAGTCTGGTTTGCGGGCTTCAAAACAATCCAAGCCGTCTCTGCCGGTCTCGGCGAGTATCACATCGAAGCCTTCGTCTTTCAGTGCGTATTCGACGGTATCAGCGATGGCCGGTTCATCATCGACAATAAGAATCAAGCCTGACATCCGATACCGGGAGAAAGTCCCGTTGCTTTAGAAATCGAGGAAAACTTCGGCCCGGCGGTTTTCGGATCGCCCGGTCGGGTTGTCGGTTCCGTCTTCTTTAAAGTTGGGTTTTCTCGGGCGCGACTCACCATAGCCTTCGGTTATCACCTGTCTCGGATTGGCTCCCCTCGCTATAATCGCCTCGCGAATCGATTCAGCCCTTCTGCTGCTCAACTGACGGTTGTAGTCATCCGATCCGAGGGCATCGGCATGGCCGGTGATTCGAATCTTTCTGCCTTCGTCCTGGCGGAGAATATTGGCCACAATCTTCAACTGGTTATCTGCCCGGGAAGTGAGGCCCGCTTCGTCGAATTCGAAGTAGACAACCAGGGACTCTCCACCGGCGGGATCTTCCACGATCGGGGAATAAGGTCCATCGACTTCCCTTGCGAGAGCAGCAATCACTTTGCCAAAGGTGAGTCCGTTGACTTTCCATGTCTCATTATTCTCCAGTTCGAGGGCAAACTCGGATGCGTGCTCCGGGCTGTTCACCCGCGAGAGAATCCATGACATGGTGTCCCTGGAGAAGGTCACGATCAGAGGACGGTCTTCGCGCATTTCGAACTTGCCTTCCTCCAGAGCGATCATCAGTCCGGCGATTCTTTCATCCGTTACTTTCGGGCCGCACAGTTTTCTGGCAGATACAAAATCTTCGGTAAGCACGGCTTTGGAAAATGCCTGAGCCACGTTCAGTGAATCGACCTTTACTGCAGAATTCTGCTTCGGGTTTTCCACTGCAGCCACTACATCCTTCAAAGTGGGGCGAAATCCCACATTCGTGATTTTGTAGTCGCCGTCGGGTAGTTTTGCCACGTCGACAGTAACCGACTGAGCGGCTCCGTTGCCCTGAGACGGCACAAAATCCATCATCCAGCGCACCGAGTCTCGGGTTTTAGCTACCTCCCAAAACGGCCGGTTGGGATCCAGTTTGAGATTGGGATCTTCGATGACTGATTTCAGCTTTTTCTGAACCTCCTGAGGAACTGAGTCGCCGCCGGCAACGGCCATAAATTTGTTGAAGTCTTTGCTCATCGCCGAGTTAGCGGCTCCACCAACTACACTTTCCGGACTTTTTCCGGTAGTTCCCGTTGCTGTGGGCGTTGCAGCCATCTTTCCGGGAGCGCCGGGAGTGTTTGACGGCACGGCAGCGGGTGTCTTCGCGACTGCCATTTTCGGAGCTTCATTCGGTTGAGCCGAACCGGGAGTGGCATCAGGAGCCGGTGTATTCGTTTCCGCCACCGTTGGAGTCGGGTTCACGGGAGATGGGTTATCCACCGGGGGAGCTGATTTGTCAGGGGTATCGGAACCCGGATCCGACATCGACGAATCGGAGTTTTTGCCATCGACAGCAGCAACAGTGTCCGAGCCCGGGAGATTTCCATCGCCCCCGTCTCCTTTGTGACACTTGGTTAACGTAAACAGCGATATCGCGATCCCAACCGCAACAATTCCAAAAAACACCAGAAGTTTAGCCTTCATTCGACACAGATAAAAAATTTTTCTAAGGTAGCAGAAGAGTCTGTTTTAAAAAACGATATTATTGAGAGAGTTTGTTAAAATAAGTTAACTAATTTTTCGTTTTCCATACTTTGAGATCATCGAGATCCACCCCGTCTCCTATGGTGCGAAGAACTACGGTTGGCTTCTTCACTGCAAAGGTAGCGTGAGATCCCTGCAATGATTTTTTACCATCGATTTCAGCGAGCACAGAATTTCCTGTGGTGGTGACTTGAAGAGAGTACCACGTTCCCTTTTTGAAATCAGTATTTGCCTCGGCAATGATTTCGTTGGGATCGTCTTTTGGTTTGTTTTTATCGAGGTGTTTCATGATGCTCCAGGAATCCGGTTTAATGATTATGGAAAAGAGGTGGCCCTTTTTTTGCAGCTCACCCTTAGCAGGATCGAAGCCAAGATGGAACGCTTCGCCAGCTTCGGTAAATCGGAACCGGATGGAATAAACGGCATCCCCGGTGGCGACGGAAAATCTGGCAGCGGCGGCATGGTTGTCCGCTTTACGTTGTTTCGTTTTGAGAATGCCGTCCTCGATTGTCCACGATCCGTAGTTGATGTGCCATTTTTGACCAAGCTCCGGGCTCTCGAACTTTTCTTCGATTATCGGGGCTCCGGTTTCTGCCTGTAAGGCGGCCGTTAAGAAAAGGATGAGAGCGGGATAGATTTTGGACATGCGCTCACTATTGAAAAGGAAACCGGTGATTCAAGGTCCGAAATCACTAAATTATCATTCTTTTTTCATAGAAATCGAAAGGCGTTTTCTCTATACCGGACTCGGAAAATCTGGGACGTCCCTTTCGCTGAACCGGGTTTTCTCTTTTAAACTATGACTACTACTACAACTACTACGAAAAATAGTGCTTCACGGAGAATCCTGTATGGATTGTTTTCTGTTATATGTCTATTCGCAGGGGGATCTGCGTTTGGACAGGAAGCCGCTACGGCTGCCGCTATCGAAGCGGCAGCGGGAAAAGGGGATACGGCATGGATGTTGACATCGACAGCGCTGGTCCTTTTTATGACGATCCCGGGGCTGGCATTGTTCTATGCCGGTTTGGTAAACAAAAAAAATGTCCTCAGTGTGCTGATGCACTGTTTCGCGCTGGCCTGTGCCCTTTCTATTACCTGGCTGGTTTTGGGCTATTCTGTGGCTGTGGGCAGCGAGGGCGGATGGTCCGGCGGCTTCGGTAATGTGTTCCATAAAAATGTGGATGACATACTTGGCTCCGCGTTTCAGATGACCTTTTTTATCATCACACCGGCTCTGATTGTCGGGACTTTTGTAGAGCGAATCAAATTTTCCGCGATGCTGCTGTTCTCCATCCTCTGGGCCTTATTAGTCTATGCGCCGATATGCCATATTACCTGGTTTGGCGGGGAAGGGGCCGATCAGTCCCTGTTTACAAAATGGGGCGTGGAAGACCTCGCCGGGGGAATCGTCGTTCACATCACAGCAGGTGTTGCGGCTCTGGTCGCTTGTATCATGGTGGGTCCGCGGAAAAATCCCACCCCTCCACACAACCTGCCGATGACGCTAACCGGGACGTCGATGCTCTGGGTCGGTTGGTTTGGTTTCAATGCCGGTTCTCAGGGAGAGGCATCTTCAGCCGCTGCTATGACCCTGTTCGTAACTCACATTTCCGCTTCGGCGGCGGCGTTGACGTGGATGGTTATCGAATGGGTGACGCTGAAAAAGCCCAGTGCACTTGGTATTGCGACCGGTGCTATCGCGGGGCTCGCTGCGATTACTCCTGCCTCCGGCGTTGCCGGTCCGGTTGGAGCCTTGATTATCGGTATATCCTCAGGTGTAGTTTGCTGGTGGGCTTCGGTGAGATTGAAAAATAAACTGGGTTATGATGACTCGCTCGACGTCGTAGGAGTTCATGGAGTCGGAGGGTTTGTTGGCACGGTGTTAGCCGCGGTTGTGGGCACCGCTGCCTTCGGAGGATTGGCTACCTACAGCATGGGAAAGCAACTCGGTATCCAACTGGGGGCATCCGCCATAACCGCGATCTACACGGCGGTAGTAACGATTGCGATCCTGGTGCTCGTAAAAAATCTTTGTAAAGGCCTCCGGGTTTCCGAAGATGATGAAAGAATCGGTCTCGACCAGTCATCCCACGGAGAAGCCGGTTACAACGAATAACCGGAAGTCGCTAACTGGAAAAAATGGCAGGGCACAGTTCAGCGGACTGTGTCCTTTTTAGTGTCCCGGGGAGAAGGGATGACTCTCACAGGAACCGCGGGCGGGAGTAGTTTATCCGCCTCCGTGTATACCTTTTCTTCGTCCGCCGTTTCTATAGCGACGTAAGTATGCCATCCGAGTTTTTTGTTGCCGTTTTCATCCAGAATACCGAGGCGCAGTCCGCCTTCGTTTTCGGGCAGGTCCTGGTAGCGGTGCAGGTGGTATGCTTCGATGCTGGGAAGTTCCTTCAGCTTGCGAAACATATAGACAAGACCGGCTGCCTGGCGCTTTTGGTTTTCGACAGACAGCGTGGGAGTATTGAACCCCTGTTCGGAAAGCAGAATGGGCACGTCCGGACCAAGGTAAGCAGGAAGAACTTCGATATTCTTCGGAGTAATGTAGGGGGTAGTAAAGTCATAAGTCACATCTTTGTCGTCCCACGTGTCGGGATTTCTCAAATTCTGCGGGTAGGGATGATAGGCAATGCCCCAGCCAAAAGGTCCTTCCGCCGTTGCCATCTGCCGCCACAGATCAACGAGCTGTTTTACCTGGTAGGTGCCGTGTCCGCTGCTTTGCTTTGCCCAGTGGTGGGTCAGGGAAACAAAAACTCTGGTGTGGGGATCGTGCAGTCTGGTCGTGTGATAGACGGCTCTGGCGGATCGGGCATAGGTTTCCAGGTATCTGGCAAGTGGCTGATCGCCCATATTTGTCCAGGTTCCGGCCTGGTCGATTTCATTATGAATGACCCAGTTGGAGATTCGGGCGTCCGGTTGGGAATATCGTTCCGCGAGAAAGTGAAGCGCCGCCCGGTAGTGATGAGCGGTGACTTCGCGGGTCAGATTTGGCATGGAATAGATGCCGCGGGCTTCGGCTTCGGGGTGTTTTAATTCCGCATTCGGCGCATTTCTGATCAGTAAAATACAGGTGATGATCACATTGTTCTTCGCCAGGTTCCGGATTGTGGCATCTTTCGTGGCAAGGAAATTTTTATTTATATAGTAGGTCCTGCCTTCAAAATCCCATGGTTTCAATCCAGGCTTTTTTTGGCGGTAGAGCAAACCGTCGAGAATCACGTTGATGGTGGCGTGCTTGACGCCAAGTTCGAAAATCATGTGATCAGGAGACATGATTGCCGGGACTCCGCCGATGCCCTTCTTTCCTGTTGATCGTTCCGGCTTGAGTTCCTGATTACCTACTTCGGGGATATAGTGTGTGGGCCATTTTGCGTGCGAGGAAATATTGTTTTCCAGATCATCGAGACGCCACCTGGAAACGGCCCGGTCGCGGCCGGCCACGAATCTCTGGACTTCGAAGGAAAATTCACCGCCTTTTGCGAGACGAAGCGGGGGCAGCGTGGACTTTCCCTGTGAGGGAATATGCAGCGGCAATTCAACGAGTCGAACCGGCCTGTCTGTGGAGCCGGAAATCCGAATCGTCTGCTTTTCCACTATGACTTTATCGATTTTCGATTTGAAGTCGGTGCGGAGGTATTGCTTGATTTTCTCTGCCTCTTGCAAACGTTGCGCCGCTCTTTCTTCGCGGATTTGCTTTTCCCGGAGTTCTTCCGGATTGGGCGTTCTGAGCTGAAAATTGCGGATTTGCAGACTGGATCCGTTTCGGTCGTTGACTGCAAAATGAAACCGGTTTTTTGCGTCAGGGAGGCCGGACAGCTCAAGCGAAAAGGGTTGCCAGGTTTCAGCCAGGGGCACGGGTTTAGAACCGGCAAATGACATAGTTTCATCGGAGTTTCTGTAGCGCACTGACAGGGATTTGATTCCGGAAGGCGAAAAATACTCAAAAGAGAGCACGGTGTTTTCTTTTGGGACCGTTACCGGTTGGCTCCAAAAGTGGGCCGTAGCTCCGGTGATTTCTATCGTGGCTGCCCCGTTTTTCTGTCGGGTAATCCTGACGTCCCGATGCGGCCCGGGAAGTAAAGGCGTGCCGCCAAGGATAAAGGCAGGCATTGCAATCAACAAAACGATGAAAACACGAATCATTTGGCGGCGATCGTACAGGGTACAATGTGAAACTGTACAGGGTACAATCCGCGACTGTACCCTGTTAGGTCACTGGAAAAGTCTATGCCCGCTGCTTCTGCCGGATATCGATCAATTCCTTCATGACATGATCCATTTTCCCGGACCATTCTGTAGTGCCAAATCCATCATGAAGGGTACGATACAGTTGGTAGAGTTGATCGTAGACCTTCTGATTTTCCGGAATCGGGTGATACACTTTTTCGCGCATTTTACAGCATTGGGCCTGAGCTTCGCTGATAGTGATCTTTCCGCTGCATGCGGCACCGAAAATCGCGGCACCCATGGCACATGTCTGATCGCTGGCGGCGACTTTGAGCGGTTTGCCGATTATGTCTGCGTAGATCTGCATGAGAGTGGCGTTCTTTACAGCGAGGCCGCCGGTATTGACTACTTCGTTTACGACTACTCCATATTCCTCCATCCGTTTGATGATGGTAAGAGCTCCAAATGCGGTAGCTTCGATGAGCGCTTTGTAAATCTCGTGCGCTCTTGTGTGGAGCGTCTGCCCCATGATCAGACCGGAAAGGCGGACGTCGGTAAGTATAGTTCGATTTCCGTTGTTCCAGTCCAGAGCGAGCAGCCCGGTGTCTCCCGGTTTGCCTCCAGCGAGTTCTTTTTCCATCGCGATAAATTTCTCGTCCTGCGTTGCACCGTAGCTGTCGGGAACGAGATGATTGACGAACCAGAGAAATATATCACCGACGGCGGACTGCCCGGCTTCGATTCCATAGTAACCCGGGAGGACGGAACCATCGGCGATTCCACAAACTCCAGGTATATCAGCGAGGGGTTTATCATTGGGTGAAACCGTGACATCGCAGGTGCTGGTGCCGAGAATCTTTACGAAGGTGCCTTCTTTAACTCCTGATCCAACCGCTCCCATGTGGGCATCAAAAGCCCCTACAGCTACGGCCGTGCCGGCGGGGATGCCGAGTTTTTCCGCCCATTCCGGGGTGAGTTCTCCCGCTTTCACGTCCGAGGTATAGGCTTTGTCGTACAGCCGGTCCCGGAGTGAGGCGAGATCCGGGTCGAGAGAGGCGAGGAAATCTTTATCCGGAAGACCGCCCCATTCTTCGCAATACATGGCTTTGTGGCCGGCTGGACAAATACCGCGAACGACCTTTTCCGGTTTTTCATTTCCGGTAAGGACCGCCGGCAGCCAGTCGCAGTGTTCCACCCACGAGTGGGCCGATTGAAATACATCGGGATCAACATCTTTGCAGCGCCAGATTTTGCTCCACCACCATTCGCTGGAATAGGTTCCGCCACATTTGGCGAGATATTGGGGGCGGGTTTCGGCCGCTTTCTGTGTGATATCCTGGGCTTCGCGGTGCGCGGTGTGATCTTTCCAGAGCCACACGTGAGCGTTGAGATTTTCGGAAAATTCCGGAAGCAGCGCGAGGGGCGTTCCTTCGCTGTTGACGGGAATGATTGTGCTTCCTGTAGTATCGATGCCGATGCCTATAATGTCCGCAGGATCAAATCCGGGGCGGTTTTTCCGGGCCTGTTCGATCGCACCCCGGACGATTGTCACCATGCCGTCGAGGTAATCCTGTGGATTTTGTCTGGCGACATTCGGGTCGGCGGGATCGGTTAATATCCCGAGTTGACCGGATGGATAAGGGAATACGACGGAGCCCAGCTCTTCGCCGTTGGTAATATCAATAAGAAGGGAGCGGCAGGAATTGGTTCCGTAGTCGAGGCCTATTGCATAACTCATAATGCCTTCGTATACGGGAAAAACCAGAGTAGTGCAATCTTGCGGCACGTTTTTTGGAAACGGCTTTAGCCGGATGGGGATCTTTCGAAGAAGACGAGTTCGATAAATCCAAAGTTGTCTTTTTTGCCTTCTTTGGCATCCGCGGGAGGCAGGTCCGGGGGAATCCGTTCAATTTGCCCGCCGTCCGCACCGTTTGCGGTGAGTTGCTCCTCTACACTGTTGGATCGCGCTTCCACGAGAGCCTTGTTTTGCTCCGGGGAAAATCCGGACTGATGATGACTGATGAGGCGGATTCCCAGACGGGGATCATCCGACAGCCATTTTCCGATTTGGTCGACATACATCCGGATACTGTCCGGAAGATCGGTGGAATCATTTTTGAAATGGACGGTTAACGGTGCCGGTAGAATGAGAGATTTCGGTGTCGACGGCAGGGTTACCGGCGGAAACAGGACCGAACCCGGGCGGGTGTTGACTGCGGACGGGATCAATTTGCGCAGTTTTGCGATTTCGGTTGTGGATAGCTGGTTCTTTCCGGTTGTGGAGCGGGTTGTTTTGGTTAATTCAGTTAGTGCTGAGCGAATTTTCGAAATTTCAGCGGACTGTTGTTCCTGAGTCTTAACCATCTGTTGCTCCAGAAGGTGGTTTGCTCTGGTCAGCCGCTCAATTTCGGACTGCGCAGTCGACAAAGCCTGCTCCGATTTGCCGATTTGCGCTTTCATCACCTGCTCGCGATCATTTCTCCGTTCGATTTGCTCCCGGGAATTTTCGGCAATAATGAGTGCCACCCGGAGACCGGTCTTCATTTCTTCAGGAATGGTCGACTCCGGGGAATTAAGCTCGGCTTTGGCTTCCTCCAGCCGGTTCGCTTCCAGCTTTGCCAGCAGAGGTTTAATCGCATCCATTCCATTTTCTTTTTCCGCTGCCGTCTCACCTGCAGGCGATAAAGGGGCGGGGGAGAGCGTCTTCCGGAGATGCGCAGGGCCATAATGAGATGCGGCCACCATGGCGATAAATATCGGAGGAAGGAAGATATGAGGAAGATATTTCATAGGCATTCTCGAATCCTCTGAACTACCGAAATCCTATCAAAATTCTCTTTTTCTATACAAGGGAATTTGTTTGAACTTCCAGAGATTTTGCAAATATCAAAACGGACATTGCAAAAAATTGCGATTTTTGAGAGTGTATTCGCCGGGATATATTGGTTCTATCCCCGGTAAGAATGACCTTTTTTGATATTGTTGATGGTGAAGTTAGCGGCTCCGGTGACGAAGGCGTTCGAGCGGAACTGCAGAGTGAAGTAGAGGCGCTCGACGCCTTATCTGTAGCGATAGGTCGTTCCCTGCGTGCCTCAAAAGCGGAAAGAATCGCAATCGTGTATGAACATGGAGGACTCGGCATTCGGTACTACAAGGCGGACGAAAATGGCAGAGCCAGAGGGCTCGAATTGAAAGGGGAACAATCCTGCGAATCAATCGTCAAAAAACTTCTCTAGTTGATCGTTGATGATCTCCGATACTACACAATCCGGTGGACCGATTTCCAGCGCGCTGAATATGCTGAAACGTATTCGGCGTCTGGACGGAAGTGCGCTGATCAGTGCCGGTAGGTTTCTGCACGACGATTTTGCGGAAGGCTCAGATACGACGGGGTTTCTGCAGGCTACGCTGCAGCTGTTTGATGCGAAGTGGAAAAAGGGGCTCTTTCCGAAGGAGATTCTGCTGAGCTTTCCGGAGCGCGAAGTGTTGTTTCTGCCCCGTTATCCGGTAATTCTCTGTCTGTTTTTCCAGAGCGAAGAGGAACTGCAATCGATCAAAACCGGTGGCAATCAGTTCCTGAACCGGTTCGGACCAATGCTGGGTGCACAGGAACAACCGAAGGCTGAACCTTACGGTGCCGGGGAGTCAGAGGAAAAATTCCGGCAATCGTTGACTCTGCAGCCAGGTGAATACCAACCAAAGGCGCCGCTGCCGAAGAAAGCTGCCAGTCTGATATCTTTGGCAATTTCCCAGACTCTTCGTCCGGATAACATCAATGAGCAGGGGGAATCTCCTCCAGAAGTTCCCGGGGAGGAAATGGTCCCGGTTGATGTAGACTGGCCCCGCTTTCTTTGTGCGACTGAAAATCTATTCACGAAAGTAATGGAGCCGTCGCGGGTCGGCCGCCTGATTTCCGCAGAGCTGGATTCTGCCGGGTTATCCGGGGAGGCGGGATTGGAAAAGTCGCAATATCTGTCTTTTGGGACAAAGCTGACAAGCCGAATACGTGACAGGAAAATCCGCAGGCTGATCGAAAACGAGTTGGAGTCGTTGATCTCAAATTTGTAGTGCGATGGATGTTTACAAGCGGTTGTTCACCGGATTGGCCGTATCTTTCACGGGTTGTATAGGCGTGGCGCAGAACCCGGTAGAGGAAACTTTGCGAAGCATGAATCAGAATGCCTCCATCGAGAAAGCGTTGCACCATATGGACGACGTGCTTGTAGAGAACCAGGCAAGTATCGATTCCTCCTGGCTTCTTTCAGCCGCCGTATTGGTATGTATAGCATTGGCCGGTCTTTGCCTGTTTGAGACTGGTATTGTCCGGTCGAGGCACAGTATCAATGTAGGTCTAAAGAGTATGCTCAACTTTTCTGTGGCATTGGTAGTCTATATATTTTTGGGTTCTTCCCTGATGTATGCTATTGGGTCGGCGGATTGGAGTACGATCAGACTGGAAGATTTTCAGATTTGGCAGTTCTCCGCCAATGATGCTGTGTGGGCGTTTCTGCTCTTTCAGGCGGCCTGTGCAGCATTCTGTTCAGCTATAGCATCGGGTGCGATGGCGGAAAGGGTCCGATTCTCCGGATACTTGATATTTGTCGCATTGTTCGCTGGAATCATATATCCGGCTTTCGGACACTGGGCCTGGGGAAGTCGGGGAACTCTCTATGGATTAGGCGGGGAAGCGGGCTGGCTTGAGGCGATGGGCTTCCATGACTTCGCCGGAGCGACCGTGATATTCGGTGTAGGTGGCGCGACTGCTCTGGCCGGGATAATGATTGTCGGTTCCAGAATCAACCGGTTCAGAAAAGACGGCAAACCTCTGCTCATCGCCAACCACAACATCCCGCTCGCAATCATCGGCGTGGTGATACTTAGCGTGGGATGGTTTGGAATTATCGGCGGAGCTCACGTAAACACAAACGCCGCTCCGGGGCGACTGTTTGTAAATACAGCCATGGCGGGAGCTGGCGGGTGTATCTCCGGTTTGTTGCTGTTTGGGATAATCCGGGGAGCCCCCGGTGTTTTTGTTGTGGTGAACGGTTTGATCGGAGGGCTTGTCGCTGTCTCGGCTGGATGCGACGTAATTAATCCACTAAGCGCCACGGTGATCGGCGCAGTTGCAGGAATTTTTGCTTCATCCGGAGCCGTGTTGATCGAAAAACTGAAACTGGATGATGCTACCGGAGCAATACCGGTATATCTCTGCAACGGGGTCTGGGGAACGATAGCTGTAGCCCTGTTTCATGAAAACGGGTTCCAGATTGATGTGCTGAA
>JARGOZ010000297.1 GCA_029213025.1 Verrucomicrobiales bacterium
CCGGCTTTCCAATCCCCTGGTGGATTGGAGTGGCCGGTCTGGTATTGATCGTGGCAGGCTACCGTATAGCGCGGCCGAAAGTCGCAATTGAGGAAAAGCTTAGCGACTGTAGCCCAGATTGATTGCCTCGGTTGTGACCGTCTGCATATAGGTGGTGATGGCACTGTCGAGAACTCGCTCCAGAATCTCAAACGGACGCCTGGCTACGAAAATGATGTCTTTGCTTTCCACAGGGATGTCGAGAGCGTTACCCCGCAATACATCGCGGAGATTTACCACATGTACATCCGGGTGATGGATGTCGCCCCGGATCACGAGAACCTTCATCTTATACGCTTCGTTCTGGAATCCACCGGCCTGGGAGATGGCTTTGGCTACTGTCAGCTTGTTGGGCATTTTGATCTTGCCCGGGCTGTTTACAGCTCCGAGAACGTAGAACTCGCTCTTCAGAATAGAGGCGATATACACATAGTCGTTGGGCTGAAGGTATTGATTCTGGGAAAGGTCTCCTTCATGATACAGTGAGCAAAGATCGACATCGAGTTTGCGTCCGTTTCTGGATACAAAAGAGCGCTCGAAATCGGCGAGGCCAAATGCGGATCCGCGGATGGTTCCAATCTCCACACCTTCGGCCAGAGCGATACCTTCGAGCACGGTGGTAGGGCGCTCCAGCGGAAATGTTCCCGGAGTCCTGACCCGCCCGAGAATAGCGAATTCTTTACTCAACATTTGCTGCGGTGAAACGATCAGTTTGAAATCGCGGCGGTATTTCTGTAGTTCCTCCTCCATTCGGTCGCGAAGTTCGTCTACAGTCAACCCGTTGGCATTTACCGCCACCGCCTGCATATAACTCACGGTGCCGTCAGGTGCGATTCGAACAGTTCTTTCGAGATCAGCCCGGTCAAAAGCGGAGAATGAAACCGTGTCTCCAGGGCCTAACGTATAGAGAGATTTGATTCTCTTCTGTTCGGGACGCGGGGGCCGGGGTGTATGCAACGCAATAGCCGGAGTAACCACTGTGTCTTTCACTTCAGGAAGCGGCGGCAACACCAAAGGAGAAGGTCCGTTGCCAATATTGAGTGGCGAGGGCTTCTTTTTTTCGGCCTCCTTTTTCGCTGCGGGCATTGTCACTTTCGGAGACTTTGAATCCGGAGCTTTGACTTCAGCAAGCATTTCCGGAGCTTTACCTTTTGGCGGATTTGTGGACTCAGCCAGCAATTTGGGATCAATCTTCTTCTCCGGTGAGTTTTGCTTTTCTGCCGCATCCGCCCCGTCGGAAATTTTCAGAGCTTTGTCCTTCGCGCCGTGGAGGATTTTTTTCATTGTGGGATCTCCCACTTTCCTGCCGAATTTCTGCGGGGGCCATCCGCCACCGAGGACGGCGGTCGCTTCACTTTCACTCGTAATGACCGATGCCACCGGGTCGGTTGTTTCCTCAGCAGTAAGCGATCCTGCAAAAAAAGCGATCGCGAAGCAAAGTGTTAAAGTTTTGTGAATTCCCATGATTGCGAAGAAGGTAATCCCGAAACGGTTCTATGAAAAGCTTAAATTTTAAGATTTCTTAATTAAATTTTATAATTTTGCACATTGGTAGGCTGCTGATATTATGAATTCATGGAAACGAAGCATTTCCCGCTCTGTTTTGATCAGCTCGCTGCAGAAGTGGCTCATCAAACGGCAACTTTCGGTCTGGGATGATTTTGGCATCCCGATTCCCGGTTCGGGAATATCAGAGGGATTATTCGAACCAGAGTGGGTTACACCGGAGGTATCGCGGCTAATCCCACTTACCGGAATATAGGCGATCACTCCGAAGCGCTTGCCTTGGATTTTGATCCTGCCGTAATTAGCTATCGCGAGGTGTTGGCTGAAGTCTGGGCGAGTCACCATCCATTGAAAAATTTCGGCGGTCGACAATACCGGCATGCGATTTGGTATCACAACGAAGATCAGAAATCTGTAGCGGAAGCGACTCGTGAAGAGATAGCCGGACAGAGAGGTGTTGCCGTGGAGAAGATCCGGACTGCTCTCGAACCGATCGGCACGTTTACCTATGCCGAGGATTATCACCAGAAGTATATGCTGCGACGCCAGGGTGATATAATTACAGAGTTGGAAAGTCTGTTCCCTGACCACCTTGCCTTTACCGATTCAGCGGCAATGACCCGACTCAATGGTTGGTTTGGTCACGGCAGAAAATCTGAAGCCGCAGCTTTTTGTAACGAGATTGTCTCGTTCGGTCTCCCTGAAAGGATTGAGTCGAAACTCATCGCCAGGATATCCTGATGCGGTGCTTTTCTCCTCAACAGGGCTCTGGTATATTTGCCGGTTTAGACGATGGTAGGCGCAGTTTTTGAATGATGTTAGCTGATAAAATCAAATACGTTCAGGATACGGTTAAAGACATTGGGCCGGCGGCGGCCTTTAAGGAATTGATCGCAGAAAACGATGACCTTATCCGGGGGCAGAACCTCGAAAACGGTCGGGAGATCGCCGAGTCCAGGTGCGCGATTTTCCACGGTCTCATGGAAGACTGGGCCCGTGAGCAGCACGAAGAGCACGGTTGCAGTCACCCGTTTGCCGTAGTGGCACTGGGCGGCACCGGCCGGGATGAAATGACACCCTGCTCCGATACAGATTACGCATTCCTTTTTGACGGCGCTTTAGAGGGCAACCGGTTTTTGCAGCATCTTCAGGATCAGGTGACACATACCTCCGACTTTTTTGTGCGGTGTGGATTCGCCGGTGAGGTACTGCCTTTCAATCTCGATGATGTCCCGGGCTTAAAAGAGAAACAGCTCAATTCGTTCCTCGATATGAAGCCGGTATACGATCCGGAAGGGCTGGCCGACGTATTCCGGGAACGGATTCGAGATACCTATGATCCGTTCGAGCATTTTCTACATGTGACCGAAACCTGGAGAACGAACTGGGGGGAGTCGGCTTCGAAAAATGAGCAACTGGACGTGTATGATATCAAACAGGACGGGTTGCGTATTTTCCTCGCCGGGATCTGGACGCTGGCGGGTAAAGAATTCTGTCACAGTCACGATATCTACGAAAGAATGGACGATCCCCGGGAGTTGCATGCCTATGATTTTCTGCTCCGGATCCGTTCTTTTATTCATCTTCACAAAGGCACTAACAAACGCCCCAGCGCTTCCGGTTCCCACGCCGAAGATGTCTTCGGCTTCGAAGATTTTATGGCTTTGGGAGATCTCGCCGGCCCCCATGCGGACGAGAAAGAAAAATTTGAATTCGCCAACGAAGTTCGGTCCCGGTTTCTCTCCGACCGCAGGCGGGTGGGGCAGTTTACCTGGGGAGTGATCGGTAACGAATTGAACGAAGGACGGGTGATCCGTCCGGGCAGCGGTATTGTCTACAGCACGGGCGGATTGATCGACACTTCCTCCGACCGGAATACCGATCGCGAGAAAAGCCGGGCGGCACTGGCGATGCTGGTCGCTTCGCAGCGATATGGAATCCCTATCGATCCCGCCGGTATGGAATCCACCTTTCACGATGCCGGAGACTGGTTGGTTCCGGTGCCGGAGCTCTCCGATTTGTTTTATGAATCGCGCGGCAGTCTGGCGGATTCGATGAAATTTCTCGCTCAGTTGCCCGGGGCTCTTGCGCGTCTCTTTCCAGGGTACGATAAATTTGAAGCCTCGATCGACGAACGGGTTCTTCAACAGCGCAAATGTATGCGTGGTGCCCTGCTGCGGGAAAAGCTGCGGGCTCTGGAGGATGATCTCGAACGGGGACACAATGCTCTCAATGAAGCGGTGGACCCGGAGAAGCTGGTTATGCCCCATTTTGAATTCACCAATGAAGTGGAAGCGGCCCTGCTCGATGACGACCACCTTGCGGCGATTCGCCTCGCCCTGTTTACCAAGCGCCTTCCCGAAACGGCGGGTGATATCGCGGCGCGCAGTAATTCCGATCTCGCTATTCATCAGCGTTTCTCCAGTGGTTTTTCCCGAATCCCGCTGAAGCAATACTACGTAGACTGTTTTGCCGATTGCGGATTCGCTCCTGAAACTCTGGAGATCGCGCAATTCCTGATCGAAAACCGCCGTCTCCTCAAGATCACTGCTCTGAAGGATATTATGAACGATTTGCAGGTGGAAAATATCATTTCCGCCTGTCTGCACGATGAATCTCTGGTTCGTTCTCTCTATATATTTTCCAACGCCGACCGGACCGACTGGGAAGGCGTGGAGGCCTATCCGGACCGCTGGTTTAACATTCGGGAGCTTTATGTAAAATCGGTAATCGCGTTGAATGGTGAACAAACCGATCTCACCCAGGACCTGTTACTCTCCGGTATCCACAAAAGCGATCTCGATACTCTGCGCGACTTTGGTAAGGAATTTTTCGGCGGAATTTACCGGAAATACGCGGTTCGATTTGCCGGTTATCTTCTCGGTCTCAGAGAGGATCCCAATCAACCGCCGAAAGTCAGCCGGATTCGCATCGGGACATCAAATATTATCGGCATCGCCACGATCGACCATCCCGGTATAGCCGCCTCAATTAGCGGCGCATTTTGGAAGCTGGGCATCGAGCTGCGACAGGCCCACCTGTTCTCGGCGTCGAGTTATGGCCTGGCGCTCGACTTTTTCCACCTCGCTCCGGCAGATCCCGATCACCAGGGGCCGGGAATAACCGAATTGATGAGTGAAGTGGCTACTTCGATTGTGGAGCATAAATTCATCAGTGATGAAGACGAAGCCAACCTTCCCGATGTGGCTCGAAATATAGCAATTCGGGACACGGGAGCTGATCTCTACCAACTCCGCGCCGAAACGAGAGGGGATGTCGGGGCTTTGATATACTATTTAACCTGCAAGGCCTATCGTCGCCTCGGAGCGAACGTTCACGGCCTCGCTGCCCATACGGGTAAAGATTCGGCCCGGGTGTCTGTTTACCTCACTCTGCCAGGCAATATCGACCTCGCTGAAGCCGAACGAAATGTAAGAAAGTGGCAGGCCCGGGAATTTTAGCTTCGATCCAAAAGGGTACAGTGCCTGGTTCAACAGGGTACAATCCCTGAATAAAATGACTTTCAATAATCGGAACGGCAGTCGGCAATTCCGCTACACTCTCCTCATTTTCATGACCGATATCAGAGCGATAAAGTCGTAGAGAATGTGTACTATGACCGGCGGCCAAATGTTTCCGGTATAGAGCATCAATCCGCCGAGATAGAGCCCCATAGCTGTGGCGAAGATTCCGTAGAACGGTGTCACCAGGTGGCATACCCCGAAAATCAGGGAGGCGAGGATCAGTCCCGTGACAGTTCCGAGTATGCCGGATAGCCATGTTTGCAGGAATGCCCGGAAGAAAAACTCCTCACCTACACCGGCGAGGATCGCGAGTAGTAAGAGCTGTAGTATCGAAAGGTTACCGAAAAAAGGGATCACGGCTTGTTCCATAAAGCGGCGGACCTCCAGCACCGGTTGCCACGATGTTTTCATCAGCCAGATCAGCAAAACAATGAGGGGTGTGGTGGCTGTCAGCCCAATGACCAGCCATTCCATTCGCCACGGGAGCAGCTCTCTGAAAGGAACCGCCAACACCACGGCAGCGCCCAAAC
>JARGOZ010000298.1 GCA_029213025.1 Verrucomicrobiales bacterium
CGAACCGGGAGAATGGCTGGCAGCCGGGTCTCCGGTCGTCTCGCTGGTTTCCGCCGGGGAAATTGAGGCCTGGCTGGAGGTGCCGGAGCGGTTTTCCTCAACCGTTTCCTCCGATCCGTCAGCCCTGACGGTTTTTGGCGAAGACGGGACTCTTTCTGCGACCGCCAAGTCTGTGAAACGAATCGCGGAGGTCGATATGCGCTCCCGGGTTTTCCAGTTCGTTGCCACACTGGATGATTTGGAAGGGCGATTGATTCACGGCATGTCAGTTTCAGCCGATTTGCCGATTGGGGAAAAAGAGGCGTTGCCGGCAGTCCCGGTGAACGCTGTAGTTTCCAGTCGGCTTGGTGAATTTGTCTACCGGGCGGCCCCGCCGGCAAAAGCCGGAGCGATGCCGGTGGCGGAAAAGATCGCGGTTACCGTTCGTTTTCGACGCGACGGGACGGCATTTCTCGCTAAGTCGGATCAACTAAAAGCGGGGGATCAAGTGGTGCTGGAGGGGAATGAACGGCTCATGGACGGACAGACGCTTATGATTTCCCAAAATCCGAAGCAAACAAATCCGTCGGCAAGTCTGGAGGTAACTTCCGAAAAGCCATGATCAATTCTTCGATCAAACAGCCTGTCACGGTTGCGGTTGGAGTGTTGTTGAGCGTCTTCGCCGGAATCCTCGCTCTGACCAATGTTCCGATCCGGATGACGCCGGAAGTGGACTCGGTTGTCATTGCTGTGATGACGAACTGGGAGAATGCCTCGGCGGAAGATATCGAGAGTGATATTATCGAAGAACAGGAAAAAGTGCTCGGTGATGTGGGCGGTCTAAAATCCCTCACCAGCACCAGCGCCGCCAGCCAGGGAACGATTCGTTTGGAATTTGAAACAGGAACGCAAATAGAAACCGCTCTGGCTGACACGTTGCAAAAACTGGACGAGGTTCCCGGCTATCCTCCGGGTGTTCTTCAACCTGTCGTGGAGGCAATCGATCCTGAGTCGGTGGACTATATTGCGTGGGTGGGGCTTTCCTCCACCGATCCGGATTTTGATACCACCACTCTGTTCGATTTTATGGAGCGACGCCTCCGGCCGCGGTTTGAGCGGGTCCCGGGGATCGCTCAGGTAGGGATTCGCGGAGCCCGCCAGTCGGAACTTCATATCGTAGTTGATCCGCATGCCATGGCGCAGAGGCAGATTACCTACTCCCAGCTCAGGCAGGTGATCCAAACGGCAAATGTCGATCTCTCGGCAGGCCGGATTAAAGAAGGCAAGCGGGACATCCGGGTGCGGACCGTGGGACGGTTTCAGAATTCGGAGGATCTCGAAAATATGATCATCCGCCGCGATCCGGATTCGGGCCCAATCTATTTGCGGGACATCGCAGAGATCGTCGAGACTTTTAAGGAACAGCAGGACTGGGCACGGGCGCGCGGAGTCCCTATGCCGTTCATCAACTACCAGCTTCAGAGGGGGGCCAATTTGTTGGAGACGATGGAACTTCTCGATGCGGAGATCGGCGAGATGAACAGCACCGGCGGTATTCTCGACCAACATTCCCGCAGCCTTGGTATCGATGGCAAACTTGAGCTGGTGAAGGTGTACGACTCTACGACATATGTGGAAGACGCTATCGATCTGGTAAAATCAAACCTGATTGTCGGCGGGATTCTCGCTACGATTACTCTCCTGCTCTTTCTTCGTTCTCTGAGAACTGTCGGCATCATTGCGATTGCAATTCCGGTTTCAGTGATCGCTTCGTTTGTGGTTCTGGTCGCTTTGGGGCGGTCCATTAACATCATTTCCCTCGCCGGTTTGGCCTTTGCAGTCGGCATGGTGGTGGACAATGCGATTGTGGTTATCGAAAATATCTACCGGCACCTCGAAATGGGCAAAAAGCCGATGCAGGCTGCCATGGACGGCTGCGGTGAAGTGGGTGGTGCGGTAGTGGCTTCCACCCTGACGACTCTGGTGGTCTTCTTTCCGATTCTTCTCATTCAGGAAACCGCCGGACAGTTGTTCCGCGACATTTCTCTCGCGATCATGGCTGCGGTCGGGCTGAGTATGGTCGTTTCCCTGACGGTGATCCCGACTGCGGCGGCCAGGTTTCTGGAAGCAGCTCCCGACAAGGTGAAAAAGCGTCGACGTCTCTGGAAGAGGATTGTTTTCTTTCCCTTTTTCTTCGTGGGAAAAATCATCGAAAGCCTGCCCAATATCGTCGCCGGGATTGTTCGTTTCACCACCCGGGACTGGTTGAGCCGAACGGCTGTGATAGGTATCTTTGCGGCGGTGACGATTTTCGGAACCCGGGTTTTATTGCCGCCTCTCGACTATTTACCATCCGGCAACCGCAATATCATTTTCGGCCTGCTCTATCCGCCTCCCGGTTACAATCTGGATCAACTTTCCGAGTTGGGGAATCGAATCGAAAACCGCCTTCGCCCTGCCTGGGAGACAACGGAGAACCGGTTTGCGGTCGAGGATGTGCTCGAAAAAGCCGCGGGCCGCCCCAATGAGCCGGTCGATAACCGGGTTCCGATTCCTCTCGGGTTCGGGCAGGAGGGCTCAGTGATCCCGCCCCGGCTGGAGGATTATTTCCTCGTTAGCTTTGAGGGCAGAATGTTCCACGGCAGCGTTGCGGCCGATAAAAAACGGGTGGTCGATGCGATTCCCCTGATGAATTACGCCACGGCTCCGGAAGTGATTCCGGATACCATTGCCTTTGCTTTTCAGATGCCGCTGTTTCGCGTCGGCGGTGCCACGGGGCAGGCGATCAGCATTAATCTGACCGGGGATAATCTTGACGAAGTCGCGGGAACCGCAGGTGCTCTGTTCGGTTCACTGATGCAATCTTTCGGACCGTACGCGATCCGCTCGGAACCTCCCAATTTCGCCCTTCCGCTTGAGGAGGTGCGAATTACCCCGATCGACGCACGGCTCCGGCTGCTCGACATGACCCGCACCGATTTAGGACTGGCGGTCCAGGCCAACGGAGACGGCATCCTGCTGTTCCGCGAATACGAACAGAACGGTGAGCTGAAGGACATGAAAATCCTGAGTCGTTATTCCGGAGGTGACAATGCACTGGAGTCACTGATGCGGGCTCCTGTCGCTACGCCAATGGGCGGCGTAGTGGATTTTTCCAGTCTCGCTACGCTGGAGCGAATTCGCGGACCGGAGCACATTCGGCACGTCGACCGGCTGCGCGCCGTGACCCTGGAGCTGACACCGCCTGCGGGGATGCCGCTGGAGGTGGCAATTGCCAGTGTCGAAGGACAGATCAAAGGTCTGCGGGATGGCGGAGTGATTCCACCATCTGTCGGTGCGAACCTCTCCGGGTCAGCCGGCAAACTCAATGAAATCAAAACCGTTCTGCTCGGCGACGGCAGTTTGTTGGGAACAGTTTCCAGTACTCTGTTTCTGGCTTTTCTCGTGGTCTATCTGCTGATGGTAGTGCTTTTTCAGAGTTGGACATACCCGCTCGTTATCATGTTATCCGTTCCTCTCGCCACATTCGGCGGGTTTGTCGGACTGGCCCTTGTCCATTGGTGGAGTGAAGCGGATCGCTACATGCCGGTGCAGAATCTGGATATGCTGACGATTCTCGGTTTCGTGTTGCTCGCAGGAGTGGTGGTCAACAACGCTATACTTATCGTTCACCAGGCACTGAACTTTCTGAAAAGCGGACACGAAGACGATCCCCAGGCGGCAGTGATTGAATCCGTCCGCAGCCGGGTTCGCCCGATTCTGATGAGTACCCTTACCAGTGTGGGCGGGATGTTACCTCTTGTTATCCTGCCCGGAGCCGGCTCGGAACTGTATCGCGGTCTGGGGGCCGTTGTAGTAGGGGGACTGATGATTTCCACCGTGTTTACTCTATTTCTGGTGCCCACCGTTCTAAGTACAATTTTTGCGCTTCGGGGCTCTACTGTGAAGGTAGCCGAGTAAAGTTTTTATAATTCTAACGAAATACCAAAAATCTTTGGGACAAACTACAATCGGACTTGACGTAACCGGTTGTCATCCTCCATAGGAGGGGAGCCCATTGGTTCAAATGCCTGCTACCCTGATGAACTTATTGCCTGCAAAGGGAATCATGCTGCTGCTCGTTGCTCTGCTTGTAACGGGCTGTTCCAGCTACGAACCGGACCTGTGTTCGGTTTCGCCCGGCGGCTCCTACCGGCATGGTTCCGGCGGGGATATGCTGCCACCGGGAAACTGGTGGAAAGAATTTGATGACACGGCTTTGAATGAGTTGATGTGCCGGTTCGATGAATCGAATCCATCTCTCGACGCAGCCCTGGCCCGTCGGGAACAGGTCCGGGCATCTTTGGGTATCGAGGCAGCGGGCTTTTATCCAACCGTGGTAGGGGATTTATCGGCGAAGCGGCATCGCGATTCGCAGAACGGACTTTTCGTTCCAGAGAGCCCGCTGTATTCCCAGTTCGAGGCGGCTCTCAATCTGCAGTATGAAATTGATCTATGGGGAAGAGTTCGCAAAAGTGTAGCTGCGGCCCGTTCCGATTACCTCGCTTCGGAAGGGGACTTCGCTGCCGCCATTCTTTCCCTGAAAGCTTCTCTGGCCAGGAACTACTATCAATTCCGGTATATAGAGGAAGAAATCGATGTAGTTCGTGAAACGGTTGATTTGCGTCAGCAAAATCGCGATCTGATTAAGGTCCGGGTTGATGCCGGCGACACTACAGATCTCGATTTGGCGCGGGCTGATGCGGAGTTGGAAACAGCCCGGGCACAGCAACTTGAGCTGGAGAGATCCCGCGAAGAATTTTACCACGCCATCGCTGCTCTGGTCGGCACGACTCCGGCTGAATTCACCATGCCGAAAAGAGATCCCCGAATTTCCGTTCCCGAATTCCCTCCCGGCGGGTTTCCCTGCGAGCTGCTCAGTCGCCGACCGGATGTCTACGCTGCCCGGGAAAGAGTTTGTGCCGCCACGGCACGCATCGGTGTTACTGCAGCTGAGTTCCTGCCCCGGTTTACTATCGCAGGAACCGGCGGTGTATCCAGTTTGAAGCTCTCGACGCTACTGGATCCGGACAGTCTGTTTGGCAACATCGGCCCGGAAATTCGAATTCCGGTATTCCAGGCCGGGCGCTCCAAATCCGAAATTGCCAGAGCTGAAGAAGTGGCGAAAGAATCGCTCGCTCTGTATCGCGAAGCTGTTCTCAATGCCGTTCGCGATACCGAAACCTCAGTTTCAGATGCCTCCTGGCTGGACCGGCAAATCGTCGCTCTGAGAAGGTCGGACGCCGCTTCAGCGAAAGCCGGCCGGCTGTCCCGCGCCCGTTATGAGGACGGGTTGGTAAGCTATCTGGAAGTCATCGACGCCGATCGCGTTGCGCTAAATGCGAGGCGGGAATTAATCCGCACCCGCACCGCCCGCCAACTGGCAGCGATTCGAGCTGTGCAGGCCCTCGGCGGTGGTTGGGCCGTTTGCCTCGATTCCGAACCACAGGTAGTGGCAACTCCGGTGGAGTGATTGACTGTACCTCATTGTTTCATTGGAAGTGCGTGAATCCAGGCATTAAGCTTCG
>JARGOZ010000033.1 GCA_029213025.1 Verrucomicrobiales bacterium
ACGATGCGGGCCTCTTTGGCGGGTTGAATGGCCTTTTCGGTCGCCGGAAGTTTCTTGTTCATCGCCACGATGTTGTCCTTCGCCTTCTTCAACAGATCATCGAGCGCTTTGTTGCGGGCTGCGATCTTTGCAATCTCGCTTTTCTGGTGGCTTTGCTCGACCGCCATACCGGCCACCAGCCAATCCAGTTCAGCGATCCTGCGAGAATCCTCTATCGTGCCCTTCAGCTCCGCCGTCTGTTTCCCGGTAGCGAGATTCCATACCCGGAGCATTCCACTACTTTCGCCGCTGACTATAGATTTGCCATCCGGAGAAAAGGCCAGCCGTACAACTCCGGCGCGAGGTATCTCCTTTGTAACCTTTCCAGCTTTGATATCCCAAACCCGGATTTTGCTATCGCTTCCGGCCGTAGCAACCAGATTGCCTGGACCGGAAGACAGAGCGGTAAAGGCACCGGCGCTGCCCTTCAGCTCTTTGGGCGGCAGATCGGGGAAATTCCATACCCGCAGGACTTTGTCACGGTCCGCTGTGACCAGAGATTTTTTATCTGCAGAAAAGGTAAATAAGTCAGACTGTACAGGGTACAGTTCCGGACTGTACCCTGTACAGTTTTCGGAAAGGATTTGAGTCGCACTCTTGCCACGGTTTTGATCTACCTGTTTTGCCACGGCGGGACTGGTTTCTGTTCTGCGCCAAATCTTTACTTTGCGGAAGCCTCCGGAAGCCAACCATTCGCCATCACCCGAGAAAGCCAGAGATTGAACCAGCGCCCGGTGCGCGGCCCCGCCTTTCTCGGCCGGATCGACTGCCGAGGCAAGCAACCGGCGGGTTGCGAGGTCGTAGATCTAAATTTGATTTGAACGACCGCAGGCAGCGAAGCGACCGTCTTTAGTCATGGTCACCGCATAGATCGGATGCACACCGGGGGCGAGAGGTTTCCAGGTAACTTTACGCTGTTTCTGAACCGAATCTTTTGCACCCTGATCTATCCAGCGTTTCAGAATTTCGAGTTGGCCACCGGTGAGTTTCACCGCGTTGCTCTTGTTTTTCTTCGGCGGCATTTCCAAATCGATGGAATGCTCGGAAGCTTCGACCAACAGGCTTTCCGCACTTTTACCCGGAATGATAGACGGACCGGAATCACCGCCGATTTTCATCAGCTTCGGAGTCTCCATGTTCAGCCCGGCTTTGGTAGTGGTTTTGTTGTGGCAGGAAATACAGTTTGTCTTCAGAAACGGGTACACATCCTCGTAGTAATCCGGCTCCGAAGGCGACGCAGATACGATCCCGGCGACTACCGACAAATAGACAAGCACTACCGGGGCAAATTTGGTATACAGTTTATGGAAGAGCGGATTCACAATCTTTCTTTTTACGGTTTCGCAGAAGCCACTGCTTTCGCGTCTGCTTCGACTACAGAAATCCGGACAGGTTTCGAAACTACAATATCGACGATGTCTTTAGGCGTAGCGGCTTTCTTCGCTGCTGCCAGGGCTTTTTCCGCTGCGGCGAGAGCGGCCTTGTCGACTGCCTCAGCAGCTTTCAGTTGTGCGACTTTTTCGGTGGCTTCAGCTACCGCATCGGGGTTGTAGCGGTATTTGGTTACCGCCCCTCCGTAGAATGCAATGGTGTAGTCACCGGGTTTTACTTTCAACGCCTTTAAATCAATCTCCACCTCATGGTTCTCAGCTTTCAACGGAACTTCAAATTCTTTGAGTTTCTCAAATCCACTGCCGTAGGTTTTCAGCTTTACAGACGTGCCGGAGAACTCCTCTCTCCAGATGGCTTTCAGGGGAATGGTAAGCTTTTCGTCAACATTGGCCTGCCAGGTTTTGTCAGCCTCAGCACCGAAACTGAGTGAGGCGAGTTCGGAATCGGATACGGAAACAGGCATATTTGCAACCAGGCGGGGTGCCGGGATTTCCTGTTTGGCGTCTTTCACCGGCCACTCCATGGTCGCCAGCTTGCAGGAATGAACTACCTGCTTTCCGTCGATTTCAGCGGTTCCGGTGATGGAAGCCAGCGACCATCCGGGTTTGGCCGACTCATCGGCGTGAAGCAACACGTGCCCGACACTTTTACCGGCCGGAATCGTTAGACCAGCAGCGGTAACGCCTTTGGGCAGGCCTTTCATCTCCAGTTCAATCGGATCATTAAATCCGTCGCGGCGGACGGCGAGAACTTCGAGAACCATACCAGCTCCGGCGCGCAGAGACATAGGTTTGGAGAAAGCGGCGCGGTCGCCGTTGCGCAGCGTCATGTGCACACCCCAAGCGGCGATGGCGAAATCGGGAGCAGCTTTGCGAACGACCATTCGATATATATTTTCCGGTGCATTGCGGGTACCGCCAAAAAGGTCGCGGATCTGTATTTGATAAGTGCCGTCCTCTTTTACCTCACATTTGTCGAGAATGTCCGGGGACCCTACATTGTAAGGCGGACCGTCGTAGGAATAGCCGTTACTGGAGGTTTTGACCGGGCTTTTGATATCATATAACTCCGCCACATCGGTATAGGTTTCTTTGCCGTCTTTGCGATCCACTTTCTGCACGAGAACAAACGGATCTGTCGGTCTGCCGAGCCGTTCGGAAGCGACCTCGATCCACCACGTCTCGCCTTTTTTGGCAGTAAATTCATAGGTGTCGACATCGGCCGCGGGATAGAAACTGCCGGCTACATCAAAAGGCAGTTTCACCAGGTGAGGTTTCTCCGGCCCGGCTTCAGGCTCCGTTTCGACCATACCTGGATTCTCCGACAGCCCGGTGGGCGGCCACGACATGGAACTCACTCCCTTTGAAGCCGGCTGACGGGGTGCCGGTGCGTCGGCTGCAACTTCACTGATCGCTAAGCGGTAAAAATGCCGGGCGCCACCCTGGTAGGTCAAATCGTGAACTTTGATAAAGAATTTCTGTTCTTTGTCCGGGGTAAAATCGAGTATTCCACCGGTTCGGTTGACCATAATGTCGCGACCGGTTTCATCAGCGAGGATCACCACAGGAGTCAGTCGGGAATCAATTCCCGCGGCGGCGCATTCGACCACGAGCCGCTGATCTTTTTTTGCGGTAAAAGTATAGTAATCGACCGCCTTCTGAGCCATCACCGCATTGCATACGGAATTCGTCTCCAGCAGCAGGGCGGTTTCCGGTGTTTCGTTCGGTTTTGAGCAGATGATTTCGGGCAGGGCACCCACGGTAAAGGCCCGCGGCGAAGAGATACCGAGCCGGGACACTACGCGTGCGTCGTAAATACCGGGTGATGTTTCAGCCGGTATCTGCACTTTGAAAGTATTGGTTTTCCCTTCAACCGGCACAGTGGTGATCGAGGGATCGGAGAATACCAGTTCGGTAACATTTTCCAGATAGTCACCGGTAAGCGCCACCTCGACTTCGCTACCTCCCTGACCACCCATCGGCATCAACGTCAGCAGACGTGGCGAGGGTAGACATACCAACTGAGCCAGAGCGGAATGTGTAGTAGCCAGAAATATAGAGAATAATAGTAACCCGGTTCGTTTCATGGGATGTTTAGTGATTGTAGAGAAACTCTTTGGTGTTCATAATCGCCCAGATAAGATCCTCGTAGCCTTGTCGGCGGGCGGTAGCGGCGGGTAAAGGTTTCCCGGCGGAGTTGGTGCGCGGTTTACCTATGTGATCTTTGGCGATGCTGGATTCCTCGTCAGTCGGAAGCCGGGAGAAAGCAATCCGATAGATTTGGTCGATTGCTATATCTTCGTTACCTTCTTCTTTTGCCAGCTTCGCAGCGCGTCCGGCACTCGAGGCCAGTTTGTTTTTCACATCAGAGGAATTCATCAGGTGCAGGCTCTGCGCCAAACTCGGGTTCTGGACGCGCTCACATTCGCAGACACTGTCGCCCTCGGGACGACCAAAGACTTTCAGGAAAGGCGACGAACCGTTGTAGCTGTTGTCGGGCAGGGAAACCGCTTTGGTCCCGGCGGGCAGGTTCGCAAAGGAAGTCGTTGCGTCCGTTAGCAGATCCACTGAATCGAGCAGCACTTCGGCCTGCATCCGTTTCGGGTAAAAATGCGAGAAATTCTGGTGATCGATGCCGTTGTGTTCATTCGGCTTTGAACTGAGCTGATAGGTTGTGCTTTCTGTAATCAGCCGAATGATCGCTTTCAGATCAAATCCGCTTTCAATGAAATATTCGGCGAGTGCATTGAGCAGCTCGGGATTGGTCGGCGGATTGGTATCGCGCATATCGTCCTCCGGCTCGACCAGCCCGCGATGGAAGAAATGTTTCCAGTAGCGGTTCACCAGTGCTTTGGCGAAAAAGGGATTATCCGGATTACTCATCCAGTCGGCGAGCTTCAGCCGGGGATCATCGTCGGGTGATATGGCGACCGATTCAGCACCAAGAGCGGCGGGCTTCACCGGCTGTTTGGTTTTCATGTTTTCAAACTGCGCCTCGCCGCGCTTGTGAAAAATCAGATCCTCGCCGGCGATTCCGGTCGGTTTGCGACCCACCTGACTGAAAAATGCGGTCAAAGCGTAGTAATCCTGCTGACTCCAGCGCTCGAACGGGTGGTGATGGCATTGCGCACACTGCATTCGCACGCCGAGGAAAAGCTGCGCAATATCCTCCTGCTGCTGGATGGGTTGTTTGACCCGCTTGTACCAGGCGACCGGCGGATTGGCAACGATGGTACCCGTCGCGCCGAGGATTTCGCGGACAAACTGATCATACGGTTTATTGGCCAGCAAACTGTCGCGGACCCAGGAGTGAAAGGCGAAATTCGCGGTGAGATCAGCTTTGCTCTCGCGCTTGTTTTTCAAAAGCGCGGCCCATTTGTTAGCGAAGTAATCCGCATATCCCGGGCTTTGCAGCAGCGAATCGATCCGCTTCGTTCGCTTTTCCGGGTCTTTATCCTGCAGAAATGCGGTCGATTCTTCATTCGTCGGCAGACGCCCGGCGATATCGAGGGTCACGCGGCGCAGAAAGGTGGAATCGTCACAAACGGGCGATGGAGGCACGCCGATTTGTTTCAGATTGGCGAAAACCAGTTCATCGATGAAATTTTTTGTCGGAGGCAGATTCTCCACCGGGGCTCCGAGCGGGATCGAGATATTGGAAACCGAGATTTTTCCACCGTAGCGCACCATTACCGCTACATTTCCCGGGATATCAAGAGTCCGAACCACGCCGTGTTCATCCGTCTCGACCATGCTGACGTCGTTCACTTCGTAAAGCGCCATGTCGGTGACATCCTTGCTGGATCCATCGGAATAGCGGGCTGTGACTTTCAGCGGCTGTTGGCTTTTGACCTTCAGCGAAACCCGGGCGGGCTCAACCTCCAGCGCTTCCAGAGTTCCTTCCTTTTCATTCTGATAAATCAGGCCGTCACCGATCCATTCGACCAGTTTTTGGTAATTTTCCGTACCCGGCTTGAGTTTCTCCCCTCCCCCGTGGGGAATGATATTGGCCGCCTTCAGCACGAGCAGGCTTTGTTCCGGCGCAGCGGGAAACACGCGTCGACCGCGCGCCTCTTTGACGATGTGTTCGTAGTCCTCCTCGGGTTCAAAACCGAGCAGGGAAAGACGGAAACCGCGTTGACCGTTACCGGCTTTGGCGTGGCAGGCCCCGGTATTGCAGTCCATTTTTGTCAATATCGGCACGATATCGCGCACGAAAGATACCGGCCGCTCCTCCGCCGCTTTCGAGACAGTCGAAACAACCAGAAGAAAGGGAACGAGACAGAAATGGGAAAGTAGACCTTTGACAGACATCGACTGGTAACCCTCGCCGGGTAGAGGCAGGGTGGCAAAGTGCTCTATCACGCCATGCGTGTTAAATAGCCGCAGCTGACAGGATTGTCGAACAATCCGTAAAGTGATTGAGATCTGCGTAGATATATAAATGGATTAATTACTCTATGCGATATACGGCTTTGTCGGTTCTAAGTATTATGGCCCCGCCATCGACAGCGGCACTCGACATATGGGCTCCATCGAGAGTGTTTTTTGCCAGTATTTTGAACTCTTTCCCGGCTTGAATCACGGTGGTCTCGCCTTCGCGGCTGTGGAAATAGATCTTTCCATCCGCATGCAGCGGGGAAGCCGAGTAGTTGCCGCCGATTCTCTCTTTCCAATGAAGCTCTCCGGTCCGGGCATCGTGACAGGAAATGATCCCACCGCTGTCGGTGATATAGTATACTTCGTCTCCGACCAAAATGGGAGAAGGCTGGTTGGGAACCGATTTTTCACTTTTCCATACGATCTCCGGTGAGCTGCCGGAGTATTTTATCGCTAACAATTGAGGCCGCATAAAACTGGTGCTCATGTAGAGCATTCCATGACCGGCCACCGGTCGCGGAGCTATAGAAAAGCCGAGCTTTCCATAATTCAATTTCCATAGTTCATTGCCGCTGTCAGGTTGATAGGCATAAAGCCAGTCTGCACCGGGTGAGAAGAGAACCGGTTCACCGCCCACATCGAGAATCAAAGGCGTACCGTAAGATTTTTTTAATTGGGGATTGGAGTTCATTTCGCCGCTGCGATCCGTTTTCCAGGCAATCTTTCCGGTATGTTTGTCGAGAGCGACGATGTATTGCTTATCGCTGCCGTCCATGTGAAAAATCAGGTGGTCCCGCCACAACACCGGGCTACTGCCGGGACCGTTTTCGTGGTGGACGTAGAGATCCTGATTTTGCCAGACGACCTCTACTGTTTGCGTATCAACGCAGGCGGTTCCGTACGATCCGAAATGGCAATACAATTTGCCGTTTTCGATTACCGGAGTTGGCGAGGCATAACTGTTCAGTTTGTGAGCCCATTGCGGCTCTTTCCGGCTCAGAATTTCAAAATCGTGAAGCAGTTTACCGGAATTTTTGTCGACACAAATCGCATGCAGGCGGACCATAGACAGCACGACCAGAGGTTGGCTGCCGGTGTTGGTTTCGAGTCGTTTGGCGGTTTCTTCGGGAGTGGCCAGGGTTTCATGGGCCGCAGTCATCCAGATTTGGTCGCCCTCGATGACCGGCGACGACCAGCCTTTTCCGGACAGGGCAGTCTTCCATGTGACATTCTCCGTTTCGCTCCATTTGACTGGCAGGGCAGTATCCGCGTGTCCCTGACCATCCGGACCGCGCCATTGATTCCAATCAGCAAAAGCGGCAGAACTGAAAAGCAGACTGACAAAAATAAACCGAAGCATGGTTGGCATGGTTAGCGATTCAACCGGGGTGCGCAATGCCGCGACACCGTAAAAGCTGGAGTAAGAAGCTACAGCAGATAAGATAGCAGATATGGAACCTGATCAGAATACCGTTAGTAAAGACGAGCAAATCGAGATTCTCACCTCCCGTCTCGATGAAATGGAAAAACGCGTCGAGCGTCTCGAAAAGGAGATGTCAGCCATTGGCCGGATGGAGGGAGCGATCAAATCCATCTTCAAAACCGGCGGAGACAAGAAAGGCAGCGAGTAACCAGAGACCCGATCAATCATGCTGACCGGGCGATGATGGCCAGTATGACCGCTACCGTCAACAGCAGTGATCCGACGATCCGCCAGATAAAATATTTCCCGGCGTTGTGCCTTTCCTGATTTGCGAACAGGTGGCCGGCACCCCAAACGATCACAATCGCCCACAGTCCACGGGAAGCGTAAACGACATTTACGCCCGTGGCATCTCCGGTCGTCGCCAGAACGACTCCGATGATGATTGCCTGAACGCCAATGAGAGGGCGCTCGCCCAAATCCAGAATCGTGTCTTGTCTGTAGTTGCCGGATAGGTTTCCCGCCACGGCAGCCTGCTGAGGGCGATGTCGATCAGAGAAATCAGTCCGACACCATTTGAGCCAATCGCGATAAACGCGTGTTTTCCAAATGGGATCGCCCATTCTTTGATCAACAAATCACAGCTCGCAAACATCGCCACGCTCAACATGGCCAGTAGAATGGCCGGGCCGAATGAAGCTCGACTGTTGGCGATGTCCGGAATTCCCAAAACGAAAATTCCGACGGCGGTTAGAAATACGGAGAAGATGAGCAGACCGGGCAGACTTTCACCGAGAACCAGCACCGAACCAAGGGCGACAAAAACGACTTTGGTACCCATAACCGGAGTGACCAGAGAAACGTCGCCGTGACGCATCGCCCAAACCGTTAACCATCCGGCGGCATAAAACAACACCGACATGGTGAGCGGTTGCCAGATCAGATGCCAGGCGACAGGCTCTTTTTGAAAAAAATAGAGAGGGCAGACTACAATGCCTACTGCGATATTTGTGATATGAACGGCCTGGCGCAGGCGGGCACCTTCAAGCAAACCCCGTTTAAGAAAGAGAGTGCTGAGAGCATAGATAAACGCGCTTCCAAGCGGCAGGAGCAGATAGAATGGCACGGCAATCTCTAAACCCCCCGTGTTCAGCCGTCTATTTGGATCTCGGCGTCGTTGCGCACGTGATAACCTTTTATCTACGGAGCCGAAATCAGCTGCGGCGCGAGCAACCGTAGCGCAACCTTCAGGATTTCACTTCCCACCGAATCGAATGCAGGGCGCGATGGATCCACCAGGGAAGAGCCATCGGTCAACAGATAAGGCGAAACGAGGTATTCCGGGATAAAAGCGTGTGCGGGTTTACCGTCTTCGCCCGGAGAAATCCCCGCGATATCCAGCACACGGTCGCCGTCGACCAGTTGCGCCAGAGTGCGAACCTGCGGATCGGCCGACAGTATCGCACACTTGCACTTTGGCTTCTGCCAGCCGGCTTTGGTATCGGGGTTGTGCACAAATCGAAACGGCTGATCACCGGTGACGTCTGCGAACTCATTGACGAACTGCACACGGAGATTGTCGATGTATTCTGTGTTGTTGCAGCCATACTTCGATGTTACCGGCAGATTGGCGTCAGCAGGTTCAGCGAGAGCATTCGAGAGCCCACCCAGCAAGCCACCGTGCTCCCCGCCGATCAGCAGAATGTGACCGCCCTTTTCGGCGTAGGCCCGCAACCACCGGCGCGTGGGATCGTGGCGCAGCCCTCCGGAACAGATCATCACTACCGGCATGTCCGCCGCATCCGGGACCAGATCCGGATTCAGTGACCTGATATCCAGAGGACGCCAGGCTGTGTCGGTATCGCGCAGCAAACGCATCGCAGCGGACATGATCCATTTGGTACTGAAACCGAGATACGACTGGTTCATCGTCTGCGAAGACTCAAGAATTACCCCGACCTCAGGCCCCTTCCGGTTCGCCGGTACGTCGAGCAGATCCCCATACGCAGAGTCATGCAAAAGCGGCCGCTGATCGAGAAAAGCCACACGCTGTTCCTGATAGGCCTTCTGCACAGTTTCAGTCAGCTCCGGACTGGTTCCCGCCGCAGCAAATTCATAGGCAGTCCAGATGGCATCGACTCCGGAGCGGATGCCATAGCACCCCAGCTCGGCGAGCGCCTTGCGACCGTCCGCAATATCGGTAGCCGATGCGTCACGCGCAAAAGTGCGGGCCACGCGCGCGCCTCGTTCCGTCAGGAAAACATTCGCCTCCAGGCCGTGGAGCATAATTTTCACCAGCACATCATGCGGATCGGTGCCGAGGGGTTTCGGTTTGTAGTCGGCGAGCAGACTCTCGATCACAGCGTGGTCTTCGGCACTCCGGGTCACCTCGACAAAATCAAGCACCCCGTGTTCGCTGAGGTCCATTTTATAGCCGCCTTTAAAAGCATAGGTAATATAGTGAACCAGAGGATCGTGATTGGCCGCTGCCTCATCGGAAAATGTGTGCAACAGACACGCCGACCAATACGCAACACGTTCGGGAGCTTTTTCGCGAAAGGCATTCGCCAGCAGAATGAAATTGGCGGCCTGTCCACGCGGCGCATGCAGAGAGTAGGGATGCTTCATCCCCAGGCTGTGTAGATAGGCCAGATCTTCGGGGTGGATCGTGATCTTGGTCAGTTTCTCCCAAGGGGTAAAATCATCCGGAGCGTGAGACCACTCAACCACTTTTCGGCGAAGATCCGGGGATAACATCTCCCGGACCGGTTCGGGAAACTGTTCCACGGCAAATTCATTCAGCGGATCGTGCCCGCCTCCCCACGCCGACACTTCCGGTGCCGGCAAAAGCGAGGCAAAGAACACCAGCAACATCACCGGCGGCAGTTTGGAAACCAGAAGCTGTTTTCTCATAATTTTTCTCACTATCGCCGCCGGAAAAAGTATGGCGAGGCACAGGTGTGCGGAATCAGCCTGCGAAATTCGATAGAAAAAATGGCGAACAAGCACCGCAAATCACCCGTAGAATATCGATTCAACAGGGTACAATCAGAGACTTAACAGGGTACAGTCAAGGACGTAACAGGGTACAGTCACGCACTCGACAAGGCTGCCCGAATGAAGCTACAAGCCCGAAGGGTCGGCATATTGATCCAAAAATGAAAGAACGGAACAGCCCACCAAAATCCCGTCCTCCCAGGCTCCATGATCACCATCCCCAAACCTGAAGCGACGTAACTTCGCCAACTGCGCCCCTCCCCCTTCTATTTTAGACCTTGAAAAAACCGAATCCTGTCAGTTCCTTAGGGCCAATGTTTTCATCTGCACACGGCCTACCGTTTTTACTGATTCTCTTTTCGGGAATCGTACTTTGCGAAGTCCGGTCCCAGGATGCCAAACCTCCATCCGGCGGGGCCATCAACAACGAACAGCTCGATCAAATCGGCGATCATTTGTCAGTCCGGATGGAAATGCTGAAAAAGCGGGAAAATGAACTGAGCGCCCGTGAGCAGACTATTCAGGAACAGGAAAGGTTGCTGACAAAACGCGAAGAGCAACTCTATCGACTTGAGGAATCACTTCTCAGCCGCGATGAACTCCTGCGCAAACGGGAAGAGCTACCTCCTCCGCAAGCGTGGCGCGGCGAAAGCCCACCGTCAATTCACGGACGGTACGCCGCCGTGCTCGACGGGGAATCCATGCAATTCTACTACACCAAGAATGCCCTCGAAAAAACTCCTGTGGCCAGCACCCAAAAACTGATGACCGCCCTGGTCGTCTGTAAGACCGGAGGTCTCGATAAATATGTCACCATCACCAGGGCCGCCACTCAGGTCGAACCCACCGTGATCGGCATCAAAGAGGGCGAACGCTACACCCGCCGGCAACTGTTGACCGGTCTTCTCGTGAGAAGCGGCAACGACATCGCCGCCGCACTGGCGATCGACAATGCGGGTAGCGTCGAAGCGTTTGTTGAGAAAATGAATCTCATGGGCAAACAAATCGGGCTGGTAAACTCGAATTTCCGCACTCCTCACGGACTTCCCGCACCGGGTCAATATTCCTGCGCGCGGGACATCGCGATCGTCGCCTTCGAAGCCTACCAGGTGCCGGATATCCGGGAGATGGTGAATACGAAGACCTATAAGTTTCAGTTCAATGGTGACCGCGGCGTTTATGTTCTCGGTAATACCAACAAAAACCTTCGCTCCTGGGAGGCCTGCAACGGAATGAAAACCGGATATACCAATGCGGCCGGGAGATGTCTCGTTTCCAGCGCGAATATAGATGGAAAACATCGCATTTCGGTAATCATCAAAAGCACCACCAGCGAAGTTTTTCCGGACAGCCGGAGATTACTGGAATGGTCTTTCGGTCTGGAAATGCTCGGGCCGATGGAGGGCTCGGAACTGGTGGGTAATACGATCGAAAGCCGGGAAGACCGATAGTCGCAGCCGGCAATAGCACTACACCTCCCGTTCTTGATTCCATCGTTCAGATAGCTACCCGGTTACGATCCACAAGCTGCCGAGGTGTCGGTTTGCTCCAACCGCTTGAGGTCTTCCAGAAAAATTGCTTCCTGAAACGCGAGATCCTGCAGGCACTTCAGATTCTCTTCCAACAGGGGTTGGGGCTCCTCCGGCAGGCGATAAATCGTCCAGTTCGCATTGCGCACCGATTCGATCATTTCGTGCCGTTTGAGGTAGTTGAGTTGTTTCGAGACTTTCGGCTGCGGTTCGCCGAGAATCTGTTGCACATGACAGACGCACAGCGGTCCCTGTTGCAACAGGTTGAGAATGCGCAGCCGGGTACGGTCACAGAGGCACTTGTAAACGGAAATATATTCTTCCATGGTTTATGTGTCGCTTGTTGGAGAGACGGGCCCAAACCAACTCCGGGTATTCTGGCAGACGCGAACCAGGAAAAGCATCAACGGCACCTCGATCAACACCCCGACTACCGTGGCAAGTGCTGCGCCGGAGGAGAGACCGAACAGCATCACCGCCGTTGCAATGGCTACCTCAAAATGGTTTGATGCACCGATCATCGCGGCCGGTGCGGCGTCTTCATACCGTAATTTCAGCAACTTCGCAGCGAGGTAGGTAACACCGAAGATTAACAGAGTCTGCATGGCGAGCGGGATGGCGATCCAGAGAATGGTGAGTGGATTCGCCAGGATCGTGGCGCCCTTGAAACTGAACAACAACACCAGCGTCACCAGCAGGGCGCTGATTGAAACCGGAGTCAGGAAATGGAGAAATTTCTCGTTGAACCAAACGGGACCTTTCGCCTTCATGATCCATCGCCGCGAAAAGTATCCCGTTACCAGCGGCAGGGCCACGTAAATACCCACGGAAAGCAGCAAGGCCTGCCAGGGAACCGGCATCCGGTTCACTCCGAGAAGCCACCCGCCCAGGACCCCGTAAAGCACCAGCATGGTCAGTGAATTGATTGCCACCATGACGAATGTGAGCCCCTGATTAGCCCGGGCGAGATAACTCCAGACCAACACCATCGCCGTACACGGGGCGATACCGAGAAGGATCGCGCCGGATATATAGGAACGGTAAAGCTCCACTTCGGTACCGTCCTTTACCACCTCTGTTCCAGGCAGTAGATCTTTAAAGAATACACCGAGGAAAAGAGTCGCAATCCCAAGCATGGTAAAAGGCTTCACCGCCCAGTTCACAAATAGAGTAAGGAACACCGGGCGCGGATTGCGGGACGCTTTCACTACCTCGCTAAAATCAATCTTTACCATGATTGGATACATCATGAAAAAGAGGCAGATCGCGATAGGTATAGAAACAACAGGCGCACCGTTCACATAGATCGCCATTGCGTCGAGAGTCTGGGCGAGGCCGGGGGCGAGTTTGCCCAGTGCAACACCGGTGACAATGCAAAGCAATACCCAGATCGTGAGGTGTCGCTCAAAAAAGCCCATGGAAGATTTGTCGAGATTCATAGTACAGTCCGGCTTACGGGAAAACTTTTCACCGATCAGCCGACAAAGCCATTTTGCCACCGACCGGAATATTCTTGTAAGAGCATATACTCTAAAAGGAATATTCCATCAAGCGAATATTTTATCAGGAATTCAGATCCGTTCTTCCGTGTGTCGCCCGCTTCACTCGACCGGGACCGGACAGCTTGACATTCCCGCTTTCAAACGCAACTTTCGACCAACCATTCTACACCAATGAACGAAAAACCCTGCTCTGTTTACAGCTATGTCGTTACCACTGAAGGGCGCGAAATAGCGATGTATCAACGGACAATTTATCTGGAGGGCTGCGCGAATGAAGGGTTTCGATTGTTCGCCAGTATCGATGAGGAAGACAGCCGGGTCGACCTCGCTGTCATTCTGCTGGAGGATGCCATGTCCAGCGAGATCCCGGGCGACCCCTCCACCAGTGAGCACATTGTCGATGGATTTGGTCATGCTCTGGGAGGAGCTTTGGCTCGCCGGATGATTGAACGAAGCCCAAACCAGTCAGCCCTGGAGCAGAAGCAACTGGCGCTGGCAGGTATCGTTCGTTCTCTAAATTCCCCCTATACCGAAGAAGAGGCAAAAGGTTTTACTCAATACAGGTTCGACCAATGCCCGTTGTGCGATGCGTCAAAACGGACGGGCATCGAACATGTGGATTTAGCTCATCACGCGCTTTACGGACTGCTAAAAACAACAATTCGTTCGATTGATCCAGATTCAGACATTTGTGCACCTCGCGACAAGAGCGAAGAACATATTTTTTCGCTTCTGTAGAAATCTCAATCCAAAACCAGTGATTGCTCCAGACCGAAATTGGGAGCATCGTCAAATTCGTTCAGCCAGGTAAACCGTGGCGTCATGCGCGAAACTTCTGTTAGATCTACAGAAAGCGGGAAATAATCCTGTTCCGGGCGACCATTGACCGACACGGCAGAGCGCGCATGCACCGCGATTTCTCCGCGATTGGCTTGCTTATATTCCCGCTCCAGTTTGCGCGCAAACTGGAGCATCATATCGGGATTTGTATCCATCTTGCCAACCTGCCAGCGCTCAAGATGGTCACGCGGGTCGACCTTCTCGACTCTGCCGGTTTTCTTTTCGACCACATGGAAGTCGGTCTTCCCGTCCCGGCTGCGCAGCTTCATCCGCCAGGAGAATCTGTGCCCGTCTTCGGTCCAGCTGACATCACCCGGTATAAAATGGTGGCGAAGCGGAATCACAATCTGAGCAAAGCAATAAGCTGCGACAAGTGACGCGACGACAGTTTTCTTCGCATAACCGGAAGGCGGGAAAGAAGTACCAAACAGAGGCAACCGGAAAAATTTACGCGGCCACGACGGATCGAAAAACAGAGCTGTCATCGCAATGGCGAGCCAGGGGAAAATGCCGATGTTCCAGAGCACCATATTCGCGACGTGAAACCCGACCGCAGCAAGAAACGCAACCATCCGGGTGCGCTTCCACAGGAGCAGAAACGGTATCAGTAAATCGAACAACATCCCGCCCCATGCGAGGCTGTGCACCACAGGCTCACTGGTCATGTACTTTCCTATAATCGGGTAGTTGGAACATCCCCCGAGCCAGTCGCGCAGAGGCTGCCCGGCCAGCCAGTCTTTATCAATCTTGGCGATACCTCCGAAAAAATAGACAACCGCCATTTGAAATTGAAGAATCCAAAGGCTCCACGCAGGCGTGGTGTCCGACTTTTTCGTAAAACCGAACCAGGTGTCCAATGACGTCGAGCGGTGGGCAGGCAGGAAAATCAGGAGAAATGAGAGCAGACAGACCAGATAGAAATGGTTCAAATATCGCCCCTGCTCCAACAGGAAAGTGTAAGTGAACGCAATGAAAAAAAGAGTCGCGGCAATCCGATAAAAGAAGCCGAGAATAATTAGAATCGATAGAACGCCGAGCCCGATGAAAAGCCAATACATCCCGTCGCCGGAAAGCGGGGAAAGCCAGTCAAATCCGGGATAGGTAAAATGGAAATCCGGCTCAATCCAATAGCGGTAAATCCTGTCATATTTGAAATAACGCCAGACTTCCCAGAGCATCAAAAGTCCAAACGCAACCCGTGCGAAGACGAGAGACGCAATGTCGACAGGACGAGACAGGGAGGCTACTATAGTTCGGACCATAACTCGATATTATCGCAGTTATGGTAATTATAACCTAAGCCTGATATTTTCGCAACTCAGGAATTTCGGCAAGCTGGTTGGAAAATGTTTGCCGGCGATACTCCCCGAAGTTCGAATCACTCCTCCCCTATTGCCACGGCGGGGTCTGGACACCGGGGCTTAAAATCCCTGCGTCGATAAGCTTTTGTTCTTTCAATCGATTCGACTTCCGAGACTTCAATGAGGAAAGCCAGCCTCGTATGGTATAAAGAGCAGTGGTAAAGGAATGGCTGCCCCCCAGCCGGGGGCGGCGCTCTGGCGTCTTCTGAATCTCCGTGTGCCAATTTGGTGAAAATTCAGAGCACTCAACAGCACAATCACTGCCTGCGGTGCCAGTGCCGCCAATTCGGAAAGATTCAGATTTTCATCCCACGGCGCATCAATATGACGATAGACCCCTCGATTCACCCGCACAATTTCGCCAGAGGTAACAACAGCAGCCAGTGTTGAGGTGCTTATCCCGGCTCCACGAACCTCCTTCGCGGTGATCATCGGTTGGCTACGGGCCAATTCGATGAGACGCTCTGCGTTGGTTGGGGTTTTAGTCATCGAATAAATTCAAGGACATTATAGCTAAACTCCTTGGATTCGCAGCCTCGTGTGCAACTCACAAATTTCGAAGTGTGTCGACGCGCATCTCTTCTTCAATGAAGGCGTCAGCTTGATTTCCTGCAGGCACCGAACCGCCACAATCAGGTGGCACGAGACCAGAGAACTATTTGGAATCAACCAAATCCATTGTCAGCATTTTGGCCAGCAGCTCCTGAATGCCAGGCGACTGATCGAGGAGAGTGTCCGGTCGGTTTGTTCAGAAAGTCAGCTCTCTTCCTGCTCCAGACGGTGCCGCCAGTAGCCGGGCTCTTGATGTTGATGTGCCACAGCAATAACCTGCACTTCGTCATCTTTGATTCGATAGATTAAAGCGTAAGGGAACACTTCGAAACGGCACCTTCGCAGCTGGTTTTCCGGGTCGAAGATGCGGTTGATTTCAGGGGCCGCCAACATCTTGAGTTCAGCAGTTTTCCACTTTGTCAGGTAGCGCCTTACCAGACCTTCCTGTTGAGTCTCATACCAGGCGGCAGCTTCCATTGCTTCTTCCAAAGCTTCGTCGTCGTATCGAACGATCATCCTTTGAAGTCAGTGCCAAAACGCTCATTCACTCGTTTCCACGCTTCATCTCCGGGGATCAATTCAGTACGGCATTCATCGATATCTTTGATACGGCGATTCAGCTCACTTTGCCATGCTTCACTGACTTCAAAGCCGTCGTCTTCTTCAAGACTTTCGAGGATTCGACTGGCCAGCCTTGTTCGATCATCATGGGGAAGCTCCAAAACGGTTTCCTCAATTTCATCGTAGTTTTTGGCTGCAGTTGTCATTGAATCAAGATATTCACTTTTGAACATTTGTCGCATTTTTACTGTGCCTCGAAATCCCGGAGAATATCAACCAATCAAAAATTGGGAAGACAATGCGATAAATAGTATTCGAGCTGCAGAGGCGACATCGTCAGTGACGAACCGTTGTTTTTGAATCCCTCCTCCGAAACGCTGTCCGGAGGCAAATTCGATGAGTAATTCAGGTCGACTCCGAGGAGATCGACCATGGTGTTTTGATACTCGGCCCGGTTGAGCCGCCGAACGACGACACGGCCGCCCGTGCTTTTCATCGCAGCGACGGCGGTATCGATATTTTTCTGAATCCAGCCGGTCAGGACAGCGCGATCTTCGGATGACAGGGGAGGCTCGTCTTCCGGCGGCATTTCCCCGAGGTGAATCACGTCGAGGGCATCGTGCCAGGTTTCTCCGGCGGCTCGGTCCTGGATCAAATCGGTGGAAAGGGTGTCGAAGCGGATTTTCGATTTCTGTTTTTCCGGTCCGTGGCAGGCGATACAGTGATTATCAAGGATCGACCGGACCTCCGGCGGCATTTCACCGGCCTTCAGCGGGGCGGCAATCCAGAGTAAAAACAGCGCGGCAATGCCGACTGTACCCTGTACACTGGATGAGTGTACTGGGTACAGTTGACGTTTTTGGGTGAATTTCCTGAATCGCTTCATAACTCGGAGATCGGGGAATCAACAACCTTTCCGGGCCCCCGGCAAACTGCGGATCAACGGAATACAGGACCGGAATCAGGAATAAGGTTGCTCATGGCTCTCTGTTTAGGAAGCTGCAGATTGGACCTTAGGCGCTTTTGGTAATAACGGTGTTTGCATTAGGTATGAATTTATTTATTTTCCTGACTGATAGCCTTGCTCTTAGTCGATCTGTTTTTGACTAAAGCGTCTCATTTTATTTGTGCGCAAGCGATCCGAAAGCGAACGTTAATTGACCTTAAACTGACTGCTCAGGTAGAATGGCCCAAATTTAGAGAATAAAGATCGAATGGAAATTGAACAGCGACAAATTTTTATCACTTCGGATTGGCACCTTGGAGGCACTATGGACTCCGATAGAAACCATAAAGGTATCGAAAAAATGGGAAGTAGCATTTTCCGAGATACTGAAAATCTAACAAAATTTTTAGATTGGATTCGTGAACAGGCTAGTGTTTTTGATGGAAAAACCGAGGTGGTACTGAATGGAGATATAGTTGACTTTCTTGCACCAAACAACGAGAATGAGTACACGCCCGAAGCATGGCAAAATAATGCGGAGAAAATCAATAACGAACTAACGTCGATCGCTGAGCGATTCGTAAATTCTGAAGGCAGAGGTCCTTTTCAAGCACTCCGGGATCTGGTGAGCGAAGGTTGTGAAGTTACAGTCCTCTTGGGCAATCATGACGTTGAACTTTGTTTGCCAGGGGTGCGAAACCGTTTTCAGGAACTCATCGGTGGTCAATCTAAGAATGTCCAATTCATTTACGATGGCGAAGCCTATGTATACGGTAGATTGCTTGTTGAGCATGGGAATCGATACGATCCATTTAATGCTGTCGATTTTTCCTTGTTGAGACAAGAACGCTCAATGCTTTCGCGGGGCTTTTCAATTGATGAAAATAGCCGCGGCAATCTATTCTTTGAGCCGCCCGTAGGAAGTAGTATTGTGGTCAATGAAATAAACCCTCTTCTCCATGAGGTGCCATTTCTTAACCTCCTAAAGCCAGAGTTTGGTGCGGCAATTCCATTGATGCTAGCCTTTTATCCAGAAACTCGAGGTTTCTTCGAAATGGCATTTGTGCTTTTGAAGATTGGGAAAAGGGTTAAGGATAATTCGCTAACAAATCGACCTGGTCTATTATCAGGCTCACCATTGGATACCTACACGAGCCTAAATGATTTCCTGAAGGAGGAGCTTGGAGACGATGCCAAGTCTTTTCTCTCTCCACCAAAACGAGGAGGAACTCTATCGCGTTCTGAGCCCAGAACCGGAGCAAAGTTTAAGAAACTGGCGGCAAAGGCTGCTGAATCACTAAATCTCGAACTGCCTTGGGACGTCTACAGAATCTGTAAAGAAAAGTCCGATACAGACCGAATGGCTCAAGTCAGAATCGCGCTAAGGAAAGTTAGAGACTCGACAGCTTTTGACCACCAGACCGAGAAAGTTCAGTATATGGCCCCCGCATATGAGATTGTTGAAACTGGTCTAGTCGATACTGTTGTTTTTGGGCACACGCATTTTCCGAAGGAGGTGATTCTGGATGATGGAGCAAAATATTTGAATGCTGGGACTTGGGCTGATGTTCTCCGGCTTCCCGAAGCAATCAGTTCCGAAATCGACGAGGAAGCCTATTCGGCTATCGACACCTTTCTTGAGGATATCAAAAACCAGAATTATGAACCTTACACACTTCGGCCGAGGACATACGTGCGTGCAGTGGTGGACTCAAGCGGGTCAGTAGAAGCGGCCCTAAAATCTTTTGAACCAAATGGGTAATTATCGGGATAGCATTGCTAGGTTGGATATTAATGGCACTCATGTTGGCTCCGCATGGGTTATGAGTTCAACACTTGCGTGTACCGCTGAGCATTGCGTTTCAGCATTATCGGTTGGAGACTTGGTGGACCTATATTTCCCAAACTTCGATGTTATATCAGGTCAGTTGCTGAGGAAAGACGAAATCTTAGACGTAGCTCTACTTTCGATTGATTTGAGCGGCGTCAGTATTGCTCCGATTGAAATGATTGCTCGACCGACTACCGGAACTCTAGATGGTCGACCATGGAATCTTCATGGATTTCCTGTTAGGTTACACGAAGAGGACTTGGAAAACAGTGGGATTTCTTTGGCAGGAACAGTAAGGAATTCACGAGCCTCAGTAGACAATGGGCCTGCGATTCAGCTACAATGCGACGAAGGTGGACGGATTACCAATGACGGAGTTTCCCCGTTTGAAGGAGTATCAGGCTGCCCTGTCATGACAAGTTTAGAAGCGGAGTCTGACGACACATTTGCGATCGGTGTGACGTCCCATCACCCGAGAGCGCAGGATAATATCTTATTTTGCACGCCGGTCGATTCCGTTATTACCGACTATTCTACTGACTTCGAAAATATTGAAATTCGATCCTGGGATTCATTCAAATGTTTCCCTACTTTGGGCGTCGCCGGATCGGGATATAAGACAAATTTAGACGAAACGCTATTACAGGAGATTTGGGAAAAGGGAATGACCGGCTTTTGGTGTGACATACAAGCTGACGAATGTAGGTATCTCTCAAGCGCTCTTGAAAGGATAATTGTCCACGCTCCTTTTATTTTAACCCGCCCTACCACCGACTTATGCTTTAAAGGAGCGTCAGGGTGGAAATCACGTTGCTATACGAATTCTAAGCAATGGGTTCCGGTAGCAGGCAAGCCTTCGATAAAAACTATCGAGAAATACAGTTTTGTAGAACTTCCGAAGACACTTCAACTAGTAGGTGGAAAGCAATTCGCTTCGAGCGAAGCTCTTGCATCATATTTCGAACGGTTGTGCGACCAGTGGGCGTTTACAAAAATCCGGGAAAAATTGATTGAAGTATTCGATGATCCGTTGGGGCACCTTAGTTACGAAATCTCATTAGAAATTGTTCCGGTTATGGAAGAGATATGGGGCCGGTGGCGTGAAATCCTTGAAAATGATCCAAGCGTCCTTCATCACTTTCTTGGCTTGATGCTTTCAAGCAACGGTGCGCAATCAATGCAAAACAACGCTGCTGGAGTAGGACCAGAAACTCTTGAGACCTGTATAGTCCCATCAGTGGCTTTCACTTTAGCGATTTGTAGTGCACTCCCAGAGGTCGTCCAGAAACCTAAAGGGAATGGCCCCGGAAACCTCGGTGACGAGAACTTAAGCGGCCACTCTTGTGCCGTGCAAACGATTGGTGGAAAGGCATTGCAGACAGTTGAGAGAGTTCACCAATGGCGAACCCCCTTTGTGTTTTTGCCGCACCTTCACGAAACATGGGAAATTTTTGAAACTGGGCAAGCGCGTTTTGATAAAGGATCGCAGTCAGCTACAACGATAAGTGAAGACCCCAAATCCTCGATCGTAGTTCCCCGTGACGGAGAAATTTTAAGAGCCATTGGAACAAGCTTGGAGGCATTGTGGGAGGTCCTAGAAAAACGAAGGGAAAGCCTTTTGGTTGACCAAGAACGCTATGTAGAGGAGGCCAAAAATGTTGACGCCTGAACTAGATCCAATGGTAGAACTGGCTGAAAAAGTACAACAAAATTGCATTAACCGAAATTTTTCAGTCAATTCCAATCCCCCCGAACTTTCAAAGACGGAAACTAAATCTTCGTCGATTCAGATAAAGGAGAATGAATTAAAAGACCGCATCCTTCCAAAACGCCAGGAATTGGAGCAAGTTCAGCCTCCCCTTGGTCTATTTGTAGAGAGTCATTCCCAGTATGCCATCCAAATAGGAATTTTGGATAGGAACTTGATTACCGGGGATTGGAACGAAAAGTATCGCCAGGATGTGATAAGAAACTGGCATGGTTACCAACAATACGCTGCGATTGCAAGAACATGGCTTCTTTCCAATCACAATGATGATCTAAACCTGTTTCTTGTTGGCCCGGCAGGGAGCTTTCATGAGCCCGAATGGCAAAATTTTGCGGAGATTGTCGAACGCAATGAAATAGTCTGCCGGAAAGTAGTTTGGTTACCCTCAAAAAACGAAGACAGTTGGGAAACTGAGATCGAATCATTCATAGAACGAACTTTCCTGGCCCAACCTTGGGCGTATGGCGCACCGACCGAAAGCCCTAAACTCGATGCATTGTCTGACTCAATTTCAGATTTAGGCACCTGGCGAAAGGTATTAGACCTTCCGGAATTTCGATCGGACAATCGTGATTACAATGACTTGGTAGCAGAACTTCTGAAATTGGATTAAGATGAGCAACACCTATTTATCTAAGATTGATATATCAAATTTTCGATCGTTCGGCCCAAATTTCAGTTGGGAAATTCCGCCCTCGCCTAGCCTGGTCATCATATACGGAATGAATGGTTTGGGGAAGACATCTTTTTTTGAAGCTCTCGAATGGCTTTTTACCGGAGACGTTCGGCGAATAAGCAGTGCTCTTTCGAAGGAATCTATTGATCAATACTTGACACGTCGAGGAGCCAATGAATTAAGCCATTTTGTATCGGCGACTTTTGGACCGAAGGAAGACAGAATTTTACGATCAGCGACCAAAGTGCCATCGCGCGAAGATGTATTGGAAGCCCTTGCGCATCCGGATTGGGAGGAAAAACCAGATGACATTACTCCGTACCTTCGGCTGACCAAGTTTTTGCCTCAATCAAAGCGGTATCGATTCGAAGAGGAAAACCCGGCAGATCAATGGAAACTTCTTCGTGGGCCTGCCGGTGTAGATCGATTAGAAGAAATCAGGCAGGCTCTTGGTAGTACAAAAACAACAAATGCATTTAATCGGGAGATCACTCGATTAAAGCAAGAACTAGAAATTGAGAGTAACCGATACAGAGATTGGTCTGAATTGATTGTTACGCGAGACAATCTAACCTTGTATAGTTCTGAAACAGATTATATTGATTTGGATAGAGTGAGAAGAGATCTCGACGATTTGGAAAAACTGCTTCTTTCTAAGTATGATGTTTCCTCATTGGGGGATGCTGAAGATTTATCGCCGAAGGAAATGAGCGATAGATTTCATAATCGCATAGTTGACGTCCAAAGCCTGTTGAGAAATGAGGAGTCGAAACTCGAATCTTTTTCAAATTTACACAGCTTGATCATGGATTGGAGTGAAAACTCTTCCAAAACTCAACTATTCAGTAACGAAATTGATTCCAAGCAGGAACGTTTAGAGACAATCGGGTTGGAGATCAAAAATTTATCGGATGGTCGAATCGCAGTATCCGAAAACTACAATAATGCCGTCGAAAAAGAGAAGAGTAAAGATCAAGAGATCAGCAACATTTTAAATATCAAATCCTCTTTTAATCAACAGACTGAAAAAATCACTGAAATTTCGAACATTCAAAAAGAGCTGGTGCAAGAAAATAAAGAATTGGAACGTATTCGAGAACGACTAAAACAATTTGAAGCAGCAAAGATTAAGCGGACTGAAATTGTTGAGATGATTGGAACTCTTAAAAAACGCCAAAATGAATTGATCACTTTTCAAGCAAATGTCGATGAATTTTTTAGGAGAAAAGAAGAAAGCGATAGGAGAGAAGGAAGTATTCATTCTTTGAAGAAAGAACTTGAAAAAGCACGAGCCGAGAAGGCTCAAAATCGATTGCGTGTATCGGAATTAGAGAGAGACCGAAATGCTTTAATTGCCAAAAGAACTGATATCCTATCACAGGTTGAGGTTATGGCCGAGGCGTTAGCCACGCTATGCCGCCACATTGACGAGGACTCCTTGGAATGCCCACTATGCACAGCAAAATATGAAACGGGTAAATTGCAATCGTTAGCTCGAAAAGCCCTAGAGGATTCTGGAATAGACACGATTGAAATCGATCAAGGTTTGGTTCAGGTGAAAGATGAAATTGAGCAGATCAAGGAAGTTGAAATTTCGATCGATAATCAAATTGCTTCTATCCCAATTCAGATAGATGAACTAGAGAGACTGAGGACAGCGGCAGGTGAAGAATGGGATCGTATTGAAAGTACAAGGGTTTTGATAGGCGGTATCAGCTCATCTAATTTAGTTCAAGATGCATCTTCGAGAAAAGGGGAGGTTGAAGCTCAAATTGAGAGTCTCGAAAATGATCTCTCAACCCACGAGGCGGGGGAACAAATTGATTTGGAAATCACGAATTTAACTGCTCAGAAGTCAGATTATGAAATATCGATTGAGGAAAAGGAAGGAAGACTCAATGAAATCAATAGTGAAATCGAACACGCACAAGCAGCTATTGTACACTATCGTGATTCCAATGATATTTCCGAGATCAATTTGGAATTATTGGAAACGATGTTGGTAAACCGTGAGGAAGAAAAACAAATCGCTCACGACCATGTGAATGATTGGAGGACTAGAGTGGAGGAACTTAATCGAGAGCTTCAAAGGGCTGAAGAAAAGCAAAATTCCTTGAAGCTGGAATTGCAAACTCTTCACACAAAGAGACAAAGCGTGGATGAAAGACTTAAAGTTCTGAAACAAAGATGGGAAGTGTTTTTTCCAGATGTATCGCCTACACCTGAGCCTCTACAACGATCTATCGCGTTGTCAGAAGAAACTGGTAGGAATTGAAAATAAATGTAAACAGGCCCTCGAGAAATTGACCATTTTTGAATCATTATCTCGAGTCACAGAGATTGAAGATAAAATCATGGCCGAACGTAACTCTTGCGGCGACTGCACCGAAGAGGAAGTCAGTGAGAATTTTGCTGGAAAAATTCAGAGGCTGGAAGAACAAATTACCCATGCGAACGACGTGAAAAAGCGGGCTCAACAAATAGCTGAACACCTAAAGAGTGAAGCAGAGCATTTTAATGAGTCAACTCTGAAACCTTTATCGTCGAGGATTCAAAAATTTCACGACGTGTTGTCTTCGTTCCGTTACGAAATCAGCTTGGAAACCAAAACTGCAAAAGGTGGAACTAAATTAAATCAGCGGGTTAATCGTAAAGGCAATTCCACAGATTGGGTTCATCCTCTTGCAGAGTTGAGTGATGGGCAAATATCAGTTCAGGGCTTGGCGACGCTTTTTGCAGCAAGTACGGAATACCGATGGAGCAGGTGGCCATCAGTTCTTCTTGATGATCCTCTTCAAAGTTCAGATTTACTTCATGCATCTGCATTCATCGATATTCTCAGGGGATTGATTAAAGACCTAAAGTATCAAGTCTTTTTGTCCTCTCATGATCTGGAAGAAGCTCGGTATATTATTCGAAAATGCGAGAGATCAGGGATCGATGTGTCTCAGTGCCACCTTTTAGGACCGGGAGTAAATGGTGTGCGTGCAGTATTCTCATAATTGATGGATTCAATAAGAAAAGCGCAAGTTGAATCCTAAGTGAAAAGTTTTCAGCTTTGGCAAGAGCCTATATAGAAAGAAGGGTGGTCGGGTGTTAAATGGATGGCGAAGTGGGCTATGGGATCAAAGTTAATGAAAAATTGAGGTCTATTTGACCTGTTGTTTTTGCAGGTACTCACGAAAGTTTTGGCAAGGGGCGAGCCAAATCGCTGCAGAACCTCTCTTGGTTCAGCCCCTTGCCCCCACCAACGATCCCCTATTCGCGGTAAATAATCTCGCCCCGCCATGTCGTGATTTTCGCTCACTGGACGATACTCGGGTGAACCTCACTGGAAACTGAGAATGCTGAAGAAAATGAAATCGAATCATATCACTGACCAAATTGGCGGGGCAAAGCTTGCGCTTCTGACTTTCATCCTGGGGATGCCGGGTTTGGTTTTGGCTCAGGAATCCGGGAAACAGCGGCCGAACATCCTTTTCATCTGCACGGACGACCAGGCACCATGGGCGCAGGGAGCCTCCGGCAACAAACAGGCCATAATTGCGAGATGTCAGGTTATTGAATTTAAATTTCCGCTGTTTTCCCGACAGAACTTCGATTTACACGCCATAAAAACTGTTTACACGCCAAATAAAGTGCTTTTTATGTCGCGTAACTAGTTTTTGTGTCCGATATTTGTTTCGTGCCAAAAAAGATCCCGGAAGAAGAGTTCACCTCTATTGCCAGCGTGATCGCTGAGTTTCCCGAGGGTGTCGCCATAAGTGCCATCCGGGAACGCATCGCTCTCGATCTATCGCTGCGGACTCTTCAGCGTCGCCTCGAACGATTGGAGGACGCAGGAAACATCACCAGCTCTGGCACGGGCAAAGGAACGAGATACTTTCCGATGATTCCGACTGTCGAGAACCAGGAGTTGCTTGACGGTGTGATCCCGCTGTCAGCACGGGCGCGGGAAATCCGGTCCCATGTTCTCGGACCGATTGGCTCCCGTACACCGGTGGGTTACGATCCGGATTTTCTGCGATCATATGTGCCAAACCAGACGGCTTACCTTTCAAACACGTTTCGACAGGATTTGGCGCGGGTTGGTCAGGTCGGTGTTAGTGGACTGCCAGCGGGAACCTATATTCGCCAGGTACTGCACCGCTTGCTCATTGATCTTTCGTGGAATTCAAGCCGCCTTGAAGGTAATACCTATTCATTGCTGGAAACCGAGCGGCTCATCCATCTCGGCGAAGGGGCGGAAGGCAAGGACATGAAGGAGACTCAGATGATCCTGAACCACAAAGGTGCAATCGAGATGCTGGCCGAACAGGCTGAGGAAATCGGCTTTAATCGCTACACGATTTGCAATCTCCATGCGCTGCTGTCTGACAACCTGCTCGCCGATCCAGGGGCCTGTGGTCGACTGCGGGATCGCGAAGTCGGTATTGGTGGTTCGGTGTTCCATCCGCTGGCGGTTCCTCAGCAGATCGAGCAGCGGTTCATCGAAGTTCTGGAGAAAGCCGATGCGATTGAGGATCCGTTCGAACAGGCATTTTTCGCGATGGTTCATTTGCCCTACCTGCAACCGTTTGAGGATGTCAATAAACGGGTATCACGTCTGGCAGCGAATATCCCTCTGGTGCGCCATAACCTCTGTCCGCTTTCCTTTATTGATGTGCCGCCTGAGGAATATATACATGGGTTAATGGGGATCTATGAACTGAAGCAGGTCGACTACTTCCGGGATGTCTTTGTGTGGGCCTACCAGCGATCCGCGGCTCGATATTCGGCGGTCCTCCAATCGCCGGGCGATCCCGATCCATTCCAGGTTCGGTATCGCTCTGAGATCAAGGAGATGGTTGCCGCGATTGTGAAAGATGGGCTGGATAAAAGAGGCGCGACTGAACGGATTGCCCTGGTCGCCAGGGCTGAAATCGAAGAAGCGAAGTTCATCGAAGTGGTGGAGACCGAACTACTGAGCCTGCACGAAGGCAGCATTGCCCGCTTTCGTTTGCGACCATCCGAGTTTACAGATTGGAAAACGAACTGGAAGTAATCATGCCAAACCCCGGAGAACATAAGACCCGTCCAGGACCGAATCCTCGAATCACTGGAACAGATGATCGCAGCTCGGCTATCAACCAACGAAGGGGCGATTACGCGATCTTGGGTTTATCGAGCAAAAAGGCAAAGGGGCAGGAACCTATTATATCAAAGGCGAGAACTTTCCGCCGGAGGTGGACGATGAACATGGTACTTTAAAGGCCGACCATGGTACTTTGGAAACTGACCATGGTACCTTGGAAGGCGAGCATGGTACCATGGAGGACGAGCATATGCCTTTATCTTCTGCCATTGCCGAGGAAATAGAAAGTCTTGGGAAGCGGCCTGGGGATAAAATTCGGCCTGTAAAAATTAAATTGGGCAGGATTCGTGCATTTTCTGCACAAGAACTTACCGATGTCCTCGGTCGAAAAGACGCAATTCGTGTACGGCAATCCGGACATCTTTCACGCGGATTGCCCGGACCCCACCAACGATCCCCTATTCGCGGTAAATAATCTCACCCCACCATGTCGTGATTTTCGCTCACTGGACGATACTCGGGTGAACCTCACTGGAAATGCTGAAGAAAATGAAATCGAATCATATCACCGACCGAATTGGCGGGGCAAAGCTTGCGCTGCTGGCTTTCGTCCTGGGGATACGTTTGTGACGACGCCGGTCTGCTCGCCGTCTCGCGCCGCGACGCTAACCGGGATGTATGGTCACGAAGCTGGCGTGCGCAACTGGGTGCAATTCGGGGCACGGGCAAAAGGACAGGGAATCGATCCTGATTCGGTGACCACTTCGGAGCTGCTCAAGCAGGCGGGTTACTCAACCTCGCTGATCGGCAAGTGGCACCTCGGGGAGGAGAGGAGCACCATCCGAAACTTCATGGTTTCATGGGCCATATCCAGGGGGGATTTGCGCTGGATTTGCAGACATCGTTGTTCACGAAGAAATGCCCGGCCAGATGAGGATTCACGTCGAAAAGTATGACTTTTTTGAAAAGTGGCGCAACTTCGGTGTAACCGTTTCCAATGTCCGCTTCTGAAGATTCTCCGTCCAGTGAAACTACGTTGCTCAAAAAAGCATTTTTCTTCACAGGGCTGGCCTGTTGTTCTCAGTTCCTGGTGGTTGGGGCGATCGGAGTGATCCGAGGGTACTCGGTTCAGAGTTGGGCCCCGCATTGGGTCATGCTTATCGGTATCCTGCTTATGATACCATTTTCCCGGAAAAATAACCTGGTGTCTTACTTCACGTCGGGCTTGCTTATATTGACCTCGCTGGTTTCGATATTTCAGGGGCAACATGAAACGAAAGGGGACGAATGGTATGATTCCGGACAATACAAGGATGCGATTACTGAATACCGTAAGGAAATTGATACCTGGTATCTACGGCTTCGATTTAACCACAATGAAGATCAGAGTTTGTTTGGCCTTGCGCAATGCTATTCGCAATTGGGGCAGTTTGAAAAAGCTCGAGAAACCTATACCACCTTAGCTGCTATTTCTCAGGGTTATTACCGGGGTCGAGCCGAAAAGGAACTTTCCGTTCTTGATGCCAACCTGACGAAGGTGGACGAATATACCAGGCAAATCACCGAAGCATCTGATCATAGTCAAAAGGCGGCATTGTTGTTTGATTTGGCGCTGGTATATCGAAGGCTGAACTGTTCCGAAAAGGCGATTGAACAGTACGAGAGGATCCAGTTGTTGGAGGTTCGTGAAGTGCAAAAGCAGCAAGCGCAGAGGTTTGCCGAAAAAATCCGGTGATTGTCTTTATTGGTCCCCGCGAGGCTCCGCATTCATTCTCCCCGCCCTGATAGATCGCTGAAGAATTGGGTCAGGTGGTTATTCGCAAGAATTGAGAATTGGGTCAGGTGGTTATTCGTGACTTTTGAGGAATTCACTTTTCCTTCTCACCCAAACAACGCCTCGATCGGCTTGCCTCGATCCGTGATTGGCACAGGCGGTTTGCCCCCGGGCGCTGCGATGATTTAAACCGCCACCGGTGAGAACGCAGGAAAAGGTACCGCTCAGGTGACCGCGTCCGCCTCTTCCGCCGAACTCGGGCGGACGACCGAAACAGGTGGTGATAGATCAATTCGTGCCGTTAGGCTGCCCCAAAGTACATTGAACCGGGACAGGCCGATGCAGTTCAATCATCAATAATCACGAAAGCGCCGCCGACAGCTGAGCCATCAATCCCATGCCCATCTGCGAGATGACGCGGTAATCGCTTTGCTGCAGGGCCTGCCCGCCCCGATTGCTCTGTGCGACGCCGGTCAGCAGGCCGTCTGGAGTGAGGTAGGATTTCAGGCCTGAGTAGGTTTTCTGCGAAATCTTTCTATACTTGTCGGGCAGCATTTTGTGGTTCACCGCTATGGCCAGCGCTGCTGCGATCCCGGCGGATCCGGACGTGTCGGCCGGCACGTCTTCGTGGAGAAAGCAGTTCCACAGTCCGCTCTCCTGCTGGTATCCGCTGACCCATTCCGCCAGTCGCTCGACTTCGGCCTCTAGGTCGGAAACATCCTGACCGGTTTTCAATTCGGCCAGAGTCCGAACCAGTCCCAGCGAATACCAGGCGACTCCCCGGGCCCAGTTTTTAAACGAACGGTGGTCGCCTTTGTGACGACGCAGCCAGCAATCGTCATCGTGGATCAACCGCTCGCGGCGCAGCCGGATCTGCGTCAAAGCCAGATTGATCAACGACTCGTCATTTCGCAGCGTGCCGATCACCATCATGGGGTAGCCGATGGTGTAACTTCCTTCGGCCGATGTGGTGCTGCCGTCTTTCACACAGCCCGCATCGTCCCGGCGGCTCATCCAGAATTTCACTGCTTGATCCAATACGGGGTGATCGGGATTTAACTTCGCTATAACCGCATTGGGCAGCGTTGATTCGATATCCGACACCACGCCGTCGTGTGGTTTGCTCTTCGGGTTTTCGTAGATCAGTTTCCGGTCCTTATCGAAAAAATATCCGAGGTGTTCCCGCAACGCTGAGTCGTAGCGGGGTTCACCGGTAGCTTTGGAAAGATCGAAAAGACCGTCGAGAACGCAGCCGTTCATCCAGCCGTAGGGTTGCAGACAAACGGGAGAGGCGACCCGCTTGTGGAATTCCGTGAGGGGATCAGCTTGTTTCGCAATGAGAAGGTGCGGCTTCAGAGCCGCAGAATCGCTTTCGTCAGTCTCTGTCGTAAAAAACCAGACAGGCAGTTTACCCTTTGTCATGACGAGGGTGATGCCTTCCGCCGCCACTTTCGCTGTTTGCCCGCGGTCAAGAATCAGCTCAAAAGGCTCGAGCACGGGAGTGAAACGAATATCAAAGACCCCGAGCTTTTCACCGGATTCGGCGAGCCGGATTTCAATCTCGTTTTCTTCGCGAATGTCGATGGCGATAGTAAGTCGGAAGCGCGTCTCATCAGCTGCGGGCAGATTCTGCCATTTCAACACGGGGTGGCTGTCGGCTCCGGGGGCCGGCACCGCGAACGCCTGCCACTCGAATGGAACCCGTTTGTCCTCCGGTAGAGGCAGGATTGATGGATTGGAAATTTGTGGGTGCCGGTAGGAAATGGATGGGACCTCTTCGGCCAGCCCGTCGCGAAATCCAGTTGTTCCAAGCAACAGCGCACTGCTACCGGTGATAAATTTTCTCCTCTGCATTATAGTCTGAGGAAGACTAAAGAGAACCGCATCAGGGGCAAGTTGAATCGGAAAACAGGAACGTGTCCCGCAAATCCCCTTCCGTAAACCGGTAACCCATCTACAATATCCCGAAAATGAAACATCTTATCATTACCCTGCCTTTTGTCGCTCTGCTGTTCGATTCCGCGCTCGCCGATGACAAACCATTGTGGGACCTCGCGGTCAATGAAATTCCGGCGGAATTGACATCCGGAGCAATCAACAAGTCCGACGGCAAAGTTATCCTCAAAGACGGAGCTGCTTTTGCTGTTCCGGCGGAGGCATTTCCCGATCAGAAAAATTTCACGGTTCAGGTCACTTTTGAAATTTCCGAACTCGTCGAAAAATCGCTGCTTACGGTCATGAGTAAGCAGAGCGGCAGTGAGTCGGGCGACGGCTTCACCATCGATACGAATTACCGGGAGAATCCCTACTACGCTCGCCGGATCGCCACCTACGTGAACAATATCTACATGAAAGCCTCCGGTATCGGGGGGCAGCGGGGGCCGGAAATCAACACCTCTTATACATTTACCATCGCGGTACGCGATGGCTACGCCACGTTTTACCTCGATGGCAGACCTATCAAGCAATGCTACATGGAAATGATCCCGAACGACAAGCCCATGTGGATCGGCCGGAATCTGAAAGAGACGGACGAACCAATGCCCGCCGTAATAAACAGCGTCAAAGTCTACGGATCGTCATTCAAGTATGTTTCGCCTAAAGAAAGCCAGACCGACAATCCGCGCGGCGCGGTGGCGGGCAAAGGTTGGGCTCTGGATGTACCGAAAATCGAAAATCCCGACTGGCCCAAAGTGCTGATATATGGGGACTCCATCTCAATGGGCTATCGGCGGTCCTTTATACCGGAAATGTTGAAAGAAAATGTCTATGTTTTTCATTGTGTCCACTTCGTCGGCGGCGAGGTGCCCAAAGCGGCACTGACGGAAATGGCCAGTCACTACAAGTTCGATGCGATCATATTTAACAACGGCCTGCACTCCCTGCACTGGACTGCTGCAGCCGTTCCGGACCAGGTAGTTCACGACAGGATGCGCAACCTTGCACAATGCTTCAAAAACGGGGCACCACAAGCGAAGATCTACTATCTGATGACGACGCCGCATACTGCTCCGCGACCGGCAAACAACCAGCCGGTATCCGCCCTCGGAGAAAAGAATGATGCAGTTGTCCGGCTGAATACAATTTCGGAAAAAGTCATGCAGGAGGAAGGCATCGAAATCATCGATGCCTATGACCTGCTTGCCGGGAAACTGGAGCTTGCCAGTGGCGACGGTTACCACTGGAAAACTCCCGCCTACGAAATGATTACCAGTGAAATCTCAAAAAGGATTTTGCCTGCGCTGAAGAAGTAATCTTTCCGGGATCAGCCGGGATTGAATCGCGCCTTCAGTAGCTACCTCTATATTCGAATTCGAATCCCGGGGCGCGGCCCCATGCGGAATTGTCACCTGGAACTTCCGGGTGATATACGGCCGGAGTAGCCGACCTATCCCCCGACCGGCGCGGCTTTCAGACCAATTGCTTCGTCGGCTTTGGAGAATTTCACTCCCACGGTTTTTGATACTCCAAATTCCTCCATGGAAACTCCATACATCACATCGGCGCGGGACATGGTCCGTTTACTGTGGGTCACGATCACAAACTGACTGTTGCCAATGAAGCGGTCCAATACCCGGATGAAGCGCGAAATGTTCGCTTCGTCCAACGGTGCATCCAGCTCATCCAAGACACAGAACGGCGAGGGCTTGACCATAAAGATGGCGAACAGCAGAGCCACCGCAGTCATGGAACGCTCCCCACCGGAAAGCAGACTGATGCTTTGCAGCTTTTTGCCGGGAGGTTTGGCGATCACTTCGATACCGGCTTCGAGCGGATCTTCATCATCCAGCAAAACGAGATCCGATTTGGCTTTTTCCCCAAACAGTTCCTTGAACATCTCGCGGAAATTGATCCGGACCTGGGCAAAGGTATCGGAAAACATTTTCCGGGTATCACGGTTGATGCGGGCGACGAGCTTGAGAAGTTCCTCCTTGGCGTTTTCGAGATCGGTCAGCTCACGGAGGTTGAAGTTGTAACGTTCTTCCAGTTCTTCATACTCGGCAATCGCATCCAAATTCACCGGACCCATCGCATCGAGTTTGGAACGAAGACCGCTGACGACTTCTTCTACAAACGGCCAGTCCGGCTCGGAGGGGTCGGTAAATTCCGTTTCCCCGTCGGCGATTTCCTCTATAATTTCTTCACCGGCTTCGGAGGTCAGGGCATTGACGGACACCGCCATATCCTCATCGCCGTTGTCAGCGGGAGTATCTGCTTCGGCCAGCATTGTTTCTGCAGCCGGTTGATCGATCGGCAGGCCTTTGGCCTTCTTCTGCTGATTGATCACGGTGAGAAGTTGATGGCTGTCCGGTTCGAAAAATTCAAGTTCGGCTTGATACCTTTCCCGGATATTATTTTCCAGGTTTTCAACATGGATTTCATACTGGGAAACCTGTAATTCCTCTTTGTTCCGTCGTTCGGCGATTTCCTGCACCAATTTCCGCTTTTCGGTCAGCTCCGCTTCGCTTTTCTCGATGCGTGAGAGATAGGTGCTTCTCTCTTCAACGAGCCGTTTCTGCATCTCGACTTTTTCCGCCTTTTCCGCTTCCCGCTCCTCGATTGTCTTCTGTAGCGCAGCGGTTTCCTCCGCCCCCTTTTTGATCCGTCCTTTGTAGTCCTCGGTTTCTTCCCGGCGGCGAACGATGAGATCCTCCAGCTCTTTGAGCCGGTTAGACATTGGGATCTGCTGGTTTTGTAAATTTTCCTGAGACCCTTTTTCCACGGCGAGACTGGTCCTCGCTTCGGTTACGAGTTTGTTCAGTTCCTCCTCGCGTTCCCGGGCTTCCTCCAATAGAGAAATGGCCCGGTCGATATTCTGATCGATACTGGAGATTCGCGAATTACTCAAGTCGAGCTGTTCCCGCCCGGAAAGCATACTGGATTCGAGAGTCACACCTCGATCTTCGATCTGCTTCTGCTCCCATTTGATACTGTCGATTTTGTTATGAAAAATCGTGAGATCTTTTTCGACCACACTGAGATCCCCGGCAAGCGTAGATACCGCAACCCGCTTATCCTGGAGTTTCGCCCTCGCATTTTCGAGAGCCGACTCCAACTGTGATACCCGGTTATTTAATTCATCACGTCTTTGCTGCATTTTCTCTACTTCGCTATGTAGAGAAACCGTGACTTTAGAGAGGTTACGAATTTCGGTCTGTCTCTTCAGGAAAGACCCGGAATCGTCGCCGGAAGCACCACCGTGGATGACACCCTCTTTTGATATATATTCACCGTTCAGAGTGGCGACCGCCTTCTTCGGCATCTTCTGTCGCAGCTCCATAGCGATCCGGAGGTTATCCGCGATCAAAACATCGCCGAGAAGCTGCTCCATGAGAGTTTCCACCTCTTTCTCCGGCGTGACCGCATCGATCGCCCAGCAAATCGCCTCTTTGGGTGCCAGACCGCGCTTGCTGCCGTTGGTTTTGACTAGGTGGTCGGCCGCTATTAAAGAGGCCTTACCCAGCATGTCTCTTTTCAGAGCATCGATGACTTTCTCCGCCACTTCCATGCCGTGAACGACCACCGTCTGGAGCTGATTCCCCAGAGCTGCCTCAATTGCACTGGCGAAGCGATCATCGGTATCGATATAGGAATAGAGCGGTTTCCTGATCGCTCCGTCTTTGATTCCCGGATCCTGAATCCGGCCCTTCAACACAGCCTGGGTTCCCTTAGCAAAGCCCTCCCCTTCCTCGACGAGTTGTTCCAGGACATCGAGTCGGCTGACCTTCTCCGCGTTGAGTTTGTGAAGATTGGACAGATCTTCAAGCCTCTCCATCGCCGCGCTTTTCGCCTGACGATAGCGCTGCTCCATTCCGTTGAGTTCCTCTTCGTGAAAAAGAATTGATTCATCGTGCTCACCGATTCGGCGCTTCAACTCGTCAGCGTCGTTTTGGCGGTGGTCGAGTTCCCGCTGCAGCTTGCCGAGTTCATCGGTCAATTCGAGAAGGCGTGATTTGTCGGTATCAAACTGCATGGAGTTTGATGCCAACTGGGCCGTGAGTGTAGCGATAGTGGTTTTCAGAGAACTCCGCTCGATTTCCGATTCCCGGATTTCGGCAGCCAGCTTTTCCCGGTTTCCCCGGGCCTGCAGGGTCTCGGCCTCGTATTTGTGGAGAATTTCCTCCTGCTCGGTGATCCGGGTCGCCACGTGAATCAGCGTCTCATTGGTAGTCTGCAGTTCCTCACGCTGCAGACTCATTTTTGAAGAGGTGACTTCGATATCCTCCTCGTTCTTTTTGATGAGTATGCTCTGTTCGTGAGCTCTTTCCCCGTTGAATTCGATCCGGTTTTTTGCGGTATCGACTTCGTTATCGATGTGCGCAATCTGCCCCTGCAGCTCACTGAGGCGACTCTCCAGTTCCTGATGCTCAAACCTGGCTGACGCCATTTCGGTTTGTTTTGTTTCGATATCCTCCTCCAGAGCATCCTGATCGACCCTCAAATTATGGCTTGAAGTCGACATTTCCGCCCCGCCCGCTCTCAACTCCCGCCAAAGCCGGTGACTGTGGTGCAAGTCGAGAACACGAACTTCCTCCTGGAGAATTTGAAACCGCTTCGCCTTTGATGCCTGGCGGGAAAGAGAACGAATCTGGCGCTCCTCCTCGGCGATAATATCACGGACCCGAACGAGGTTGGCCTCGGTGTAGTCCAGCTTGCGGAGAGCTTCTTTTTTCTGTTGTTTGAACTTCGTGATTCCCGCCGCTTCTTCAAAAACCGCCCGGCGGTCCTCCGGCTTGGAACTGAGCAGCATATCGATTTTGCCCTGCTCCATGATCGAATAACTGGTCCGCCCGATCCCGGTGCCCATCAGCAAATCGTGAACATCCTTCAACCGGCACGGAGCCTGATTGATCAAATACTCACTTTTGCCGTCCCGGTAAACCCGTCGCCCGATCGCGACTTCATCGTAATCGGTTTCGAGACTTTTGGCGCAATCCGTCAGAGTCAGGGTGACTTCAGCGAGACCGAGAGGCGATCTTTTATCGGTTCCGTTGAAAATGACATCCGCCATTTCGCCGCCCCGGAGAGCTTTGGCGGACGTTTCCCCCAACACCCAACGCATCGCGTCGACGATGTTCGATTTCCCGCAGCCATTGGGCCCTACGATTCCCGTAACGCCTTCGTGAAATTCCAGCTTCGTCTTGTCGGCAAACGACTTGAAGCCATGCATCTCAAGAGTCTTGAGTAACATTGGTAGTCTGTGTGTGTTGAGTGTTTTCGGTGAATAGTAAAGAAACCAAAGGTTTCCACTATTCGAGGTGTTTCGTAGATCCGGACAGAATCCGGGCCGCTGAATGGTGGAACAGAGACCTGAAAAAGTCGAGTGAAATCTGGTAGATTCTAATTATAAACAAAACTAAACCGTCACAATACGGTCTTCTCCTTTTTGCGAAAATTATAAAAAACGCGTCTCTTTTCCGATTTTTTATAAAATATCCATTGCATATCTGTAAAATTATTAGAGTATTGGATATCCGAATTGGAACCTGCTTAACCATGGGAGAAAGTCACCCTGAGATAACTGACAAAATATCTTTTATAGAGATTTTCCTATTTGCTGCCTTGTCAGTAGCCTGCATGGCGATGATTACGGTTAAGTTGTGCCGAAACTTGAACGCGCAACCGGAGAACTCCGCAGCCACTCTGCACCTGAAGAGTTCACCCTGACATATCTACTTTTTTTGAATTTGTGCGGAACGGGGCGGCCCGGTGTTTTGAATAACTATTCAATAGCCGGGCCGTTTTCGTACCGGCAGGGAAAGTTGACCTCAAAGCCCGCCCGGTTTTTTGGTTGCAGTGGTACGAGAGGATTGTCGCGTCTCCTTGAAACAATGATAAACCTGAGAACTGCTTTGATCTAATCCAGTGAAAACCGGTCCTCAAACGGAGGAGGAGATAAATCCGGCCCGAAGTGTTTCAGCCAGTAATTGGTCTGAACTGCCGTTTCTCTCATGCATTCCTCCCACGTGCAGGACTCGCCCGGCCCTTCCAGAAGCGGCTTGTCCGGTTCCGGAAAAACCATATCCAAATCACCGTTTGTGATTCGAATGTGATTTTTAGCTATCAGAGCGCTTTTCATGGAGATCGTGAATCAACTGTTCGAGAAGTTCCTCGCTCCCGAAACGTAACACAAGTTTGGCAAAATTTGAATCAGAAACCGGATCCAGATCATGTAACCGGGAAAGCTCGATAATATCCGACCAGTCTGTGGCATCGGTTCGACGGTATTCCGCCTGGCAGGCTTTTAACTTCATCGCGATAATATGCTGCGGTGCTGCCAGAGGGACTTCCAGATCTTCGCCGAAATTTCCATAAAACGGCGCGGCATTGAGTTTTTCCCAGGTGGATTCCTCCACGATCATCAAATCGATTCGCGGCTTCTTTTTCCCGGTATCGAGAAACTGGCAAAAAGCCGGAGTTCCGTTGATGAGTTCGAATCCGTTCGCATCCATCAAAAGTCGCCAGTTTCTCTCCTCCCTTTCCGGAATCACAAAATCGATGTCGCGAGTGAAGCGGGGCACTCCGTAGGCGATCACCGCATTCCCCCCGATAAGAAGGAAATCCGTAATCTGATTCTCCCTCAACAGCTGCACCACTTCACGAAGTGTTTGCTGAATGAGATTGGTAGATTCTTCGGACATTACTCTCTACATCACGCCACTACTGCTTCGCCATATACTCTTCCTTCCACTGAAAAAAGAGCTTTTTGCCTTCATCAATTCCCTCATGTTCGAGGTGCCCCATTCTCTGAATCATTTCCCGAATCAACTTCAGGGCATCGAGTTCCTGGCCTTTGGCATGGATGATTTTTGCGGCTTCGATATAGGCTTTGGTCGACCATTCGAGCTGCCCGGGAAAATTGGAGTACACATTGACAAACGTGGCCGCCGCTTCATCGCGCTTCCCCTGCTTAAGAAGACAAACCCCGAAACTATACGAAGCTTCAGCGCGGGATTTCCTCCAGGCGGAATTCGACCGGTATTGTTCCCACCATTTCTGTGCTTCCGCATAGTTTTCCGCAGAGGTTTCAGCGCGCGCGATACCGAGTACCGCCTCCTCCCGGGCAGCAGGGTCATCGACTTCATTCAGTACCCGCTGAAACAGCTTTTTCGCGGCTGACGGGTTTTTTCCCGCTTCAAGTTTTGCCAGATCAATCAGCGCCAGCCCCACAGCTTCACCGGAAGGACGTTCTTTCAAAATGTATTCATACACCTTACGGGCCTGAGCTTCATTTGCCCCGTTTTTACCGTTGTAGCGGGCCAGCTTGACCAAAGTATAGTTACTGAGATCGTTGCCGTTCTTTTGATACAGAGCGTTTAGTTTGCTGAATAAAGCGGTGGTCTCTTTACTGTATTTCTTCGCATCAGCATCGGTGAGTGCTTCAATCTCCGCCATATACAACCACGCACGCAGAGCTGCCGGAGCCGGAGATGTTTTCGCGGGGAAGTTTTGGAAGGATTTGCGAACCTCTTCCAGGGTATAATGTTGCTTCAGAAAATCGGCATAGGTGCCGAACATCTGGTCGAGATCGGTCGAGTTGGGTTGGTCGGCATACTCGTTGACGAAATCGATGAGTAACTTCTGCGCTTCGTCCTTCCTGCCCTTGTTTACCAAAGGCTCGATAGCTGCGATGAGAACATCGGACCTCCAGCTGGAATCATTATAGCTGGCGGTAAACTTTTCGTAGTAGCTGACAGCGACATCCCATTTTTGCTCCGCATTGGCCTCGGTGATCAGCTGACGCAGGGCGTAGCCGGCAACGCTACCGGGATCACCCCGCTTTTCTTTCTCCACCATCTCGAGAGCTTTTTTGTAGCTGGCAGTAATTTCCTCATACGATTTACCCCGGGCTGAAAGGATATCACCGAGAATGTTGTAGGAATTGGGAACTTCCTCCGCACGGGGATGGCGGGCCTGCAGCTCAATCATCCTCGAATTGGCGATGGGATAATCCTCATTGATCATGTGGCTCAGACCGGAGAAATAAAGGGCGGAAGGACGAATGTCGGAAACTTTGTACTCCTCCAGAAATTCATCGAGCTGTTTGACGGCTTCGTCCCATTTCTGCAGGTTCACCATGGTTGCGCCAAGATAGTATTTTGCCGCTTCTTTCCGGGTCCCGTCCGGATAGTCGGTAAAATACCGCTTCAGACCATCCGCCGCCTCTTCGTAGCGTCCCAGATGGTATAGAGAAGCGGCTTCGACAAAGGCAGGCACATCCGCTTCCGGAGTACCTGTAGTAAGAGCTTCCAGCAATTTACCCGCCACACGGTAGGACTCCTCGTACTTTCCCTGAACAAAGAGTACATCAACGAGAACTTTAGCCATCGATGGGCGAAGCTCATGATCAGGAAACTCACGGAAAAACTGCATGCCGTATGTAGAGGCATCATCCCACTGGGAAAGATTCACGGCGCACATCGTTAAATTGTGCATCACTACCGCCCGCTCGGAATGTTTCGGAAAACGTTTTAGAAGTTCAAGAAACGACTTTTTGGCGTCTTCCAAATCGCCTTTCGCATAGTAGGCGGAGCCTTTGCCGATAAGGATATCGCCGAGTTGCTTAGCCTGATTTTGAATCTCCGATTCCAACTCTGTTATCTCCGCTTCCGTTTGCTTCACGAACTCCTCCGCTCCGGATTGAGCTCTGGCTTTACCCAGTTGCGTTTTAAGTTGCTGAATCCGACCAGCATAAGCCTTCCCTACCTCAACAGGATCAATCATCAAATCATACCAGAAAATCGCGCGCCCCGGTTCCTCCGCGGCGATCGCCATGGATGCGAGGTGGTTATAGACCGGATTCTGCTTTTTGTATCGATTTACAAGTGTATCACTCTCCATGAGCTTCCTGTACTTATCGACATAGGTAGACACTTCCCGAAGTCTCGCCGCCGGCGACCAGTCGCCCATCAGTACCAGAAAAAGCGAGCGCTTCATGGAATCGGGGAAATCGGGATCCTCGAGATTTTTTGAGATGAAGTCTTTTCCTCTTCCGGAGTTACCGGCGAGCATCATCGCTTTTGATAGATTGACCTGTGCTTCGAGGCGGTCGAGTTTCGGATCGTATTTTTCCTGGATAGCGAGAGCGGCCTGATATTTTTCCGCAGCGGCCGCATTTTCATCCAGCGCCATCAGACAGCCGCCCCATTGGGCGAGCGCCTCGGCCCGGAAAGTATTCGGCAGTTCGGTATCAGCATCATTGGTGAACTTTTCCGCGCAGATCTGAAAATTTTCCGCCGCTTTTCTATACTCCTTTTTCTGCACAAGGAGCATCCCTTTCAGATAGTAGAAGTGACCGAATACAGATCCGAAGCGGGTCTTGCCGTCAGCGCCGTGCTTTTTGATGATCTCATCGACGGCTGCCAGACCGGCATCATAGTTACCACTGTCCATTGCCTTTACGCCGGCGTCGTAGGCTTTGGGCACGTCGAGCTCCTGGGCACACAGTATAGAGAAACCCAACAGGATTGGGAGAAGGAAAAGGAATCGGGAAATCATAACACTAAAAGCCGACCTCGTTGGGATCGTTCACTTTAACAGGTTTGCCATCGCGGTTCACGATAACGAATTCTCCACCGGTGCCTTTGGCGATTTCAAAAAAGCTCTTCGCTCCGGCCGTGGTTTGCATCGCGAAAGTATTGATAATCGGCGAGCCGTATCTCCGGTTAATTTCGAGGATGGGACGCGGGGCATTCCCGCCGCTGCCGTCACTCATAAAGAAAATTACATCCGGCGGCGGTCGCATCAGGTGCCCGATTTTAAGAGCAATCGCCCAGTCGGTGCCGAGAAATTTTTCGATATCGTCGAGCACACTGAGGGTTCGGTCGATGTTACTTTTTGAAACCGGCAACCATTTGGCTTTGGGCAACTCGCTGTCATCTCCAACAAACTCCCAGTCCTCCACCCCGCGGAAGGGTTTGAATAAATACTTTCTGCGTCCCGGATCGGTAACAATGAATTCCCCGTTGATATGTTTCCCGTCCCAACCGGGCTCGGCAAAAAGACCACCGCCACCGAAGAGCATCACCTGGTATTGAACCCCTTTGGGAAGATTAAAGAGCGCTTTCTTCAGCTCCCGGTTGCGAAGCTCCTCCTGCTCAATATTCATCGACGCGGAGTGATCAAGAACAAAGAGAAAACGTCTCCCGCTGGACCGGCTGCCGAAAAAGGAGACTCCGGATCCCATGCCGGCGCTGCTCGCACCAAAACCGGCACCAAATTCCCCCTGCCCCAGGCCGATAGGGCCTTCGGTAACTTTTGCGGTCTTCGGGGCGACCATTTTTGCAACGGAATTGGCCCGGACCATTTTCGCAATCGGAGACGCCGCCGATGTGTTGGACGCCTGCTTAATTTGCTTCATCACTGTCCGTTTCTCCATCTTCATGTCGTCGCCACGCTCTGTGGAAACGATTTTTGCGACGATTTCCGGCTCGTCTCTCAAGGCGGGAACCACGGTAACAAGTATAAAGATGATCCCGAGGAACACATGGAGCGCCACCGTCACAATGATTGCGATGAGTTTTTTCTCCGTGTTCTTTTCCTCTACAGTTGGTTCGGTGATCAGCATGTTCTTAATCCGAGAGACTTATGTTTTTTAACCCCGCCGCCGCGCAGGCATTGAGCACATCGACAAACCGCTGTTCCTTCGCGTCGTTATGACAGTTAATGATCACCGCGGCCTCCGATTTGGCGATCTTTGCACTCGCGGCATAGCGGGTCAGGCGATCAGTCAAATTGGGAAGCCGCCGGCTTTTCGGGTTTGATTCGATAACCTCCTCATTCACTTCAACGGTTGAATCCGCACTGATCTTAATCACCATCTGATCGACATCGACCGGTGCGTTGTTGAGACTGGCGACTCCGGGAAGCGCCAGACCGAGATCCGCCTCCTGCTTTAACATCGTGGTTGTGACGAGGAAATAGATCAGCAAAAGAAAGGCGACATCAATCAGGGGCGAAATATCCATTGCCGGCTGGTCCTGCCCCTCAAAAGGGTTACTGCTCTTTCTACGCGCCATTTCTATCGTTATCTTACCTTATTTATCGGTGACATAGGTGGAGAAAATTACCTGATTTACCCCACCCCGGGACGAAGCCTGGATGACTTTTTTCACCATCTCATGGCGAACCGATTTGTCGGCCCGCAGGTGCAGGCGCGTATTGGGATTCGCCGAGCGGGCCCGCGCCATGATCTGTTCAATCTCCTCCAGCGAAACCGGGCGGGAGTCTTCATCGTAGGTTGAGCCATCCGGATAAACATTGATGAGAATCCGCCCGTCGATCATCTCCGGCACGGCGGCTTTATCCGCGACCGGAATGGCGACATTCTTGTCCTGCTTAAACCGGATCGCGGTGGATGCGATCATAAAAAAGATCAGGATGAGAAACACCAGATCGATCATCGGTGACATATCCGCGTTGGGTTTCGAAGCCAACAGTGGATTGGGTTTTCTCCGGCGAGCCATCTGCAGGGATCAGGAAAGAGGATGCTGTTGCTGCGGAGGTTCAGGAGCGGCAACCGCGGCCTGCTGTTGATTGCCTAGAACAGCTCGTCGCAGACTGTTGAGAATTTTGGCACAGTTTTTATCCACATCAGCAACCAGAGCGACCATTTTATCCCGGAAAAAGAAATACATAAAAATCGCCGGAAGCGCCACGATCAGTCCACTGGCCGTAGTCACAAGTGCCTCCGAAATGTTACCCGCGAGCTGTCCCGGATCTCCCATCCCGGCCTGTTTCAATGTCGCGAATGCCTTAATCATACCCGAGACGGTTCCGAGCAGCCCAACCATCGGCGCTGCCTGGGAAATGACAGATAGGTAGTTGAGGAGACTGACCCGCTTCCGGTTGAAGTCGAGAGAAGCGTCGCTCATCTGATCGAAAATGGAGTCGCCGTTGAGGACGCCGTAGCCCCGGTCGTAAATATATTCACAGGCCCCGTTCATCACCTGCCCGAGACAGGAGGCACTTCCCCTGGCGCTCTCTGTGATACCGTTGATATCACCGGCCTCCGCACTGGCCTGCATCGCTTCGATTACCTTCTTCGGTGAGAAAGTATTCTTTTTCAAATCCAGCAACATATAGACAGAGAGCGCGATCACCGCAAAAAGCATGATGAACAGTGGAATCATCGCCCAGCCGCCCGCCTTGATCATATCGAGAAGGGATTCCCGTTTCTGTTCCACCCCGGCATCCGCCGCTGCAGCAGGATCCGAGCCCGGCGTATTCACTACGACAGGAGCTTCATCGCCTGGCAGGGAAAAATCGTCCTGCGCCTGCAAGGGACACAGGAATAGAGCAAACACTCCGAGCAAAAAAAGAAGAGGCGTAGATTTTGTCATACAAAGGATAGAGTTCGGTTTCCCGCGCCGGGAAGGATTCATTCCCAATGAATACCGGATGTCCTGTCACTGTGACAACAAAATTCCCCAAAAAACTCCGACCCGATTTCTGTCAATCAGTTTCTGCCTATAAAAAACGGCGGGGATTTTAAACCATAAAAATGAATACGCAAACAAAATTATTCGTCGTATTGCCACGACGACCATTCTAACAAAAATCCCAAAGAAAAATCATTTTATGAAAACCAGATACACCCTAATCCCCGCCCTCACCGCCGCAGCCGTATTGCTCACAACCGGAGCCGTCCAGGCCCGCGGAGACAGCGTCCTGAGCCAGCAGGCTCACAATATTGAACGAATCGGTAGAGAGGTCAAAAACGAGTTCCAGACTCACTACACACGTTCTTCCGCCTATCGCCACTTGATGAGTGATATCAATACCTTTCTCGTAAAAGCGGAGCATATTGATCAACTGTCTCACGACCCCCGAACCACCTATCGCCATATTCAGGCTGATCTTGCCGAACTTGATCGACTCGCCCACCACTTGCATGAATTGGTTGACGCTATCGAAAACGGTCGCTATAGAGGAAGAATCGACGGAGGGTTGCATCACGTCCATGTGAAACTGAACTCTATGAACGCAGCCATTCACAGCATGCAAACAACCCTCGTGGCCTACTCGAGACCGGCTCCTCAGGGATGCGACGTTGTGCAGGACAGTTATGGCAGAGGAAACGTTCGCTACAGAACAGGTAGAGACAACTCTCTAAACAATTGGTCAAACTTTCTCAGACCTCTTTTCGAAGTAAATAGCGGTCACGGGCACAGCCACTAATTTGTAAAATCTCCAACTCCCCTAAAAAAGAAGCGCGGTTCCGAAAGGTGCCGCGCTTTTTATGTTAATCCGCCATACAGTCCCCGTTATCGTCAACCACCCCGGAAAGTTCGTGCCCGCTCACCGCCTGCCACGCGATTTTCCGGAAGATGCGATCCAGCTCCCGGCCCGGAAACCCGGAGTCGCCCCGCTTTTGAATATCGCCCTCGATTAGCTCCGGAGATTTTCCATAGAGCGTTGCGTAGAATACATATCCTTCGAGCCATTCAAACCCCGGCCCGAGATGCCCCAGAGTGTCACGCCACAGCGCCCGCTCCTCCGCCTCGCCGACCGCGCGGTGAATCCCCTCCACTCCGGGAAGCCCGTTTTTCAAAAAATGTTTTGCAGCGATCACCATCGCATCACAGGTAGGCATGATGTATACTTTTCCGGGATACTTCTCCCGCAGTTCGCTCACCACTTTGATATAGACATTTCTCTTTTCCGCGCCCATTTGATCGAGCAGTTCAGCAGTAAATATATCTTCCGACTTTGGTGTTTCACCGAGTTGAAACAGCTGCGGCCAGGCATCAGAGAGATAAAACTTCATACCCGGCTGGTATTTCAGACAGAAATCGATCCAGCAACTGTAGTACTCCGGACGGTCGTTGAAGTAGGGCCCCCACATCATGGCATCCCATTCCGCATTTGCGATAGAGGCCAGCAACTTGGGCACCGGTTTCCCGTCGAACTCGAAGATGCCGTTTTCCTGTTCCCATTTATAGCGGGTGCTGCCTGTGATACCTCCTCCGGTGTGGGTATAGAGCGGTTGTTCAAAACCCGCCGTCCGGCAGATATCAGGCAAAGTTCGATAGCCCGGAGCCATAAAACTGTGCCCGGTTCCAACGATCCGAAGGGCACCGTTTCCCGGTTTTTCAAAGCTGATTACCGGCCGACCCTTTGCGACCTTCGCGTAAATTTTCTCTATTTCCTCCGGAGTTTTATAGGCAACAGCGTGCTCCGGAAAACGCGCATCATCCCAGCCGGGATGAACTGAAAACTCCCTCGGTGCTCCCCCGCTGCGCGGATTTTTCGTTTTCTTTGCCTGAAGCTTTTTCCGATAGGCGTCCGCCTCCGCCACGGAAAGAATCCCGTCCTTGTTCGCATCCGCATCGGGAAACCGTTTTAACCACGAAGCCAGTTTTTGCGGCGACGGGGCTTCTGCCGAGACAATACAACAGGACACACACGCGGTAAAAAAGGTGCAGAGAAAGAACTTCATACCCGCAAGAATACCCAAAGCAATGAGCCCCACAAGAGAATTCAACAGGGTACAATACCGGACTTAACAGGGTACAATCCGGGATTCAACAGGGTACGATCCGGAGATTTCCGACTAAAGATGAAACGGCCGGGGGAAACCACACCCCCGGCCAGGCTTTTCGCCTTTATCACCTTTCCTGTTTGCACAGGAAATATTTATCTTAGTCGATCTCTATCTCGACTTTGCTGTGGCTTTCCTCCGGTGCCACTTTGGGTAGTACTATATGTAGAACCCCGTCTTTAAATTTTGCTTTCACCGCTCCCCCGTCGACGTTTTCAGGCAGGGCGAAACTGCGGGTATAGGAACCGTAGCTTCGCTCAATCCGGTGATATTTTTTCTTCTTATCCTCCTCCTCTTTTTCCATCCTGCGCTCTCCGGACAGTGTCAGGTAACCGTTTTGCACAGTGACGTTTACATCGTCTTTATCTACGTCGGGAAGATCCGCTTTAATGATGAACGATTCGTCGTCCTCGGAAATATCCACAGCTGGTGCCCACTCCCGGTGCTCCGCTTGAGCCAAAGCAGGCTTGCCGCTGCCCAGAATAGTAGATAAACGATTCAGTTCCTTGAACGGATCCCAATGGGTCAGACTATTCATATTCAGTATTTGTTTGTTGTTTGGTATTTATGTTGTCATAAGCGTTACCGCTGTTTCAACTATGCTTTCCCTACAACAATATGCTGCGCATTCCTTGTTCAAGAGGAACCGCTTTTTGCCTGAACCGGGATTGGAACTTTACCCCGCCGGGAGGTTTATTTTAGATGCTGAAGAATGAAGTCGACATTCCGGATCCGCTCACCGGGGGGCGTAACAGCCAGGATGAGTTTGCACTCCAGGCCAACGGCATCGCACTTCTCTTTTACAGCGATGCTGTGAATTGGGTGATGAATAATATCGCCGGGCAGTTCATTCGGCCTCGGGTTTACCAACATCACCGGTGAATCGTCTTTATCGATCATTTGCAGCATATCGATCCGCTTGCGCAATTCTATACCTTTTGCCGTGGTGAGTTCATCCACTTCTATACCAAGCCAACCGGCCATTTCCTCTCTGCTTTTCAGGGCGGTCACAGCGGACTCGTCGACTCCCAGTATTTCATGCCAGATGAGTTGATCATAGGTTGCCTGGGAACTCAAAGCGACTCCGCACTGAGGTTTGCTCGACTCTCGTGCGACCGGATCGGTCGAATCCGGATCAGCTAAATCGTCGTGAAACAGCGCCCACAGTGTCATGCCGCCACCGGCTGATCCACCGACCATAGCAAACTTGTTTTTATCGATATGGTAGCGCTCCGAATGGTAGCGCAGAAACTGGATTGACCGGAGGGCCTGCGGAAACACTTCCGGCCAGGGCACCTGATTTTTAAAAGGATAGTTGATCGAAACAAAGGTGATGCCTTTTTCGAGAAATTCGTTCACCGAGCGGGACGCCATTTTTTTATCACCAGCGACGAAACCGCCTCCATGAACCGAAATGACCACGGGCGTCTTTGCTTCGCTCTTTGCCAGCCAGATGTCCATCACGCAACGTTCATGTTCCCCGTATTTAACGTCGGCGTAGTCCGGTTCGGGAAGATTCGTTGAGGCTGCCACCGGACGACGGGCAGCCGGACGGCCCACTTCGTCCCGGTCAATGAATCGATCTCCGTTCCGGTCCATCCGGCTGAAATTTCGTTTAAACAGCAGCCTGGCTTCATCGGCGGAGATCCTGCCGTCGTTATTGGTATCCTGCGCCTTAAAAAGGGTATCGATCCGGCTCTCCTGAGATTGACCGATGCTACAAGCTGCGAAAAATATTCCGGAAATTAGAATGAGAATTTTCATTTTGCGTTTTGAACCCCGCTAACCGGGAATGGTGTTGGTAAAATACCCCGGCAAACTTTGCTATTTCCGGTGTTGAATCAAATCAGCCACCTCACCCAGCGAAGGAAGATTCCCCCGCCCTCCCAGTCCCTGTGCGTTGAGTGCGGCGACAGCACTGGCAAATTTGGCGGACTCCCGGATGCTCCAGTCCCGCGAATAGCCAAAAAGGAAGCCTCCGTGAAACGCATCCCCGCACCCGGTGGTGTCCACGACCCGGTCGACAGGGAAAGCGGGCTGATAAAAGACCTCGCCTTCGTCGGTGGCGAACCAACTTCCCTCGGCCCCGTCGGTGATGCCTACGATTTTGGCACCTGTTCGAACGAATTCTCCCAACTGAGTGGCATTGTCATCGGTGCCGCAAAATTTTTCAGCAAATTCACGAGCGACAATAGCGATGTCCGTTTTTTTCAGCAGCTCATCGAATTTTGGATCATACCGATTTGCCCCGCCGTCGAACGAAACCAGTCCGCCCGCCTCTCTCACTATATCCGCCGCGTCCAGGCAGGCCGGCCAGTGTCGACCGTTTACATGCAGAATCCGGGTTGATTGAAGAACCGGCACCGGCAGCTCTGCTGTTTCGAGAGCCGTAAAGTTTCCCGGAGCAAAGATGACGTGCCTCTCGCCGTCCTCCTTGCGAACCAGAACCGAGCCGAAAGTAGTCGTCTTTCCGGACTCCAGCTGAAAACAGGAAGTATCCACACCGTACTGCAGATATTCATCGCGGACCAACCGCCCTTTCCAATCGTCACCGACCCGGTCGATGACCGCAACCGATGCACCCAGTTTGGCAGCCGTGCACAGAGCCGTGGGAACCGGACCACCGCCATTGAGACAATTGTCCCCGGCTTCGGTAATCCCGCCATTGGCAGGAAAAGCATCGACGACCTGAACCAGATCGACCATCGACATGCCTATGCCGCAGATATCGAATTGACTCACTGTATTATTTTTCATATTTTTGATAAATTCCTGCTATTTATCGATAAAAAAGCCGAGATAATGTTACCTTGCGACACCGGTTACGCTTGACCTAAGCGGTCGATTCGAGATGGTTGCAAACTTTTCAGTTGGATACTGTGAAGGTTTCGTCGAGAATGACGAGGGAATTTTTTCCCATACAATGAATTTTAGAAACGACCAACACGAGGCTTAGAAACAATTATGAATCTCAAAGACATCGAGAAGATCATAAAACTTATGGACAACCATAATCTGACCCAGTTCAAACTGGAGCAGGACGAAACCAAGCTGGAACTGAAAAAAGGAGGAGACGTCGATGTCGAAGCCGTTCAGAGATTCATGGCATCGCAAGCCCCTATGATGCAGGCTGCACCTGCTCAGGGTATTTCCGCCGCACCGGCCGTTGCTCAGGGAGCTGCCGATGCCTTACCTCCGGGAACTGTGGAAATCACATCTCCCATGGTCGGAACATTTTATACAGCGCCGAATCCGGAATCACCGGAGTACGTGAAAAAAGGTGACTCTGTTGAGCCGGAAACAGTAGTTTGTATTATTGAAGCCATGAAGGTTTTCAATGAGATCGAAGCTGAGGTTAAAGGAGAAATCGTCGAAATCCTTGTCGAAACCGGCACCCCCGTCCAGTACGGAGAGCCTCTCTTCCTTGTGAAGAGTGCCTAACATTTACAGAAAGCTCAGCCTTGCCGAGAATGTTCAAAAATATCCTTGTTGCCAACCGGGGCGAAATTGCCCTGCGGGTGATTCGCGCCGCCAAAGAACTTGGAGTCCGCACAACCGCGGTCTACTCCGAGGCGGATGTGGACTCAATGCACGTTCATTTGGCTGACGACGCAATTTGTATCGGGCCGGCATCCAGTGCGGAATCCTACCTGAAAATCCATTCGATCATGGCGGCTGCAGAGATCGCCAATGTCGATGCGATTCATCCCGGTTACGGATTCCTTTCTGAAAATCCTCATTTTGCAGATATTTGCGAGCAGGCCAAAGTAAAATTTATCGGGCCCTCCTCGGCTGTCATTGCGAAGATGGGAGACAAAAACCAGGCTCGTGCTACAGCCGTCGCCTGCGGGGTTCCCGTGACACCGGGCAGCGACGGTCTCGTCGAATCGGAAGAAGAAGCCATCAAAATCGCTGAGGAGATCGGCTACCCGATCATGATCAAAGCGAGTGCCGGCGGCGGCGGACGCGGCATGCGTCCCGCTTTGAATCAGGGCAGTTTGTTAACCGCCTTTCATTCCGCCAGAAGCGAGGCAAAAGCCTGTTTTGGATCGGACGATGTTTACTTTGAAAAGTTGGTGGAAAATCCGCATCACGTGGAGTTTCAGATCGCTGCCGATGTGCATGGCAATGTGATCGAACTCGGAGAACGCGACTGCTCCATGCAGCGGAGAAATCAGAAGATCATTGAGGAAACGCCTTCCCCTCTTTTGACCGACAAGCTTCGAACTGAAATGGCGGAGGCTTCGAAAAAGCTCGTCCAGCAGATCGGTTACGAAAACTGCGGAACAATCGAATACCTCGTCGACGACAAAGGGAATTTCTACTTCATGGAGATGAACACCCGGATTCAGGTGGAGCATCCCATTACCGAAGAAGTGCGGGGCTGTGACTTGATTAAAGAGCAGATCCGTATTGCAGCGGGCCAGCCTCTTTCCGAGCACGTACTCTGCAGCGAACCGCGCGGTCACTCGATCGAGTGCCGGATCAATGCCGAAGATCCTTATCACAATTTCGCTCCGAGCCCGGGCAAAATCAGACTTTTCTATGCCCCGGGTGGTCGCGGTGTACGGGTTGATACCCACGTCTACAGTGGATACACCGTTCCGCCGAACTACGACTCAATGATCGCCAAACTGATCGTGACCGGAGCCAACCGCGAGATTGCTATCGCCCGGATGAGCCGCGCATTAAATGAGTTTGTGATCAAAGGCATCAAAACAACGATTCCTTTTCAGGCTTCGATCTTGAAACACGCCGCCTTCCGCAACGGGGACTACAACATTGCGTGGGTCGAGAAATTTCTGAACTCCCAGCCCGCTCCTCCGGAACTGCCCGGATTCGAGCTGGAGGACGACGATATGCCGTAAACGTTTTACGATTTGCTTTCAAATTGACTACCCATAGGGTGGTCGCTCATGAGTTCCAGTGAGGAGGTAGAATACCGTTACCTGACGGTGGGGGAACTGGGAAAAGGCGGTTTAGGTACCGTCTGGGACATGCATGATACCGCCCTGAACCGGAGGATCGCGTTTAAGCAGATGCATGCCGAGCTGGTCGGTGTGAAAGCCATGGAAGAGCGCTTCGAAACCGAAGCCCGAATCCTCGCGAAGCTCGAACACCCCGGTATCGTTCCCATTCACGAACTGGATGTTTCCTCGACCGACGGTGCGCTCTATTATACGATGGAAAGGGTCCGTGGCGAGTCCCTCCAGTCCGTTCTCGACGGCCTGAAGCAACTCAACAAAGCCACTCTTCGACGCTGGACCCTGGTGCGACTGAGAGGGGCATTCAGCCGGTTGTGCGAA
>JARGOZ010000299.1 GCA_029213025.1 Verrucomicrobiales bacterium
TTATCATGTCGTCATCACCCAACAGCATCGAGGCTGAGAACAGAAAAAGTATGATAGAGAAAAACCGGTTCATTCTGTTATCTATATTGAAATACGTATTTCAAGAGAGCCCGGTAATCGCTCTGTGAATCAACATCGCCGACAAAAAACAATTGTTTCCAAAGTTTCACTCTTCCACCCACTGTCTGAGCACCGGTTTCCGGATCCACCTTGCCCAGTTCCAACTCGGTCCTCTCTTCCAGCTTATCCAGCAGCCCGGGCTGGCGACCGGCGTCGTCACTGGATTGTTTGATATTTTTAAAGAGCAACGAAGCCGCTCTGGAGGCCGCGACGGAACCGGCATCAGCACCGCCCAACTCACCTCCTGTATATCCTGTGGCGAGCAGGGAAACGATATCCTCCTGCGGAAGCGGAGGCACGCTGGTGAGCACGTGTTTCGGATCGAGCAGCCGGTTGAACGCATAAATGTTCACATTGTAATCCCCGCTCCGCGCACGCGCCTTGAACTCGAGAGCACCGTTGAAACCGGTCTGCTCGGTAAACACAACTTTGCCTACCTCAACGTTTACTTTACTGAAAGGAAGCCTCACATCCCCCTCTTTCATTTTTACAAATCCTTTCGGCACGGGTTTGCCGAGGGTTCCGACAACGACTAAATCCGATTCGAGTTCCGACTCAGCCACATTGCCTCTAACCAGAAAAGGATCTTTCGTATAGATATGGACCGCCAGCGGCCAATTGGAAAAAGGTTCTTTGCGCAACCCGAAGTCAAGCGCCCGGCTGGATCCACCACTCCGTCCGGGTGTGGTATTCACATCAGGCAAAGCCGATTTTTTCCGAAACGGCACACCCATCGGTATCAGGTCCAGATTTTTATAGAATCGACTGTTGGTAATGGCCAGTTCACCGCTGATACGCGTTTTACTCCATGGCCCGGAAAGTTTCAGATCGGCGTCGGTGCGGAGATTGATATCCGGAGTTCGCGCAACCAGAACTTCTTTACCTGTTACAGATATATCCAAAACCGGCTCTTTACCGTCCAACCTGGCTTTGCCTGTCAAATCAACCACCCCTCCTGCTACTATGGCATGAAAACGGTCCAAATGGATAGTCTCATCCGAGAATCGGATTTTCGATTCGATATCATAAATCCTCGGAGCATCGCGGTTTTTAAACCGCAGTCGCTGCGCCAGTATTTCACCGTTGCCGAGTATTTTGGGCTCCCGGATTGTCCCGGACAAATCGAGGTCAAGAGCAACCGTCCCGTCGACCCGCATCAATCCCGGCACCTGGGAAGAAAGAAAAGACAGGGAACTCTTCTGCATTTTAGCGGAGGCATGGATGGCTTCACTATCAAACTTTCGATCCCCGCAAACCCACAAAGCCGGTGCAAACGCTGTCTCAGCTTTGATTGTGAGAGGATTGACATCCGGGTGCTGAAATTCCCCTTCGATCGAAGCCTTTTGATTTTTCGCTGTCAAATCAAGAGACAGTTTCCCTACCGGAAGATTCCGGTCATTTTGCCACACCGAAATGTCCGCTACGGAAATTTGGCCGACCACCTCCGGTTTGGCAGGCGATCCCGTTAAGGTAATATGGGTATCCAGATTGCCCCTCCACCCGGGCGCAGCCTGCACCAGACTCATCAACTCGTGAACCGGCAAAGCGCTGGTGCGCAACTCCATATTCGCCGCTCCGTTTTGCTGAAAAAATTCTACCGGAAGGAACTTTCCAAATTTCAAAGGCAACTCTCCTTTGGTATAGAGAATTTCCGATCCGTTTCGCGTGCCGGTAAGAAGCGGAACTTTCAGGCGGTCATCATCCCAGGAAAAACTACCCTCCAGATTTACAGGGCGGCTGGAAACCTGTAAATTCGAAACAAAGGCAGACTTTTCGGTATATCTTCCCTCCAGCGTCAAAGCAAGCGGCTCTGCGCCTTCAGCCAGCGTAAGCCCCTCCGCTTGCGCATCAAATTTCCCCCGGTGTATTTTATCAGGCAGACTCCCCCGCCCCTGCCAGGTAATCCGGGCGGCTGCAGGGAGCAACTTTGCCATATTCCGGGAGGCAAAAATTTCCCGCAGTTTACCCGGTGCTCTGAGATTACTTAAAGTGGACAACTTCCCGGCGTATCCTCCTGTTGCTATATCATATACCCCGCTACCGCTCATAGAAGATACCCCGTCCAGAGGTAGTGAGAGTTTTGCTTCCACGTTGTCAGTTGAGGTAACATTTGCTGTAGCTTCCACCTTTCCTAAACGGGTCCGGTCTATAGCAAGATTGCCCGACTGCAAAATCATACTGCCCTGCTCTACATGACCTTGATCAAGCTCGACATCCGAGATTTCCAGCGACACGCCTCCCGACAGCGGAACTCCGGTGCGAATCGCAAAATCCTGCAAAATCTGTTCGATACGCTGAACCGACAAGCTGCCGTCAAACGAAACCGGCTCTTTACACAGTGATGAAAAATCTGTGGCATTGGTCAGACCGACCGAAGCCCTCACTTCGGCTATTGCAGTGGATTGAGCGAGTGCCAAATTGCCAAACACCACTTTTTGAACCGAATCTTCAAACGTCTCGACTTTGATCGATAGATTCTCCAGGGGAGTTTCCTGCCATTGCAGTCCACTCATAAACCCTTCGATTTCAACATCCCAGGTCGAAGGAACGAGCGGATTCCCGCTGTGAGCCAGATCCAAAGTGAGCCGGGAATTATTATCCGGGTCCTCTAATTCCGGAACGAATCGTAATCCGCCTTTTGTTTGCAGCGACTGAAACGCCCCTGCCGAAGTGAACGATCCGGACAGGGCACCTTTCAATGGAAGCTCATCAGGAGTGAAGAAACAGGCTACAGATGAAAGCTGCAACTCTTTGCAATCCATCCGCAGAGAAATTTGTGAATGCTCATCACTTTTCCAGCGGGTCGGGACTACTGCATCGAGATACAGTTTTTCGTCGCCGGCGTCTGATATCGTCAGACGGGGAATTGTCACCATTCCACCCGCCAAAGTCGCCGTTCCGTCTATTCTGACTACACCGTGTGACAATTGCAACGTTACCGCACAATCGTGATTCAACTTCTTCAAATCACCGGCACCTTTCCAGCTGATATCGGCCCCGCCCCGGTATAGTTCGTCCAGTACCGGAGTGCCTTCTTTGATCTTTACCGATCCGGTGGAACTGTAGGTATAGTCCGACGTGTTCAGTGCCCCCTGCATTTCAATACCAGTCTGATCATCCAGACGGAAATCCCCCTCAAACGCAAGCCGGTTGTCACTTTCCACAGCCCCTTTGACTAACAGTTTTTCCATTTTTTGTCCGGACAGGGAAACATCATCCGAACTGACAGAAAATGTTCCGGAGCGGATTGTGTTGCCCTTCAAAACTTGCAGATTTTCGATCTTTCCTTGCACACTCCCCGCCAATGCACCGGGCAGTGCCGTTGTAGAGAAATCTGCATCCAGTTTCAGGGCGATCGATGAAAGCAATGCCAGGGAATCCACCTTTCGAAAAGGCAGCCGGGCTTTTACAGTTATGTCAGTGTCGGAACCAGGCGCGGAAAACACTGTATTTTCGCCGGTTGTTCGTAAACTCGCATTACCTATTTCCAGCTTTCCCCATGCCAGATTTTCAAAATCAGCGATCCCGAAAATTTCCCATGTTGCAGGCCTCCGGACATCCCCGGTAAAATCGAACTTCAGTTTGCCGACGGAACCTGCCACAGGCAGTTTCAGACTGTCCAGATTGAAGGACGGCCCATCCCGCAAAGCTATACTTGCTTCACCGGCAAACCGGTAGCGAAATTCAAACACGGAGCCATTCGATTCCAAACTGAAATCGACACCTTCCGGACTACACAAAAAACCGGACAGCTGCAGATTTTCCGATAACGAAACCGGAGCGATCCGCAATTCCTCTTCTCCACGGGAAACGGGAAACTGATACGGGCCGCAATCCACCAAATCCAATATCTTTACCCTGTCGACGTGGACGCGATCTCCACCCTCCGGCGAAAGACGGAGTGAAAACCCTTCGGCCGCAAAATGGCGTTTTCCTTTGTCCACCTGGATAGCGATATTTTGCAGCGAAATGTCGCCGGAAAGAAGATTCCACCAATCTCCGGACTGTTTATCACTATGCCTTTTGTCCGCTGGAACCTTACCTTTCGGAATCGAATCTCTGCGTTCCGGTAAACTGATATGCAAATCCACGCTGTCCACGGCGGCGGTTTTCAGCCAGTTATATTCGGAAAAGCGGCCGACCAGATCAAAAAACCGGTATTCGATTTTCGCTTCAGCCACATCCACTTTCCGAACGCGCCCGTTTCCGCCATTCAGCGAGAGATCATGAATCGCAAGGCCGCTCCACAGATTCCCTTTTAGAGAAAAATCACCTTTGAGACCGTGTTCCCCGGCTGTTTTCGCAATCACTAAGTGTGCCACGCTGCGAAACCCCGGCCCCGCCCCGAAAAGAACCGCAATAACGAGGAGACAAAACAATACCCCCATCACTCTGGCCTTCCTTTTGCTCTTGCCAACAAGGGTCACTTTTTCAGGAGGAGAGTGATGTTCCGCATCTTCGACAAACTGTGCCTGGTTTACTTCCAAATTGTGAGAACACCTCTGCCCGACCCTAGCGTAATTTCGGGTCCCCGGCATTTGGTTTTGATAGCTTATTCGTTAAATTTCCTTAATTTACTTTCATTTTTGTCTTTTCCATAATCTCCACTACACCGCCCTTTCGAATCCGTTTCGATCCACATAAAATCGAGCTTGTTAAGTTTTCAAAACAAATTGAATATCTTTAAAAACTAACGTATTTTGGTTGGGTAATTTTATGAGGTCCCCATTCTTTTTTCTGTTTGTTTCAGCTTTCATCCTCGGCGGTTGCTCCAATCCCCGGACGGCTGCGAAAAAAGAACTTGAGGAACAAAATATTCAATTCACCAATGATGATTTTGTTCTGGCGGCATCAACCGGCAATGTTCCGGTCCTGATTCTGTTCGGAAAAGCGGGAATCAACGTCAACGGTAGAAACAACGAGGGAAGCACCGCTTTGATCGAGGCCGCGGCAAACGGAAAAACCAGAGCGGCCGGACTCCTTCTGGCTGCCGGTGCCGACCCGCGACTGACTAACCGGCATGGACGCGACGCACTTATCGCTGCTGCAGCCGGTGGATACACCGAAATTGGCCAACTACTGCTGAGCCGGGGAGCCAATCCAACGATCCGCGATTCGGCCGGGTGGACGGCACTCACTTTAGCTGCATTTACAGGCCACACGGGAATCGTTCGACTCCTCGCCGCTCAGGCACCGCAAAAGCACCTCGATGAAGCATTGCTTCTGGCAAGTCACAATGGAGACCGGGATACAGTTTCCAGTTTACTCAGTCAGGGTGCGTTTGTAGATGCCAGAAGCCCCGACGAACTTACCCCGCTGGTGATCGCGGCCAAAAACGGCAACTTCGAGGTGGCCCATTTGCTGTTGCAAA
>JARGOZ010000034.1:0-28730 GCA_029213025.1 Verrucomicrobiales bacterium
TCGAGTTCGACAGATTTCTTCTGAAGAAACTCAATGGCTTCGTTAAGAGGGGTTTTGGAGAATTCGACGGAAGGTATAATAATCGATTTCAACTTCTCTTCATTTCTTGAAATCTCCGAAGTTGAGGAGTTCCGGCCGATCGCAATATCCGGACTATCGATTGCCGTCGGTACCGGCACTTCCCACTCCTCTGCAATTTCTCGAAGGAATGTGGAACGGGTTTGATCTCTTGCGGCATCATAGTAATTGAGGCGCTGTCTTTCAACTTCCTCCAGCGAACGGCGGGCGGCGGAGTTGTAGCGATCCGCATTCAACGTTTTGCAGTACTCTCTCTCAGCGCGGTCATAGTCTCCGTAGTCCAGATAGCCCTGTCCGGTTTTGATTGCCAGCTTCGCTTTCCGAATCCTTTCGAGGTGTTGAGGAGTCAATGCAGGGCTGTAGTATTCCGGGTCGTTTAACTGTTCGAGGAGGCGTTTTGCCTCCCGGTTATCGGGCGTTATCGAAGGCCGGAGCACATTTTCCACCAGGGAAATCGATTCATTGTATCTTCCGGTATCTGCGTATTGCCTCGCCAGTTGAGTTGCTGCTCTGCTGTATTGCTTTATATAGGCTCTTCGACGTTGATCCGTCATGGGAGCGTTGGGAAGTAAATCGATTGCGTTGCTATATTGCCCGATAGTTCCTTCCAAATCACCATCAGCCATGAGTTGAGAGCCCCGGAGTGCTGCCTCATCGGCACGCTTTACCGATTCCTGCATCCGGATGACATAATTTGAGGCGATTTGCGGGATACCGTCGGGGCTGTCTGCTACTGTTTTGCCAGTCTCATATTGTTGCTTTATCTTCCCCTTCAACCGCCGCTTCGCCTCCTCGACAGTGTGCAGCTTGAAATTTACCGCATCGGGTTGGAAGTAGGTATACCGGTTTTGAATATCCTGATAGAGAATTTGGGCCTCGTTGGTTTTCATCATGGCATCGAGGTGGTTGCCCTGCTGCTCGAGGTCCAGAGCGGCTTCGCCGGCAAGGAACGCCCGGTACCAGATTTCGGAAGGGGCGGCTTCGTTAGTCCATTCGGTTGGTGCGGCGATATCCCCGGTTGCCAGGCGGCGACGCTCCAGCCAGGATTTGGCGAGATGTCCAAGCAGGATTCTTTCATTTGTAGAAAAGTCCTTTTCGAGGTTGGTCTTGAACCTTTGGTAATCAAAGCCTTCCGGGAGGTGTAGTTGCCAGTCCGATTGCAGGACGGGGATCTGAGGGGCTAAAGTGACCGGTTGCAAATTTTCTCTCCCGGAGCTTCTCCAGTTCTTGCCTGCGGTAGCGTAGATGATCGATATTTCGACACTTTGATCGTTGTCTTCATGGGCGGGAAGCGGAATGCGAAGCTGGTCTTTGCCGCTGCGAACCGGTTTCATTCTTTCGCCATCCACGTTGAGAGTCCAGATGACCGCTTCCGGCGGCAATTTGATATCGAGAAACTGATCACCCGCTGTACGTACGGTAATCTGTGCCTGGTGACGATTCGTGCCGTTGGTCGAAACTACGGTATCAATTTTCAGTTTATCGACCACGGTTTTGACGAGCTCGGAATGTGGATGGCGGGTGCCGGACAGGGTAAGTTTCCAGTCATTGTCCCTGTATCGGAAGGCCGAGATGATTCGGTGGCGCGGTTGATATCCATTGATCCGGGTAATCTGTAGGGAATCTGCGGCATCGAGGTTTTCGGTAGTAAAGCTCAGTTCGGTATCTGTATTCGCTTCCATGATCCATTCGCCCCGAATTCGTTTAGCCGAGGGTACCGTCAGTTTTGGAAGAACGATCTCAAATTTCTTTTCCCCGTCGTTGTTGTCGTCGCCAGTGATTTCAACGGGCAGGTTTATGTGGTAACGAATCGGATGATCTCCGGTCAGTTCCCGGTGAAATGTTACGGTCCAGGTTCCGGTGGTGTCGTCTCTGGACTGCTGGGCGATCACAGGTGATTCAAATCGGAGATGCGCCGAAGTTTCCGGCGGGGCCGCGATTTGCAGCTCCCTGATCCCTGCTTTCAGGATGGTAAGAGCCAACTGACCTTCGATTTCCAAAGTGTTGGCAAGAGGAAGTGCGTAAGCGGTGTTCACTACTTCGATTTCGGGAGGTCGTCTGCTCACCTCAACGTCGAGGGTGTAGTCGTCGAGCCGAAACCACGCAAGATTTCCTCTCACAGGCGTATTGCGACCGTCTCTGGGGGAAAGCCCGGTTGTTTCATTTGTCTGAATCAGCCATGACGAATCAAACGTTACCGCTATATATCCGGAAAGGGATTCCGCTTCACTGACTTTGATCGAGGCAAATTGAAGACGGGTAGGGGTTGCCGAAAGCTGGTACCAGTCTGCCGGATCTCTTCGAGTCGTAATCTTTACGGAAGCGGGGGTCGATTGGGACAAACCTGTATCCCATCTGAGAGAGACCGTCGAGTTACTTTCTTTCCAGGAGAAGTCGTCCCGTCCTGTTGCTGATACCGAAACAATTTCCTCGCTGTCCGGGACGGTGACAGATGCGTCGAAGATGTTGCCTTCGATGGGAAGGTAGAGAAGAGTTCTTTCTATAGTTATCGCCTCCCGGTTCAAAGTTACGAGAGAATCGAGCTGGACGTTGAATCGATTTTTGATCTCCGCAAATGAAAGCGAAGGAGATTCGTTTTGGATCGGGAACTGGAAGGATGCAACGTAGTTGGGCAGATTTGTCGCCGGGCCTTCCACATCGTCAGGAATCGGAACGGTGAGTGGACCGGTGGAAATTTGCCGTACGCTGATGTCCTCCGATCCGAGAATTGTCATGGTTCCCGAAGCCCGGTGGACGCCCTGAACCGTGGCGATTGGCAGGGAAACCTTGTATTCGTCGCCGGAACCGGGTTCGGAGACATCCTGCTCAATGCGGAGCCGGAGGTCGGTGGTCTCTCTGTCCCCGGGTAAAAGTTCTACGGTCACATCGCCGCCCGGATTCCTTGACCATCTTTGAAGTTCGGAACCTTCCACGCTGAGAAGCCTGACTTTGCCCGGAAGAGAAACGGTAAATTTTGCGGGTAATCTTCTCAGATTGGCATTCAGGACCAGACCCAGATCCGCTTGAACTTTCGACGAATCAATGGTGTAGAGCCACGAACAGGTCTGAAAGATCGCAGATCCCGGAATTGGGGCAACTTTTTGGGCGGCCCATTCGATTTTCCAACAGCCTGCGTTTTGTGATGGTATGGTAAAATACGCTTTCTGTTGTTTGATATGAAAAGGCAGGGCACTGGACAGCGCCATATCTTTCTCTATTTCCAATGTGAGGGAAGCAGATGGGATTTCGGGAGAGTGGATTTCTATAGATTCACCACCGGCCGTTCTGGTGACCGGGAGGTGATAGACAACCTTTACCTTGTGGCTGCCTTTCCCATGCGTGATCAAAACAGAATTTTTCGCCTTAGTCACCCGCAGGGCGCTCTGGTCGTCGATCTCTACCTGGCCGAAATGAGTGAGTGGGAAAAGCAGAGGCACCTCAATCCAGTCGTCGGTAAGTGATTCAACGGTGTATTCCGCTGTAACCGGGATTACATCAGCCCCGGGCAGCACCCTGCCGGTCAGGGAAACGGACCGGACCGTGGCCGGAACCGGAGGCGTATTTTTCTTCTCCTCCGAAGCGATGACAGCGCGTTGGGAGTCGAGAATCAGGGTTTGATATTGTTCGGGAGTCAAAACGACGGCCCGTGGTTTTTTCTTCAACAGCACATCAAGATGTTCCGATGGAACCCAAAGTTCCCTGATTTCCTGAGCGTGGAGAGACAGGAAGTTTGGAACAACGGCAATCAGAACGGGGAGGAACTGACGGGCAATGGAATGAAATCTATTCATCATCGATCGCTTTCCGCCCCGTTACTCTTTACCCGGATTTTCGCCGGAATCATCTATTTCAAAGTTCGCCGCTTTTTTGCGGGCCTTTTGTTCCCTTGCTTGCCTTCGCTTTTTGCCCATCCAGACAAACGGTACCGAGGTCAGGGAATAGAGATATCTCAAAAAGGCGGGGATTCCTTTCGCAATCCACACCAGCAGACCCAAAAGCGTTCCGAGGTAAATCGCAGTCCAAAAGCCGGATGACATCGGATTGACCGCCCCGGCGATGAGTAGGGGTAAAATGCCGAAGGTGGCAAAGTAGAGAAATCGCCATTTTACCGGTCGCCAGAGCATCATAATCGCGCCGGCAAATGCGAGTAATCCGGCGAGCGCTTCGATAAACGATTCGTATCCTTTGGATCGGTAGATGATTTTGATGTCCGACGGCTCATCGAGGCGGTGGAGTCGATAGAGTTTTCCGCCGGTGGGTATTTTCAGGTCAAATCCGCCTTCCGTATTGGCATGCAGTTCGGCAGGAGTCTGCCAGGCATTGGTATTTGTCACCGGGATTTGCGGACCGAGAGTTGGAACGATCGCATTGAACCGGTTTCTGAACCGGGTCCAGCCCCGCGCTGTAGCGGGAATCGTCATGGAACTTTCGAATTTCCGGTAGGAGTAATCATCAGGGACATAAAGTTGGATTCGACTCTGTAAAACCTCTGCATCCGTCAGTTCGGCGCAGGGGATGGTCAGCGATCCTGAACCGAGTTTTCTGCCCGGACGGTCGCTGGGCACTTCATACATAAATCGAACCGGGAACTGTTTGCCGGATTGATCGACAGGCAGTCGAATTAATACAACATCTTCGTTGGCTCGTCGCATGGGTTGTTGCGGTTCGCCGTCTACATAGATATCGCTGATCATCTTGCCGCCGGGAGGCAGGGTGACGCTGAAGAACTGACGCGCGTTGTTTTTCACGAGATAGATCACTTCGGTAGTCAAAGCGGCATCGCTACTGAGAACAGAGGTAAGGTCTGCGTAGGTGACAACCGCCTGGGGAACGGGTAAAAATTCGTTGCGACTGATTTTGAGGTTCAGAGCAATCGGATGGCGGCGGTATTTGTAGGAGAGAAACACGCCCCGGCCCGGCAGGTTCTTGTGAAGTTCTTTTGGATCGATAGCTTCGAGTGATGTAGCAGGTGCATCCACAATTTCGAGGCTGTCATCTTTGACTACTGCGATCTGGCCGGTTTCGGTCTGCACATCGTGTAGTTGAATTTCGGGAACGGAAACTGAAAAGTTGCGGGTATCATCCGGTGTGTCTTCACCGGCGGAAACAACACCCGCCGGCAGATCAAGGTTCAGCGTGAGTTGATAATTGCCGAGTTTTTTGTCTCTCAGAATGACCGCCCAGAGAACGTGGTCGTCCGGCGCAGTGACCTGGTCGGAACTATAGCTTTTGTTCACTTCCTTAATGAGAGGACCGTCATAGCGAAGGTTCTCTGCAATCGATTCGGGCAGGGAAATGGCAAAGGTATCAACACCGGCATACTTCACGTTGTAGAGAATTGTCCACCGGTAGCGGATGATTTGTTCTCTGACTTCGACAAGAGTAAGAACTTCTCCGGAAACCTGCGGCTTTTTCAAGGTGTAGGAAACCGTCGCCGGTTCGGCTGATCCCCGGTAACGAAACCCGATTTGCATCGCTCCTTTTCCGGGGATTTTTGATCCCGACAGGCTGATGTCGTGTTGCCGAAGATCTCCTGTCGCGCCGGTGCGTGGATCGAGACTGGAGTGAATCGATAAGGCGACTTTGCCCTCGTGACGCTCGACGTTGAGTGGCGCAAACACCGGCACTACGGTGTCCTGATCCGGTTTTTCGCGAATACTCCGACCGACAACGGAAAAGGAGGTTTTGCCTTTGATTCGGTTGGTAAAAGTAACGGTAAGTATACGTTTACCGTCCACATCCTCCTCGGTGAAATCTTTGACAACTGGGCCTGTTGCCTCAATTCCATCAAAATCGTCCGGAATTTCAATTTGGGTATCGAAGATTCCGGCCCGCTTTACTTCGTAGTCAAATCGCGCTTCGAACTTTGTGGTATCAGGTTCGACAGAGAATCGTGTCCAGCTTTCCACTTCGATGAGAGGCTCCGCTTTCTTTACGGAAAGAGTCAGATCGAACGGCAGGCTCAAATAGCGGAATCGTGCGTAGGAACTCAGCAGGGAAACGTCGTTTTGCTGTTGTTGATCCGGGGCAATCGACTGCTGGGTGAGTCCGTCTGTGGATACTGTTTCCAGCTCGAGTTCCGAACTGTTTTCGATATACAGCGAACCTCGCTGCCGGACAACATTTTCGGTTTTGATTTGCGGTAGCGAAATTTCGGTAGGTAGAGATTCGAGTGCCTGTTCGAGGGTCAGTTCCAGCCGATAAGTCTTTTTTGCGGGTGCGTGCAGAGAGACAGAAAGTTGCTGTTCCGTGTCGAGGGTGGTGACATCCCATTCCTTAATATTTTCGCCTTCGACACTTAGGATCTCCTGACCCTTCGGAACGGTTATATCAAACTGCTCGACGCCGGAGCGCAGGATCCGGTAGTTCAGCGTCAGTTCTGTTTGAATCGCCCCGGGAACAAGGGATGTTTTGTGATCCCCTTCGACGAAAAGCAGCGGATTCAGTTTGTTATCTTCACCCTGCTTTTGCCAGATCAGCTGGAAATTTTCTGTTTCCCCGAAAAAGAACGACAGCTGTGTATTTTCATCCACAGTCCGGGTCGAGTAGGCTGCCGCCGGTTTCAGATCGAATTCCCATCCTGCGCCCGGGATGGCTGCTTCGAAACGGGAAACTCCAGCTTTAGGAAGATTGAGTTGCACTTCATTTTTTCCCGCCTCCCCGGTAAGCCGGGCATAAAGTTTCAAAGTAATCTCATAGGTTCCCTTTTGGGGTAGAATTAGTTCGTAGCCGTTTTTTCCGAGGTGCAAAGTGGCATCACCGGTTTCGGCTTCGGCGATATTCAGGCCTGATTTGGCCAGCGGGACAACCGCCCAGCCTTCGTCCTTGAAGCTCTCCGCCTGAATGATCGCTTCGACCGCCAGAACCCGGTTTTCCGTTCCCTCAACTGTGGCGGAGTATTTCGCTGAGGAAATCACGCCATCGGTTGGAGGCTTTTCCCGGTCCTCTTTGCGCTGAATGGTCAACTCATTCCATAAATCGAGAAACTCGCGGTAGGGAAGAAAAACGCCCCGACCCTCTTTTTCAAAAATCGCTTCGAGATCCTCATAGGGAAGGTAGATCGACTTTTCTTTGCGGATGATTTCCGGCTCAGGTTTCGGCTCCGGCTCAGCCGGGGCGGCATAAGGCGTTTCAAACGGATTTTCCTGGCAAATTGCAGATGGAATCCACAAAAGAGAACAGGCCAGGCAGAAGTTGAGTATTCGGTTCATGATTAGGCGGCAGTTTCGTTAGGTGGAACGGTAACGATAATTCGGTTGGCTGATGTCATAGGAGTGTAAGGGATTTGTAAAAACATTGTAAAGATCATCTCTTTCATAATCAGGGGCGTACCGTTCGAGATTCACGCTAATCTGTGCCATTGTGGTTGCTTTGGGGCTTTCGCCCGTTATGATGGGCGGATTTTTACCCCTTTTTAAGACTATGAACTCGACAAAATCTTTGCCACTCAGTCGCATCGCCTGGGGAAGTACTATCGGCCTTTCGTGGATGTGGGGACTCGGGCTGTTTTTCTCGGTCCAGTTCACGATTCAGTTTGGAATTCTCGGGCTGCTCTGTTTTGCGATTCCCAATGCCATCGGGCTTTTCCTTTTTGGTTTGATCACTGACAAAGTCGCAAACCTGAGTGATGACCGGGAGTCTCTCGCCAAATTCTATGATGCCTGGTCGAAGCCTTTCAAACTGCCCTTGTTTCTCTATCAGATCGCCGCGCTGTCGTTGACGATCTTTGCGATCATCCGGTATCTTTGGCAACCGCTCGGGTTAACCCCGGGATTTATCTATCTACCGCTGGGTGTTCTCATTGTGCTCGCGGCGGCGTTTCTTTTCGGGGAAGAGTTCAATATTAAACGGATCAAATGGAGCCACACGGCTATGCTGCTGATCGCTCTCGTGGCGATTCTGGTTCTTGCGATCACCAATCAACCGGCTCTGTTCACTTCGGCCCGACCTTTTGCCGGTGATGCCCCGCTGGATAAAGGATATTTTCTCGGTTACCTCGTGCCTATCTGCGTGGGCTTTCTGGTGGGGCCGTGGATGGATTTGCAGCAGTGGCAGCGCGCCATTCAAATTCGCCGGGAGGGTAAATCGATCACTAAAGCCTACGCTCTCGGTTCAGGTCTGTTCTTTTTGCTACTGCTGTTTCACGGCGGCCTTGCGAACTGGGCGATGACGCAGGGGGCCGGGCAATATATGCGCACAGGGTTGCTCGATTTCACCTACGGACATCAGGTTCTGACTCAGTTTTTCCATGCGCAAATCGAGGCGAACCCGGTGGTCTTCGGAGCTTACGCAACCTTCGTCTGTGTTTGTATTCTGACCACCCTCGACAGCGGCTACATAGCGATGCGGTGGTTTTTTACCTCATACGTTTCTCAAAGCAACAATATCATTTTCCAGTTGATGCCGATCCGGTTGATGACATCGCCGATCCCGGCATTTCTGCTCGCGACGATTATCGCGGCGGTGGGGCTGCTGGTCGGTTTGGAGTTGGAGTACTTCATGATTTTCTACGCGACGTTTTTTGTCGCCTACTCCGCGCTCGGTATGCTGCGAACGCTTCGGGCGAAGACCAATCTACCTTTGCCTCAGGTGAAGATGTTCTGCGTAGGGGCGCTGTCTGTAGTGATCTTTTCGTTCGGGTATCTGCGTGAAATCCCGTTTTTTCTGGTCTGTGGTTCGCTGATTCCGGTTGGTTACATCCTCTGGTTGTGGATCAAAAGCCAGACCGCTGCCGACTCTCAGGAAGTGCTCGTGGAAAAGGTTACTGCTCCGGTCGCCAGCAAGCCGGTTGTTAAGGCTGAATCGTCCCCGGTCCTTCCAGCAGGAGCTGAACTCGCTTTTACTTCCGGTAACCCGGAACTGATGCATGATTCATCCGGGCATTTTGAAGGGAAAACCTTTGTGCACAGTTTTCTCAGCACGTATGGCGATACCAATTCTGTGGGAAATATCTACTTCGGTATGTATGCGATGTGGGTAGGTAAAACCCGCGAATTGTTCCTGCGCAAAGTGATGCCGGATTTCGATGTCGATACCTCCGATTTCTTTATTCTGACCCGATCTTTTGAGCACAAATTTGTGCGGGAAGCCAAGGAGTTTGAGAACATCCGGATCGAGTTGTCTCTCGGGGAGCACAATCGAAAGTTTGTCGAGCTGAATCACAAGGTCCTCAATGGAGCGAACAAAGTGCTCGGCAAAGGAAAGCAGTCGCTGATGTTTGTTGCTTCCGAGGATTATTCTCTGCTCGATATACCGGCCAAAGTGCATACGGCATTTGTTCCGTATGCAACGACGCTGGAGAGAACTCTGCGGTAGCGAGAGAACAGACTTAACAGGGTACAGTGCGGGACTGTACCCTCTTGAATCACGGCTTCAGGATCACTTTCATGAGGCCTTCCTCATTTTTGTGGAGACGGTGAAACCAGTCATTGCCGTCTTTTAAATCGCCGATTCCGGAGATGAGTGGCTCGACTTTGATCGAACCGTCGGCCACGGCTTCGACGGCTTGCTGATATTCCCCGGCGGAGGCGCAGCTGCCGAATACCGAGAGCTCACGGGTGACGACTGCCTGGAGAGGGAAAGGAACCTCGGCTTTCAGATTGCCCACGCAGCTGATACTGCCGCCTTTTCTAACGCAATTGATCGCCAAATTGATTGTTGGTCCAAATCCTACTACCTCGACGGCATGATCCGCTCCGTCTTCATTGCCAACCAGCTCGCGGATTTTGCCGAGGGCTTCGTCATTGGAAAGCAGGGTGTAGTCTGCGCCGAGTTCTTTAGCCAGTTCGAGCCTTTTCTCATCGATATCAACGGCTATCACGGTTCCGGCTCCTTTGCGTTTTAAGGCCTGAACAACGAGGAGCCCGATCAGACCGGCACCTACGACTACGGCTGAATCTCCTTTCTCAAGCGGGAGACGATTGACACCGTGCAGAGCGATCGAAACCGGCTCGGCAAAAGCGGCCTGCTCGTAGGAAACTTCATCCGGGACGGCGTAAAGAATGTGCTCCGGAACTTTTACATATTCGGCAAAAGCCCCGTTGCGGCGATAATCGCCACAGGAGACTCCGAGGACATTTCTTTCCGGGCAGAGGTTGATGCACCCGTTTTTGCAGTCCTCGCACTCACCGCAATACACGGTGGAATCGAAAGTCACCCGGTCGCCTTTTTTCCAGGCGGAAACGGCGCTGCCTACTTCGGCAATTTCCCCGGACGCTTCGTGCCCCATGATGATCGGCGGGATTCGGCGACCGGAGGAGCCATCCATTCCGTGGATGTCGGAGCCGCAGATACCGCAAGCTTTAACCGAAATGAGGACTTCGTTGTCTTCCAGTGAAGGAAGGTCGGCGTCGCCATATTCAAACAGATTGTATTCCGTGAGAGTGAGAGCTTTCATAGTTTCCCGGATTCTAGAATGGTTGGGCAGCGAAGCCACAAAAAACTGGAAATTTCCCGGTTAATCTGCTACAGAGCGCTGTCTGCATGCTTCGAAACGTTCTACATTCACTCGCCTGCGTCTTACTCCCCCTATTGCTCTGCCGATGTGTGACTACTCAACATCAGGCGGTTGCACAGGATCCGCCGATCACAGTTCAGGGCACTATGTTTTATCCGGACGGGTCGAATCAAACGTACATCGTCCCGGCCGGGGCTGAAGTCATCGGTGCCGGTGGGAAAAATTGTCGTTTTATTGTGCAAAGCGGCGGAAAACTTTCCGCTCACTCCGGCTCGGAAAACACGTATAAAATCAAGGCGGGCGGCAGTTTCAAAGGTTTTGATCACCCGGCAACAAAATGCCGGGTGGAATACGAAAACGGGGCGAAGGTTGAAAAGATCAACACCGGGGACGAGGTCGATTTTCTTCTCACTCCGTGATAAAATCGCCTTTTTCGACCTGGGCCTTCCACGGGTGGGGTCTCGGTTCGCGGTAATCGGGGTGGTCTTTCGGCGGGTGATGGCGCCGCGCTTTGGATTCTCCACCCTTCCAGATGTCATATTTCGGATCGGCGTATTTATCGAAGAACTGATACAACATGGCGGCCATTTCTTTTTGGCTGGCGGCGTAATCGGGCTGACCGAAGAGGTTAAACCGCTCCATCGGGTCGATTTTCATGTCGTAGAGTTCACCGGGGCCGTCGGGGGAGCGCCGCTCGACATATTTCCAGCGCTCGTTGCGGACTGACCGGCAGCTTTCCATCTCGTAATACATTTCCGTCGGCCACTCGATTTCTTCGCCGCGCAGAATCGGGGCGAAGTTGCGTCCGGGGAGGTTGGCGTCTTTTGGAATCCGGTGTTTGAGGCCGATGTAGTCGAGCACGCTGGGTAGAAAATCGTAGTTTGTCACCATGGCATCGCTTTTCGCGGGGGTGATTCCACCGGGATGGCGAAACAGAAATGGTACGTGCATCATCATATCGTGGGCGGCCATCGGACGGGTGTGATCACCCATCCCGAAGAAGCCGTTGTGACCACCCATCCAGCCCTGATCTCCGGCGAAAATGACGAGGGTATCTTCATCAAGACCGTGTTTTTTCAGCGTATCAAAAATCGCTCCCACACCGTCGTCGACGCCACTGACTTCCGCTGCGACGCGGCGCATGCTCACAATGTTGTTATGGTAATCCAGATTGGAATACTGCCAGGGATGTTGACTGTCGCGGGGGAAAGAAAGCATCGGTTTGTCAGCGTAATATTCCGCCCAGCGGTTTTGGGCAGGCCGGAGCAGGAGGCGGCTTAAGCAATAGGGGCCGTTGTAGGAAAGAAAGAGGAAGAAAGGCTTTTCCCCGGCTTTGTTCTGCTCGATGAAGTCGATACCCCGCTCGGTCCAGAGATCGGTCATATATTTCGGTGAATGTTTGATCAGCTTGCCATCCAGAATGACGGGATCTTTGTAGAGGCTGCTGGTTCCGCCGCGGGGCATCGTCGCCCAGTAGGAAAAACCGTCCTGTGGATTCATATTGTCGCCGAGATGCCATTTTCCGCTCAAACCACAGACATAACCTTCGGAATGAAGGATCTCCGGCAGGGTTTCGAATTCTTCGAGCGCGTAGTAGGCCTGATCGCCCATCATGTATTTTCCGTCGAGAAAAGAATGGATGCCGTGTTGGGAAGGCAGCAAACCGGTGAGATAGGTTGCCCGGGTCGGGGAACAAACCGGGTTGCTCGCCATGCCCCGCATGAACTGGACTCCTTCGCCGGCCATTCGGTCCAGATTCGGCGTTTGGATATCCTTGTTACCGTAGCAACCCAGAGTCCACGCGCCGTGATTGTCGGTCAGGATAAAGACAACGTTGGGACGTTTTTCCGCAGCGAAAAGGGGGAGTCCTGAGAAGATTACGAAGAAAAGTGCGGCAATACCAAATCTCATAGACCCGATTTTCCACAGAACCGGATCGATTACCAGCTTCAATCGGGATTATAAGATGGGTTAATCGCGGACTTAACAGGGTACAGTCCCGCATCTAACAGGGTACAGTGGGGTTAAATGGCCTGCAGGAACTCTGAAAATATGCAGGGGGAGGGAACCTCCCCGGCGATTGAATTCGCCGGGGCGAAGGTGTTATTCCAGTCTTTCCAGCTGACCTATGCCATACTGGAGAGGCTGATTGTTGATTTGGCGCGATATATCGTCCCGCACGAAAATGATTTTAGGAAAATCATTGAATTCGATCCGGTGAATTCCGTCTTCGGGCACTTCGCTGAAGATTTGGGAGAGCTCTTTGATGCTGCCCACTTCTTTGCCGTTTACTTTGGTTACAACAACGGAATTAATCGCTTCGTAACCGAGGGTGCTCGGGGTCTTCAGCACATTACTGAGGAAAACCAGGATTTGCTGCGGCGTAGACGAGTTTGAACGGGGCGCGGGTTGTCCACGAATCGCCCCAGCTTTCCAGATAGGGGCGGGTCAGTTCCTGGAAAATGAGGCCGCCGAGAATAAGAAAGCGCGGTCCGCGATCAAACATATAGGGATCGATCAGGTAATCGGTTGGCTCTTTCCGGACCAGGGCGATATCGAGCGACTTGGGTTCGCCCTCGCGGATCACGTCGATTTTTACGGAGTCGCCCACTTTGGCATTTCCTCTCACAATATGGGAAAAGCTGAGTTTTCCATAAACTGGATCTTCGTAGTTGCCTCTGGAATCGATAGCGTTGCCATCAATTGTCATAATGATATCGCCCTTTTTCAGGCCGCCGCGGTCAGCCGAGCTGTCTTTGGCAATTTTGCGGATAAAGATTCCGCCATCGCTTTCAGAGATACCGGCGAACTCGCGCAATGCTTCGTCAAGAGTTTGTGCGAAACCGATTCCGAGTGAGGGAAAACCTTGGTATTCCCCGTCTTTTACATCCGCGAGGAAGGCCTCGATAATTGGCATTGGCAGAATATTTGCGGTTTGCTCTTTGGAATTGTAGCTCAAGAGCATGCCGGCGAGTTTTCCGTCCTGAATGACCGGCAGGGTGAAGCTGTTGACCCTGGCCTGCAGCGATCCTTTGATTTGGTAAACCAGGAAATTTGAGCTGCTCAAAAAGTAACGCCCCACGTTAACACGCAGAACTTCCACTTCGGTGGTCACACCGTCGCCGTTGTCTTCGATTTGCCAGACTTCGACCTTATCACCCGCTTTTACCGCGTTGGTTCTTTCCATGGGCACGACATCTTCGAAAACCCTCGCGTTTTTAATCGCGGGCTCCAGCAAAGCGAGGTTTGCTTCGTAATCGCGGGCGACGATTTTGGCGGGAACTTTTGCGCCCGATGAGGGGTGCTCCAGCTCAATGTAGGTGGCGTTAACCACCATTTCAGCGGTAGTGAGGACCTGGTTTTCAGAAATCAGGGCACCGAGACCGCGGCGGGGCGAGGGGGCACCTTTTTCCCACGGCTTGATGAAACTGTATTCCTGGAGAGTGGCGTTAACTCTGATGATTGAGGTTTCCGGGGTTGGTTCCGCGGAAACCGGATTAACGAGAAAGAGCGCGCACCACAGGGCAGTGGCTGAGATAGCTGATTTGAATCGCATAGCTGTTAGGTAAAATTTCGGAGTTGCAGTGAGGGTTACTGATTTTTTTCTGGTTCTTCTGCAGCGGGTTCTTCGTCGGTTTGTTTGATAAGATCCCCGAGTTCGAGAATTTCCGGCTCCTCGATATGAGAGGTGAAGCCGACGTTGTATTTGGCTTTGATCCGGTCGTGAGCGACTGCTGCTTCATCTCTTTTCAGAACAAGCGGCCTTCCTTCTCCAACGAGACGTATGACATGGAAATCATCTCTGCCGGGTTCACTGTTTGGTTTGTAAAAGGCGTCATACACATCCTGAAGAAGGCGAATTTTTTTGCCGTTAATTGATTCCACCACTTTGTGAACATAGGAGCGGAGATGGGTGTTGACCGAGTCGGGTAAAACCGCCGTCAATACAATGACCTGTGGCTTTTCCCGGTAGATTTCATCGCTGCTGAAATAAGTGTAGTAATAGCGGGTTTGAAGGTCGCTAATGCTGTGTGAGGTCATCACGCTGCGGTCTACCGGTTGAAATTGAAGACCGGCGAAAAGCACGAACTGGGGTTGTTTATTATATTGGTTCGCCTGAATGGTATAGGGAATGAAGCGTTTCAATTCCACCTCGATGTCGATCTGCTGCTGATTTCTCCACACTTCGAGGGAAACAGTGTCTCCGGCGAATTTTCTTTCGATTACCTCGTTCATATCAACTCTTTCGCCGTCAATATCGATGAAGCCGTCGGAAAAGATGGTGTGTCCGTCGATTGAGAGAAGTACATCTTTCGGCTTGAGGATTCCTCCGGCGGAGCCGGCAGCGTCGGGTTCGCAAACCATTACACCGACCGAGTTGTTAGGAAGTCCGAGCGCCTGTCGTTGGGCAGGATTCAGGATTCCGAGGGTACTGGTGGCGATATCCACGTAGAAATCATACTCTCCGTCTTCAACATCTTTCAAAAAGCGTTCCACGACCGGGACGGGAATCATGTAACCGGTATTTTGGGCTACGGAACCGGAATAACCCTGGAAAGCCACTCCGACAACCTGATTGCTTTGCAGAACAGGTCCCCCGGAATTGCCCGGATTAATCGCTGCATCGACCTGAATTGTCAGGTGATTGTCCACTCCGGAGTGGGAATAGGTCCGAAAATCCACCCGGGAAACAACTCCGCGCGTTACAGAGATCCTTTCCCCACCGATTGGATAACCCACCGCGATGACGGTCGTGTTCAGCTTCGGAATTCCGCCAATGTAGAGAGGTTCGACGTTTTCGAAAGAATTCTCGTAGTCCTCTTCGCTCTCCAGTTCGAGAAGCGCGAGATCACAATCGTGGGCGATGTTCACCACTTTCGCCTTGTAGGGGCGGGGATCGGAAACTTTCTTGATGTAGATCAGGCGACCGTTGCTGACCACGTGGGCATTGGTCAGGAACCTGTTTTTACCGATCAGGAAACCGGTTCCGTTGCCGCTTCCCATCCCACCGACGTTCCATGGCACGCGGTAGTTCGGTTGTTTGGTGTCAACTTCAACCCGGACAATCGCATCCAGATCGATCTCGGAAATATCGGCCTGTACGGATTCCGGTGGCGGCATGACCAGCTCAACTTCCGGGGCTTCAGTGGCGACGACTTGCTGGGCCGGTGCGGTTTGCTGAGCAACCAAAGACAGGGAAAAGATAGTGACCACCGGAATTGCCCAGCGATGTAGGGAGCGTTGTATTTTCATTAATTCAAATTAGAAGCAGCCTGGAATTACCACGAATTCCAGAGCGGAAGTTTAGAGTTTGAGGATCGAAAGTCAATCACACGCAATTGAAGCGTCTCCGCGTCCGACTCTTGTGTAGAATGATACGATTAAATTTGCGGCAAATTAGGAGACGGGTTCACGAACATCAAGAATCCTGTAAGTTTCATTTTTGCAAAGAATTCATTTGCGGGAAATTGGGGGAAGTTCACAGTGAAGGGTCTGTTTTCATAACTTCACAATTATACGCTTGATTTTATCGTGAAACTTCCTTATTCCAGAACCTGCATGGTCCGACCCAGCCTAACATTGGCATTACTCCTGCCACTGGTTCTTTTGCTTAGCCCTTCAGCCCGTTCGGAAACCGTTGCGGACTGTCTGGACTGGCCTCCCGTGTTCGAGCGCACCTGGGGAAATCCGGGCGTGATGGTTAAAGAGGCACCACAGGATTGTCCGAAAGTCGTTTTTATCCGACCGGCGAGGTTGGTGATTGTGAAGACTCCGGATTGCGCTTCGAAAAGCGTCAGTTTTTTGCTGCGTAAGTATTTTCTGGGGCTTGCCTGGAGCACATATCTCGATGAGAGGGCTCTTTCCGAAGTCGAGACGAGGCTGAATATGGGGGAGTTGATTCCCATGTCCCGTTCTACTTTTTTCAAAGTGGGGCACTGCCGTCTGGCAGGCCGCCAGACGGGGGATTGCGTTCAGGATGCGTGGTGGAATGTCCGAACCGGTGTTTCTCTGACGGAAAGTTGCGATCATTTACTCGCGATTACAAATCTCGAATGGGACGACCCGGACAAGTACAGCCACGGGCACTTCGCGTTTGCGCTTCGCAAGCGGCGTGGGTCTCCGTCTAAGGACACGATCTACGATTTTCGCGCTCCCTGGTATGAGGATCGCCGACCGCGATTTACTGAAGCGCCAAATATACACAATGTATTGAAATTGAGAGGCTTGCAGGAAAATCTCTACGACTGGTTGTATACCCAGACAGAGTACCGCAATTCCCACGTCACCATGAGCTTTACCAGGATCCACAAGGAGCAAATCGCCTTGTTGCGAGCGTATAAAGGCAATGTTCATGATGCGGGCAATTTCCGTGTTTTTAAGAAAAACTGCGCTTCTCTGGGAACCCAGTTTTTGAACCGTCTGCTTCCGCTGGATGAAGAAATCCGGGGCGAAGATTCGTTTGCTGATTTGCCGACCCGGGCGCACAAAGCTTCAGTGGACGCTTTCGGTGGTGCTGTCGAAGCGGTGGACATAAAAAACCACACCCTGGAAGCCGGCAATGACCCTACCAGCAAGTCGGAATTGCATGCCGCTCAGCCCAGTCGGGCTGCAAGCCGCCCGTACCGAAAGCTGATGGAGGTTGCCGAAATAAATTAGCGGCAGGTTTCTGCCGACAGAATTATGAGTGATGCAGCAACTCCTCCCATGCCGCCCGGAGCGGCCAATGAATTGAAGTGGCCCAAAATTATTGGTATCCTGACGATTGTTTTCTCCGGTTTCAATTTCTTCGGTGCCGTGATGAGTTTCTTTACCGGCCGTCTGCTCAAATTCCAGATGCAGATGAACAAAGATCTCTACAATCTTCAGACAACGGATATTGATCAATTTCTCGCAAAATGGAACTGGCATTTTGTGACTTCAGGACTGATCGGTTTAATTACGGGGCTGGTCCTTCTCTTTGCCGGGATCTTTCTTCTGAAAGAAAAGAAGATTTGCCGTCCGCTTTACCTGGCGTATGCGACAGTAGCGATCCTTTACGCCTTTTATTCGATCTATGTGGCCGTCGGCTCCGGTATGATCGATGAGCAGATGAACGTCATGTTCGGTATCGGGGAAGGGGAAAACATCAGTGATTATCCCGAAGCGAAAGTCGGCAGGATTTCCGGAATCATCGGTGGTGTAGTTGGCGGGGTGTTTGCTATGGTCCTGCCGGGATTCCTCCTCATTTGGTTTATGAGGAGTAAAATCCGGGCGGATGTGCTCTCCCGGTTCGCCTGAAATCAAGATTTTCCAGCCGCCCAGATGATCGAGGTGGCAAGCAGCCGGATAAAAACCGGCTCCCGGAATGTATCGTCTGAATGCCCGTACGTCGTTCCTACGACCCGTGTCCCGTGATATTCGTTGGCCCAGATTACCGGATGTTCGGCACCGTCCTTTTCACTGACCGATGTCGCAAGGGCTTTGGCACTGGGCCATAATTTTTCGATGATGTAGAGTTCATCGCTCGGAGTTACCCAGTCTTTGGGGAATCCTTTCATTACCGGGTGATCAGCCATAGTGACCTTTACGGCGTACTCGCTTTTGTGGTCGTGGCGTTTGCTGGTTACGCCGAGAAATTGCCGCCAGTCATCGACTTCGGCATCCCGGTAGGTGTGCATCGCGCAGTGAACAACGACCGCCGGGGTATCCTTGTGAGCGGCAGTGATTTTGCGGATATAATCTGCATCGGTCGTCTTCGCGAAACACTCGTTGTGAATGACCACGTCATATCCCTTCGCCCAGTCGGGATCGTCGTACAAAGGGATTTGGGCGTCCGTGCCGTTTCCACCGACGTTGACCACTTCGAACTGGACATTCGCCAGATTTTGCACCCCGGAACCGAGAGCATAAGTTTGGAAAAGGTAGTTATGGCAGCAACCGCCGGTGATGATGAGAGCCTTGATCGGTTCGCCGGAGTAGAGCTCCTTTTTCGGAAACGGTTTCTTTTTCTGCTTCTTTCCGCCTTTGGTATCCTGGGCAAAGAGCAGGGCGGAGGAAATGGCGGTGACGGTAATCAGGCTGAAATAGATGAAGCGCTTCATAGTGGGGTCATCATACCGAAATCGATCGCCCGGAAAAGACTGAAATATGGAAATTGATACTGGCTCGACAGCAGTCAATCGGCTGATAGTATCACAGTCGCAATTATGAAATTGATCGAGTGTTTTTGCTATGTATTTGCATGCATGTCAGGTCTCCTGTTGTTTGCCCTGCCCCTCAAATGGGCGATTTTCATTGTCGGAATCGTCTTCGTGATGTTTCCATTTTATGCGGTTTATGTGGGAACAACGGCAAAGCCGGGTGGGGAGGCGGACGAAGAAAACCCGCATCAGCAGATTTTTCGGGTCATCCAGAAATGCATTTTCATCTTTCTTCCCTCTCTCGGAATTGGAGCGCTTTTGTTCGGTTCGGGTAATTAAAACAGCTATAATTTCGTCCCGGAGATGTAATTGCACTTCCTGTATGGCGATGTCAGAGTTGCGACGTGACTGATCAATTTATGGTATGGATGGACACCAACCGGGACTGGCTCGGCTGGGTAGGTGCCGGTTCGCTTTTGATGCTGGTGTTGAGCCTTCTGATTGTTCCCGTTTTAGTCGTAAAAATGCAGCCGGATTATTTTCTGGAGACTCGGGACGAGCAAAAATCGATGAAGGAAAGACATCCGGCTCTGCGGTTTATCGGTAAATTCCTCAAGAATCTCGGCGGCGGTATACTCGTGATTAGCGGAATCCTGCTGAGTCTGCCTCTGATTCCGGGGCAGGGCTTGCTCACCGTATTGATTGGTCTCGCTGTGATGGATTTCCCCGGAAAGCGCCGCCTCGAACTGTGGTTGGTCAAATTGGGTCCGGTCCACTGGGCGATCAAAAAATTGCGGGCGAAGGCGGATCAACCACCTCTCGTGCTCCCCGCCGATTAAAGGGGTGGCATTCCACCGCTGCCAATTCTATTTTCTGTCCAGATATGGAAGACAAAGCCGAACCAAAATTCGCCGAACTTCGGGAGGATTACATCAATCCGCCGATGAGGAAAAGCGATGTAAATCCCGATCCGTTTCAACAGTTCAAAAAGTGGTTTACGGAAGCCCGAGATTCCGGGATTCGCGAGCCTAACGCGATGACCCTTTCCACTTTGGGGCTGGATCAGGTTCCCTCCAGCCGAACCGTGCTTCTCAAAGATCTCGATCAGCGTGGTTTCAGTTTTTTTACCAATTACAACAGTCGGAAAGCCAGTGAGATTGAAGCGCATCCGGTGGCTTCTCTGCTTTTTCTCTGGAAAGAGCAATCGCGTCAGGTTGTCGTCCGGGGCCGGGTGGAAAAGACGTCCCGGGCTGAATCGCAGATTTATTTTCAGGCCCGGCCCTATGACAGCAGGATCGGAGCTTGGGCATCCGACCAGAGTGCAGTGATTCCGGGGCGTGACTGGCTGATTGAAAAAGACCGGGAGTATCGGCAGCAATTTCCTGACAAGGGAACGCCCGATTGTGTGCCCGTCCCCGATTTTTGGGGGGGCTACCGGCTACTCCCGGCCAGCTTTGAATTCTGGCAGGGCGGGAAAGGTCGACTTCATGATCGGCTGATTTACAAAGGGGGGGCTGAAAACGGCTGGGCAATCGAGCGATGGAGCCCGTAATCAAGACCTTCTGCATTTCCCCTTGCCATGCAGGGGAACTCCCCTTAAAATCCGCTCTCTCGAAATTTTAGAGAATCGGGGATTTATTTTAAAAACAGGATTAGCCAAAAATGGGTAAGCAATACAACAAAGTAGAAAAGCGCCGTCGCAGGAAAAAGTACATCAAGCGCAAGCAGGAGATACTGAAGGCTCAGCTTGCCTTGAGTTCAAAGAAGAAAAAGTCACCTGCTAAAAAGGCAGCTGCCGCCGCTGAAAAGAAAGAGCCGGAAGCCGTCGAAGCTGCTGCTGAGGAGACTGCACCGAAAGAGGAAGCCGCTCCCGTAAAGAAAAAGGCCACAGCGAAGAAAAAAGCCGCCACGAAGAAGAAGACAGCCACGAAGAAGGCTGCTGCGGAAAAAGAAAAGGACAGTTCGGAGGAAGAGTAAGCCCGAACTGATACCCCGTTTCAATGAGTGATTCCCATCCGTCATTTCTATTGGTGGATGGGAATAATATTATCCACGCCTGGCCGGATCTGCTCTCGATTTTCCGGCGGCGCAAAGAATCAGCCCGCAACGAGCTGATCAAACTGCTGGAAGCGTACCAGGATTTCAGTCATGACCGTGTCGTCGTTGTTTTTGACGGGCGCGGCCTGAAACGCAGCGAACAACGGGATCCCGGCGGCATCCAGGTAATTTTTTCCAGCGGGGATTCTTCTGCTGATTCGATAATCGAGCGCCTCGCTGCCGGAAATGCCCAAAAATACCGGATCGTGGTCGCAACCAATGATATCCCTGTTCAGGACGCTGTGGTTGCTTCAGGAGGCGAGGCGATTTCCTCCGATTCTCTGGCGGATCGAATCGAGCAGGGCGAAAAAGAAATGCACCGCTGGCTTGAAAACCGCCGCAGGAGTTGACCTATTTTAGTCGGCCAAAGGCGCAGTTCTCACGAACGGCGGGATCGCACAGCCCATGGCATCAGCGATCGCGCGAATCAGCTCCGCTTCATTACTGGAGATTTTTCCATCCGCGAGGACCGCTTTGCTGGCCGCGAGAAGTAACTCCCGTTTGATGATCGGGGTGCTTTCTTCAAACCGGTGAATCGCTTCCCGAATTGCATCGAGACTGCAATTCTCCGCCGACTGGAACTCCAGACTCCGTCCGGTGAGTGCCCGGATGTGGTCGGAGCCCTTTTTAAATGAGCTTCTGATTTGCTTCTCATTTTCGGGATTGCTGAAAGCGGAAAGAGTGCTGATAAGAACAGCCGCTTCTGTTGTGAGTTGACCGATATTCCGATACCTGATCCGCGGCGGGCGGGTGACATGGAAATACGTATCGAGATGCCGGCTTACGACCTTTTGTAAAGTGAACTCAAAAAGGTCGACCATTCGGTCACTGGCGACCAGTCCGTTCACGATCTTGCGGAATCTTTCGTATTCTGCGGGCGAAAGGCGGCGCATCGCCGGGATACAAAGATCAATTAGAGCCAGTTTCACCGCAGAATGGAGATGGCTGAGTTCAGAATGGAGCAGAACAACCTGTTTGTAGGTCAGTTGATCGATCTGCTTTCGGATGTGGGAAAGCTCCTCGTCCCGAAGCTGTTCGTCCTGGGCGAGAAGGAGAGCGAATATCACGGCCTGCGCCCCCGGTTCACTGTAGACGGCTTCGGCCCAGTGCTCCGGCATGTCTTTGAGGATGCCTTTTCCGAGAGATACCTGCTCCACATGGACTGAGCGCATGCTTTCCGCCGCCTCCGATTCCGAAAGATGCATTTCCGCCAGGTTTCCCCCGGCCAACATGGTTGGGAAAAGTATACCGCCGGGTTTCTTTGTTTGCTGAGATCCGGAAGGTTCACTTCTCTCAGTAATCGGCGCCAGCTTTGCTGAACCGAAATCGCCGTTCCAGTGAGGTAGTAATCGTTTGATCCGAATCTGAAGTGGAGGATGCGTGGCAAAAGCATTTTGCCGGAACGCGGACCCGAAAAACAGGTGGCTTGCATCGCGTGCCATGGGGTGGGTAATAGAGGAACCTTCACTGAGGGCACCGATTTTCTTCAGCGCCCCGGCTATCCCGTCGGGATTTCTGGTGAACTGTACGGCGGACGCATCGGCGAGGAATTCCCGCTGGCGGGATATAGATGCTTTGATGAGATTGGCGAAAAACATACCTATGTATCCGATGATCATCAGGCCGATTCCGGCAATCAATATAGCGATCACACCACCGCCCGAATCCCGGTCCCGGGAGCTGCGGGTGTAAAAGGTGCTGCGCATGATCATCTCCCCAATCAGAGTCAGGAACAGGATGCCGAACAGCATGCCGATCAGCCTCATATTCAGTCGCATATCGCCATTTAGTATATGGGAGAATTCATGAGCAATCACGCCCTGGAGCTCGTCGCGGGTCAGCATTTTCATGCAGCCGCGCGTCACTCCGATAACCGCGTCGCTGGTAGTTTTTCCGGCAGCAAAAGCGTTGATCGAATCTTCCGAATCCATCACATACACATCCGGGACCGGAACGCCGGAAGCGATAGCCATTTCCTCTACTATATTCAGCAGGCGGCGTTCGTGGAAATCGGTAGTATGGACATCAAGCACACGTCCGCCCAGTTCCATAGCGACGACTTTGCCGCCGCCGCTGAGTTGCATGGTTTTGTAGGCCGACGCCAGAAAGATCACGGTTCCGGTGCCCATCGCAGTTAACGCGAATAAATCAGGTCGCCAAATTTCCAAACTGCCGGGAGTGGCGGAAGACTTTGATTCGACAAAAAACGAAAGACCGGTCACCAATGCGTAGACGGCAAGGATGATTCCCGCCACAGCGAGGAAAAAATAGAAAATAAGGATTCCGGAATTCTTTCTCGCCTTTTCCTGGTGTTCAAAAAAGTCCATTTAACAGGGTACAATCGTTGACTCAACAGGGTACAATCGTTGACTCAACAGGGTACAATGCGCCATTCAACAGGGTACAGTGCGAAAAAATGACATGTATTTTCCCGTGGACAAACGCGGGATTCGGCCCAGCGATGCACTGTCACGCCATTACCCGGCAAATTCCCGCTGGTCTTTCTCTTTGGTGACGAACCGGGTATCACTTCGAGCAGGCTCTTTCTCCACCACATTGTGAGAGTCATACGTCGTTTGAGGCCCGCCTCTCAAAAAGTAGTCGGTGTGGTTTACGAGAAGTTCAAGGTGAGTTCCGGTAAAAATTTCGAGATGGTTTCCGGTTACAAAACGGTGTGTCATTTTCTCTTTCAGTACATTCCGCCAACCCTGGATTTCTCCGAAGTCACATCTGTCGCCGGGGTCTTCAGTTACAACAAGCAAGGTCCTGCCATTGTATTCGGAAGGGCAGAACCCGGGGATCAGTGATTCATACATATACCTTGCGCGCACATGCCTGGAATATTCCTCTTCGAGTTTGTTCGCCTTGTATTTGTAGTACTCCCATTTATGGATGCATACCCATTTGGCCAACTCGCCGAATCTCCCCAGGCAGGATTGGACTCTGGGCCAGAAGGGAAGTATTGAGCGCCGGTCCCAGATGACTTTGGTTCTTTCAAAGATCGAGTACTTTCTGACCATTTCGGGATTGAACATGTCGTAGATGATCAGGCCCTCTACCGTGTCACCCTGTTCCCGGGCCAGTTGTGCCATACGTAAAGCGACAAGAGCCCCGAAGGAATATCCGGCGAAGATATAGGGACCTTCCGGTCTGAATTCGCGGATATCTTTCAGATAGTGCGCAGCCACCGCCTCGATGTCGGCTTCGAGTTGATAGGAATCATCGTGAAACACTCTACTTTCAATACCATATATAGACCGGTCTTTCTCCAATCGGGACGCGAATCCCTGGTAGAACATAACACCACCGTCTGCCGCATGGATACAAAATATGGGAGTCTCCTTCGAACCTTTGTCGATACGAAGCGGGACGATGTGCGGGGATAGATCTTTGCCGGGGATTTGTTCGATTTCTGCCGAATCGAGGCCCATCGCCCTGATAAGTTTCCGTGCAGTCGGTGCTTTGATCAGAAGTGACATCGGGATAGCCTGATCAAAAGTTTCCTTGATTCGTTGAAGGAGGCGAACAGCAAGGAGGGAATCGCCGCCGAGCTCGAAATAGTCATCGTCTTCGGTGATGTCATTGTTGTTCAACTCGCGTTTCCAGAGACTGAGCATCTGTTCAACCGGTGCCTCGATTTTAGAGCGTGTTTCGTCGGAGCGGTTGGCGGCCGGTTGGCGATTCTCCAACAGATTTTGGTAATGATTCCCAAAATGCAAAACAGATACTACCGTCCTCGGACTGTCGGAACACGACATGATGTCGAAGAAAGCTTTCGCTCCGGTTTCCGGTGATATCGAGTTGTGCGCGATTTCGTCGCTCAGTCCACTCGCCCCGGCATTTTCGGTTTTGGTATCGGCGGCCATTCCCACGTCGCGCCACGCGGGCCAGGCGATGGAAAAGAAGGGATGGCCTTCCGACCAGGCCTTCTCGGCAATGCCGTCGAGATAGGCATTTGCCGCTGCGTAGTCACTCTGACCGAAAGCGGCCAGATCTGTAGATACAGAGGAAAAAAGAATCACAAAATCCGGATTGTGGTCAGGCGAGCGAAAGTAGTTATACAGGCCTTGAGCAGGTATCGATTTTGCCGCGAACACCTCTTCCACATCCCGCTTTTCTTTCATGGCAACAGCGCCGTCCCGCAACACCCCGGAGGTATGGATTACCCCGTCGATCCTTTCGTGTTGACGCTGGATAGCATGCAGTGTGTCCTCCATGACTCCCGGTATCCCAAGGTCTGCTGAAACGATTTGAGCGCGGCAGCCATTTTGTTCCAGGTCGAGAAGTGTAAGAATCTTCTGTCTCGTTCTCGCATCGGTTGCTTCGCTGGTTAGCATTGATTGCCAGTTCTTTCGTTCCGGGAACGAGGAGCGGGTAATCAGGATGAAAGTCAGTTTCCCGGCTCTCGTGCTGAGATCTTTGGCGATGGTTCGGGCGAGCCCTCCCAGTCCGCCGGTAATCACATAAATACCTCCCTCTTTGATTTCCCGGTATGGCTCCACCGATCGATACAGGTCCGGGTCGTCATTTTCGAAAGTAGGCAGCCACCAGCTGCCGTCTTTCATCGCGAGCCTCAGGTGGTGGCGGTCTCCATTCAGGACTTTGTAGAGAGATTCCTCGGTTCTTATATCGAAAATGCGGTCACCCAGATCGATAGTCCGGGTGATCAAATTGGGGTATTCGCGTTGAATTACCCCTACTACTCCGGAAAGAGCATAGTTAGCCGGGTATAGATCGCAGCCTTTTCCTTTGATTAATCCCCGGGTTACAAAATTTACCGGTATGGGAGTTCTGTTGCCGATTCCACCGAGAGCTCTGCCGAGCCAGAGCGCACTCAAAGACCGGGTTGCCTGACTGTTCCAGAGATGATCGACTTTTGTTACTTTGGGGCGATGGTAACTCCAGGTGTGGATTACCCCCCCGATTGTTCCAAAATCGTTGAGTACCTGTTTGATTAGTTTTTCGTAATCCTCTTCATTCGCCGGATTGATTCGGTATCGGTTGGCGGAGTATCGTTTGAAAGTCCCTCCTTTTGCGATCTCAATTTTCCGGGCTGTGGTCACCTTTGCGGCATCCAGAATCCTCTTGTCCAGATTGGACCGGGGACTGATAAAGCACAGCCAGACGGTCTTTTCACCAGGTGTGATGGGGACGCCGGCATATCCTGATTTCGATTCTTTCCAAACAGGTGTATTGAACAAAGAAAGGTTCTCATGTTTGGACTCTGTCGTTGTAATGTTAGGTTCAATCCGGTATGTCTTTTCGTCGAACTGGTAGGTAGGGAGAGGAATTCGACGACATCCTTCAGTCGACATAATTTTGCTCCAGTCTAAAGTCTGTCCTGCCGTCCATGTGTTGGCGAGGGCCTGCCAGGTATATCGTTCGGAATCGATACCTTCTTTCGGACCAGGCAGGGTGGGCAAAATGGCGTTATCGCTGCCTGCCAAAATGTCCGATGCGAAAGTGGTTAGAGTTCTACCGGGTCCCATTTCGAGAAACAGGTGTGGGCTTTCTCCGTCTGTAATGGTATTAATACCATCATGGAACCGAACGCTGGATCTAAGCTGTTCGGCGTAGTAGTCCGGGTTTGTTGCTTCACTATCGGAAATCCATTTACCAGTCAAATTCGAGATGTAGGGGATTGACGGGGGATTCAGGGAAATCTGATTTACCGCCAACTTAAATTCCTCCAGCATAGGCTCCATCATTTTTGAATGGAAGGCATGGGAAGTGGATAGATTTTTGTGCCTGATCCCCATTTCTGAAAAGATCCCGGCGGCTTCGGTGATTTGCTCTTTCTTCCCGGCTACCGCGGTCAAAAACGGACTGTTTAAGGCCGCCACTTCCACATTGGGAATATCGTCGATCAGCGATTCGACTGTTTCCGCAGAATCCATGACCGCCAGCATGTCGCCGGCCTCCATCTGCTGCATGAGTGTCCCCCGGGTGTAGACCGTCTTCAAAGCGTCCTCAAGCGACATGACACCGCTGAGGTGGGCCGCTACATATTCGCCGATGCTGTGCCCGATCAGGGATTCCGGTTGGAATCCCCAGTCGATCCAGCGTTTCGCCTGGGCATAACAAATGGTGAACAACGCAGGTTGGGCGTGCCGTGTTTCATTGATTGCGTCGCCGGATTCGGCGAATAGAATCGACTGTAGATCGTAGTCGCACTGGTCTTTGAGAATTCGGCAACATTGGTCAACGGCGTGGCGGAAAGCATCGTCGGTCCTGTAGGACGAATAGCACATTTTCCGATACTGCGCCCCTTGTCCGGTGAACATAAAAACCGGCTTTCGGTTGATCCGGAGTTCGTGAGAGGCTTGTATATCCGGGTTTGCCAACGATCTCTGCAAATCTCCGAAGTCTTCAGCCACTACGGCGTGACGAAACGGGAATTCTTTTCTACCGTGTTGGAGGGTGAATGCCGCATTGTTGAGGGAGTCCGGCTCGAATTCCGCTTCCTGCCATTTCCGGAGAATTGCTTTGAGGGAAGTTGGGCTCTTCGCGGAGAAGGGAAAGATATAATAGTTGGGACTTGCCTGAGAAGGTGCCGATTGAGGTGGCGCTTCCTCCACAATAGTGTGAGCATTGGTCCCGCCCAGGCCCATCGCATTGACACTACCTATTCGCTTTTTCGAATCCCATTTTGTAGTTTTCGATTGAACAAAGAATGGGCTGTTGCCGAGGTCCATTTCAGCATTCTCTACTGTGTAGTGCAAAGTCGCCGGTATGGTCTTATTTTTCAGGCAGAGCAAAAGTTTGAGGAAACCGGCAATTCCAGCTGCGGCATCCGCATGACCAATATTGGACTTTACCGATCCAATCGGACAAAAACCGGTTTGGTTTGTGTAGTTGCGCCATGCTCCGGTGAGGCCGGCTACTTCAATCGGATCACCGATAACTGTGCCGGTTCCGTGGGCCTCCACATAGGAAATTTCATCCGGGGAAATTCCGGCGTCGGCAAGAGCGGCTTCGATTACCTGTTGCTGGCCTTCGATACTGGGTGCGGCAAAGCTACCTTTTCGATTGCCGTCGTTGTTGGTTGCCACTCCCCGTATTACGGCGTGAATCGTATCACCATCCTGTAACGCCTGTTCCAATGGCTTCAGCAGGACTGCTCCGGCACCCTGGGAAAAAATGGTTCCACTTGCCTTTGCATCAAACGGCCGGCAGTGTCCGTCTTTCGAATAGATAAGTCCTTCTTCGTAGGTATAACCCTGTTCGTGCGGATAGGAAAAAGAAACTCCTCCTGCGACGGCCATTTCACACCGGCCGGAGCGGAGTGCTTCGCACGCTTCGTTTATGGCGACGAGTGAGGTCGAACAGGCGGTTTGGACCGACATCGCCGGACCGGTTAAACCAAAGGCGTAGGCACAACGGGTGGCGATATAGTCAGACGCATTCCCGGTTAGCGTGGACAGGCGTTCAACTGATTGCAATCCGAGATGTGCGAACTGATAGGTGGAATAGCCGCCGCCTGCAAAAATGCCGATTTGATTATCTTCCGGTTCCTCCGGGTATCCGGCATCTTCCAGCGTTTCCCATACGGTTTTGAGAAACAGCCTGACCTGAGGATCCATGATTTCCGCCTCCGCTCCGCTAATATCGAAAAATCCTGCATCGAAGTCGTAGGCTCCCTGGAGTGAAATACCCCGGGGGACATAATCCGGATTCATATAATCAGCCGAACTTACTCCAAATTTTTCGAGTTCGGCGGGAGTGAAGGTATCGATTGTTTCCACTTCGTTTACCAGATTCTGCCAATAAGTATTCAGGTCCGGGGCGCCGGGAAACCGGCCGGCCATGCCGATAACCGCGATCTCTTTTTGGGCGCTTTGATTTTTATTCCGGATTGCCGGTTTGGAACGGGAATCTCCACCAATGGCACTGGCCAAATCTTCCGCAGTAGAGGATTGAAAAATTGTTGCGATAGGAATTTTCCTGCCGAGATAATCCGAAAGTTTTTTCTGAAAAGA
>JARGOZ010000034.1:28785-49556 GCA_029213025.1 Verrucomicrobiales bacterium
TCGGTGGTTTTTACTTCTCTGACTCCGAGCACTTCCTGCCACAAAGCCGCAATGTCCGAGGCGAGTTTGTTGCCTGTTGGGGTATCCTCTGTGTCCGTAACCGTGACCTCCGGAACGGGAAGCGACAAGCGGTCAATTTTCCCGCTGACGGTTTTAGGAAATTCGGCTATTTCAACAAACCAGGTTGGCACCATGTAGGAGGGGAGAGTTGCGAGCAGAAATTCCTGTAGCTCATCACTCACGGGCATTTCATCGACTGGTCTTGTATACGCAACAATGCGCTTTTGGCCCGGTGTGTCTTCACGGACGAGGACTGCTGCCTCGCTGATTTTCGGGTGGCCGGAAATAGCATTTTCTATTTCGCCCAGTTCGATCCGATAGCCCCGGATTTTCACCTGGTTGTCAGACCTGCCGAGGGTGTACAGATAGCCGTCGTTCCAATATCCCACATCGCCTGTGTCATACATCCGGGCGTTTTCTGTATGCGAAAAAGGGTCGGAAACGAATTTTTCTATATTGAGTTCAGGACGGTTGATATATCCCCGAACGACGCAATCCCCTCCGATGAAGATTCGCCCCCGAACTTTCGGTGGCACAGGATTACCGTGGTCATCAAGAACATAGAGACGACTGTTTAATAACGGGGTGCCGAGTGGGACTATTCCTGCTTCCTCTCCGATTTTGTGAACGGTATTAAACACTGTTGCCTCACAGGGGCCGTATTCATTGTAAACCTGTTGGCAAAGTTCTTGTAGCTTGTTAGCCAGTTCCGGATTGATCGGCTCTCCACCGCTCATAATGACCAGGTCGTCTTTGCCTTTCCAACCGGATGAAACGAGAATCTGGAAGGTAGTGGGAGTTGCGTTCATTTTTGTGATGCCTGCACTTTCCAGCAGAGCGCCGAGCGCCTCCCCGTCAGCCGCAATACCTGGCGGGGCTACATGAACCCTGGCTCCTATCACGAGCGGGCAAAACAGTTCCGGGACGGAAACATCGAAAGCGATTGTGGTGGAACCCAGATAGACATCATCTTCCGTGATTTCATGCCTTTCTATATTGGCATAGACATAGTTCACCATGGAATGGTGTTCAATTTCCATTCCTTTAGGCTTGCCGGTGGATCCGGAGGTGTATATCACATAAGCCAGATCGTTGGGACCGCACTTTCGTTTCGGATTCGAACAATAGTGGTCGGCTGATATACCGTCGATCCAAATCGTTTCGAGCGAATCCCGGAGAAGCGGGACATCTTCAAACTGCTTTTGACTTACCGCCAAAGAGATCCCCGAATCTGTCGCCATATAGGTCATCCGGTCGTCGGGGAGGCCCGGTTCAAGAGGTACATATCCACCTCCGGCTTTCATAATCCCCAGCATCGACCCCAGCATTTCAGCACTTCGCTGAACGTGCAGACCAATCCGTTGGTTGGTCGTGATTCCCTTTTCAATCAGTTTGCCTGAAATCACGTTGGCATATGAATTGAGTTGGCTGTAGGTCCATTCTTTTTCCGCATCTAATACAGCGATTCTGTGAGGCGTATTCTCAACCTGCTTTTCAAATTCGGATATGTAATCGATTTGACGGTAGTAGTAGGCGCTATCCTCCGCAGAAGGATTCCACTGATGTAGAATGGTTTCTTTTTCGCCGGGCAGGAATATATCCAGATCGGAGAGCAGGATGCCGGGTTCGCGGGTTAGCTGAGTGGCAATAATTCGGAGCCTTTCGCCCCATTCCCGAATGGTCTTTCCTGAATAAATGCTACTGTTGAATGAAATGGTTAAGCCGTTGTCTACGAACTGAAACAGAGCGCTCATGTCAGTTTCAGCCGCCTCATAGCTAATGCCAAACGAACTGGATCTTTCCTTTCCTGTCTGCACCACTTTTTTCCTGCTGATCTGCCCGGCAGTGTCCTCACTTTCGAACTCCACCGACAGGCAGGCTGGTATGCCGGTCTTAGAGATAATATCGATTGAGAGGGACGATTGCCCGGACAATTTGTGCAGCAATATCAAAACGGCCGTTTGAAGACAGTCTTCGGAAAAATCTTTCACCGATAGTTCCCCGATGACGACAGAACTTTGCGAGTGTTTCGTTGTATGGTGGCCCGGATAGTCAGAAATTAATTCAATCATGGCTTAATCTTTTTCTAAATGGTTGTTGGAAACCTGGTTAAGAAGAGCGCGTGTTTCAGACAGGTATCTTTCTGTGGAAAATTTTTCCGCGTTGGTGCGAATGACTGCGGGGTCCCAGTCTGTTTCTTCGAATTCGAGAATGGCTGTGCTTAGAGAGGCAACTTCGGGGTCGTCAAAGAACACACCGGTTTCTCCTTCGACGACTGTTTCAAGAGCTCCTCCACCCCGGAAGGCGATGACGGGTTTACCGCAGGCCTGGGCTTCAACCGGAGTGATTCCAAAGTCTTCGCAGCCGGGAAATACGAAGCCGGCACAGGCTGCCATTTTTTCTTCGACTACCTTTTCCGGAGCACGGCCCAGAAACTGGATGGAGTCACCTGCCAAAGATTCGAGGCGTTCCCTGTCAGGGCCTTCGCCGATAACTATCAGTTTTAGACCGGCTTTGGTAAATGCCTCGACGGCGAGATCAATTCTTTTGTAGGAGACAAGCCGGGAAACCACGAGATAGAAAGGCTCCTTCTTTTCGCTTACCTGAAAACGGTCAATATCGACAGGAGGATATATCACAATGCTGTCCCTGCCGTAGCACTCTTTGATTCTCTTTTGGGTATTGAGTGAATTGGCAACAAATACATCGATCTTGTCGCTTTGCCTTTTATCGCTCCGCCTGAAAAGAGGCATGAGGCTTTTTACAAAAGACCTCAGTAAAGGATTGGATATCTCATTCTGTAAATACTCGTCCGGATTCCAGAAAAACCGTGGTGGAGTATGGCAGTAACATACGAATTTTGCGCCGTCGGGTTTGGGAATCCACTTGGAAAACCCGCTGCTGCTGATCCATACAGTATCTTTCGATTCGCTGATCCGAAGTGATTTGAAGGCGAGTGGATAAAGGAAAAACAACTTTTTGTGCAGAGTATCCATACTATGGATTCGCTGCATCCATGTATTGACGACATTGCCGGACTGAAACACAGGAAATAGATTTTTACTTTTTGTAGCAGAAGTATAGATCGGAGCAGCAGGGAAAGCCTTTGCCATAACCTCGACGACCCGTTCCGCCCCTCCCATTTGGATGAGAAAATCATGAACAAGTGCGATTTTCTGGTCCAGATGAACCGTCTCAGACCGGGTTTTCATTTTGTGTTTCAGGTAGTTGTGCTGTGAAATTTGTCATACTATCCGACAAAATTACAAGATCGACAATAAAAATCATAAATATAATATCTCGCAAAAGTGAGAGGCGTAATTTAGGAAATTTATTTGGAACAGGGTGCATCGAATTTGCTTTCCCGAATTTGAGAATCGAAAGCGGTCGATCTTATCAAATATAATATAAAAAAGTGGACTAATTATGAAAAATCAATTAGTTTCGGTCAGTTCAACGTTTCACACATGACCAAGTCCACAGTCTCGCCTTCTCCGAGGGGGCCTATTCCATCGTCTTTGCACGCGAAAGAATGGGACCTCATTGAGTTGTCTCCTGTTTTCGATCTGCAGGATTTATTTTCGATTATTAAGAGGAGATTTTTTCTCCTGCTGCTTTTCCCGTTTATCGGGGGCTTGCTTGCAATTTTTTACCTGTTCTTTTTCGCGACTCTTTACTATTCGAGTACGGCTCTAATATTTATTGACCCAAAGTTTGATCACATTCTTCAGGTGGAAAACGTGGCCTCCGTGGCCTCCGATCTCGACTCATTGAACAGCCTCGAACGCACCATCACCTCTGATTCGATGATTCTCCGCGTCATCGACCGGCTTGAACTTCGCAACGATCTGGACTTTCTTCCCAAATCGCTTCGCAAAAATGTAATTGAGAATGTTCCGATTTCCGATTCAAGATTGTTGAAAGAGATCAGAGGTAAAAGAGTTTCGTGTTCGCTGATCCGTCCGACCCGACTGTTGGAGTTAACGGTATATGATACGGATGCGGAAAGGGCCCGGTTGATGGCCAGTACTTTTGTGTCAGAGTTCGAATCTTTTCTGGCTGAGCAAAAGCGGAGGGAGGCTAACAAATCCCAGGAGGCTCTGCGTCGCCAGGCGGATATCGCCTATCGTAGAGCTCTTGAAGCCGATAAAGAATTGGAACGGTTTAGGAAAGAGAATCCGGGACTCACTGTGGAACAGGATCACAGCCTGTTCGCGGAACGTTTAACCAAAGTAGGTGAAGAGTACAATCGGGTATCCGGTAAAGTGCTGGATCTTCAGAGTAAGGTCGAAACAGTTCGGGATATCGATCCGGAGGCAGATCCGATTCAAGTGATAGAGATAGGTGGCTTTTCCGGAAATGAACATGTCACAGACCTTCTCTCCAGAAGAATGAATGCGAGAGCGGCATTTGCCGTGGCTGGGACCCGGTACACACAAAGCCATCCGGAGTATAAGCAGGCGGAGAAACAGTACATAGAGGTCGAGTCCCAGTTGACTCAGTTGGCGTCGGATTTAAAAGCTTCCTTAATCGGGGATTACACTGCGGCGGCGAAAAATGAAGAGTTACTGACTAAAAAGGTAAAGGAACTTCAGGGAGAGCTGAATTCGGTGAAGCTGGCCAGTGCGGAATTTAGAGCGGTGCAGCAAAAGGTGGAGACTGAATGGAGGATTCACGAGGCTTTGCAACAGAAGATCAGCGAGACCTCGTTGCTGACAGAAAAGTCCACTTCGATCACTACAGAAATGTCGGAGCCGATTGCTGCTCACAAAACTTCAAAACCGGGCAAACCGGTGGTAGCGGTGATGGGCACATTCCTCGGTGGGTTGTTTTCTCTCGGATTATTGTCTGTCGATTTGTTGCGGGACACGCCTTTTGTGAACCGCTCGCAGTTGGAGAAAAATCTGGGAGTAAAAGTCCTCGCTGGTACCCCGTCTTTACAAGCGGAAGAGGAACACCGGACTGCTCTGCTCGCCCAAATGTCCCAGGTATTGCTATCCCCTGAGCACCGTCTTTCGCGAGTTGTTCACGTGGGTTCGGTCGAACCGTTCGAAAGCGGACACCATATTTCCTCCGCGCTTGGTTATGCCTCGGCCTACTATGGAAACCCTACTCTGGTGATATCGATGATCCCGGGGAGTAACCCGGAGACTTTGGTGAGTTTTAAACCGCAAAAGTCCCATCAGGAGAACCTGTTCAGTTTGGCGATTCCGTCCAGCTTTCTGCTCGCTCCGGAAAATATCTGGCAGATGTTGAATCCACATTGCCAGCAGTTCTCACGGATTATTATCGAAACGACATCGCTGGAGCAGGAAACTCAGGTACCGGTTATGGTGTCTTCTTATTCCGATACCACGATTCTGATTGTGCGGAACCGGAAAGACAAAAGGAAAAAAATCGGGCAGGTTGTCGACTTTCTACGTAAAAACGCAAGAGGCACTGTTTCCGTCGTGATGGAAGGGTAGGGAAACGGATTCCTATGAGGTTGCAGAAAACAGTGCACCGGGTCTCGCTGGAGGAGCCTGATCTCTGGTTGCCGTGGTGGTTTCGGCCATCACTTTTTATGCTGTTTGCGATGCTGCCCGGGATGGTGTTGTTTTCCTTCTCAGATCCGACGCTGACGCTCTCGAAAGCACAGCTTTTTTACGGCTACAGAGACTTTGTTGTCGGGTTGATCGGATTCTTTTTTCTCATTGTCGGTGCGTGGATTGGCGAATCGAAAACGTTTCGAAAACTGAGCTTCAGTATCTTCGGGCAGAACCGGTCCGGGCCACCACCGAGGATAGCTGAGGTATTTCTCAGTGAAAAACTCGACTGGTTTTTGATGGGGGTTTTTGTATTCGCGCACCTGATATTCTTCCGGGATTTTTTTCTGAATCCCGGTCTCGTGGCGGGGGTGTTGGGGGGTAATCTGGAATTGAAACACACTTTTAAGACGATCCCGGGGGTTACGACCTGGACGCAGGTATCCCTGGTTCTCGGCGCACTTCGGGGCATGCGCTGGTCGGGCATTCTTCCGGGAAAGGTGAAATTGATTTCTGGATTTCACATTGTCTTTTTCGGAACCCTGTTTATTCGCGCCGTTTTGTGGTCCGAACGGTTGGCGCTGATTGAAGGAGCGATGCCGTTTTTTCTCTGTGCCATGCCCCGCCTGGGAGTCCTCTTGAAACCTGCCTTCCGGCGGATGATAAATTTTCTGCCACTACTGGCTCCGGTTTTGTTGCTGGGGGTGTTTGTGTTTTTTGAATCTTTGCGATCCTGGCAAAGTAATTCCGCCGAGCATGCCAATATCTTCGTATTCGGTTGGAAGCGGCTTTTCACTTACTATTTTGAAGCGATGAACACCGGTGCGGCGATTCTGGGGGTAACCGGATTTTACGACGGCGTGACTATGCCGATCTACCACGGAACCTACGATATTATCTATAAAGGTCTCTATCAGGGTTCCCTTGACATTGAGTTTAACAACACGTCGGGTATCTGGTATGTGGCCACCTATGCAGGCAACGTTCTTTTTATACCGGCGCAGATTGCTCTGGGAATGTTTACCGGGATTGCCTATCGAAGTCTCGCTGAAGGGCGTTTGTTTGGATTGGTGTATCCGATTCAGTTTCTATTTATGTTCGAGTTGCTACGGATTCACTATTGGGTGGGAACTAACCGGGTGCTGCCTTCTACGCTGGTGATTCTTCTGATTTTAGCCTGGGCGGTAACGGTGAAGTCGAGAGTAAGGTTTTCGACATCTCCGGTTCAACCTGCCAAAATCTGATTTTCCAACGAGGCAATAGTCTGGTAGGGTCGAAGCATGAAGATATGGGTATTAATCTTCCTTGGTTTGCTCGGGATTTCAGGTTCTGCGGAGGAGAAGTCCCTTTCTCAATTACAACTGGACAGTGTTGAGTTTTCCAACGCCGATCTTTCATCCGTTTTGAGTTTTCTGGGTGACAAAGCGAAACAAATGAAAGGGAAACCTGCCAACTTCATGCTGTACGATCCTTCCGGGGAACTGGCGAAAGCCGATAAAAAGATAACGCTTTCTCTTAAGAATGTGCCGTTTTCCGAGGTAATCAAATATGTCACGAAGCTTTCTCAAACCGAATTTTTGATCGACCGGCGTGTTGTATGGATTGGATATCCTGCGGCTCTGCAAAAGTTGCGAAGCAGACGTGCATCGAGAAATTCGAATATTATGACATCGCCGGCCTTTCAAAGGATGGCGGGTATTTCCGGACCGAATATTGAATTTTCCAACACTCCGTTTGTTGAAGTGGTGGAGAGTCTCCGGCAACTTGACCGGGCTGCATCCGGTCCGGGCAACTTCGTCATTATTGAAAGCGATACGTTGACTGCTGCGGACGCAAAATTGAGTATGAAGGTTTCCGGGCTTTCTCTGACAGAACTGGTTCAATACAGTGCCGAGCTGAGCGGGTTTCGCCTGCGGGCGGATCGCAATGCCATCATTTTCCGGGCGCCTGATTCGAGAGTTCAACCGGTATTGCCTCCCGGTCGGATTACCACCTATCTGGGCGAAAGAGAATTGGATAAAATCTCCCTCGTAGAGGTACCGGTTCCGGATATGGCGCAGTTTATCGGGCACCATTCAAAATCCTCTGCCGCGCCTAAAGGAATCAATGTGGTCCTGTTCACTTCGACCGCGAAAACTGTGACTCTGGATCTTATCAAGCCGCGATTGCTGGATATTTTGCGGTATATGAACGAGCAAACAGATACCACTTTTCAGGTCGACAAAACTACGATGAAAATCATCGATCTGCCTCCGCCGAAGGAGAATTAGAACTGCAAAAGAAAAGGATCCGGATCGAAGTATTCGACCGCTTGAACAACGTTATTGTTTTCTCTGATTCCAGTGGGAAAGCGGGTCCACTGGTTGGTGTGGGCCATCTGCGGGTCAGCTCCGAGCAGGCAGGCATCCCGAAAAAATTCGATTTGCGCCCTTCGCGATGCGCCGAGCACCGGGAACCAGCCGTGGATGCTTTTTCCGCCCGAATTGACTGCCATGGCAGGTCGGGCGGTTTCGCTCAGCTTTGTCAATATGGTGGTGCACACATCCTGAACACTGATTCTCATTTCAGATATCACACGAAAAACGGCCGGGTGATTTTCGATATCGAAATCGCACTCAATTACAATGAAGCGTCGTTCCAGAACATTGCTTTTCGCGCGCGGGGATTCTTTGCCGGTAGCTGTTTTGCCCGAAGGGCCTTTCATCGGATTGGGGACGATATACTGCCAATGATTCGAATCCAATTTACCCTCCCAGTCGCTCCTTTGTTGAGTCACCGCATCGAACACCGATCTGCCGAGACAGAGCCAGGGATTCTCCAGTTCACCCTGACAAAACAGGAAATCGATTAATTCATACGGGCACTTCAGGTCGGAGGGTTTAGCGGGTGATTCCCGGTAAAAATCTTTCAGAGTCACGAGGGAATTTTTCAACAAATCGATGACTCGTTCCTCATCGCATTTCGGCCATCGGTCCCGCTTTGGACGAACCGGTTGCTCCGGGATATCTCCCAGTTTGGCTTTTTCCTCAGGGGATAGCAGGTACGCAAAAGGATAGGAGCTGTAGCTGCCGTCAGCAGAAAGCAGTTTATGATGCAAGGCACCTTCAGACCACGGTGGCCGGGCGTTGGTTTTGTTCCATTCCAGCATGACTTTCATAGCTTCTTCGATCGACAGAGCGAAGCCATGACGAAGAATCGAGGCGACCTTAAAAGTTTCCCTGTGGCCTGATTTCCCGGAAATCGCTTTGATCTGCGATATATAGTTTTTAGCGCGCTCGATTGCGGTCATTATCCCAAATCCGTGCAGCACGGGCATGGTTGTACCCAGTGGCCCGGTTCGATTTCCCGGAGTGACAGATCCGCAGAGATACTGTCCTCCCAACGCGGATGTCCCATACGGTGGCCAAACGCGCAGCCTTCCGGAGGGTCGATTGGAGAGGGCACGTCTCCTTCGAGGTAGGTCATTTCACGGTTTACCGACGGGTCGGGAACCGGAATCGCAGAAATTAGCGCTTTGGTATAAGCGTGGCGGGGATTTTGATAGATCGAATCCGCATCGGCGATCTCCACAATCTTTCCGAGATACATAATCGCTACCCGGTCGGAGACGTGACGAACGACTGCTAAATCGTGAGCAATAAACAGGTAGCTGAGATTGAGGTCATTCTGTAGTTCCATCATCAGGTTGAGCACCTGGCTTTGTACAGAAACATCAAGGGCTGAGACCGGTTCGTCACAAATCAACAGTTTGGGCCGTAAAGCAATGGCCCGGGCGATACCTATGCGCTGACGTTGGCCGCCGGAAAATTCAAAAGGGAATTTGTCTTTGGCATTGGAACTGAGCCCAACCCTTTCGAGTACGCGGTCAATCTTGCGAAGTCTTTCGATCCGGTCGCCGATTTTGTGGATGATATACGGTTCCTCGAGGATTCCACCCACAGTATGGCGCGAGTTGAGCGATTCCGCGGGATCCTGAAAGATCATTTGCATGTCGCGCCGCAGCGGCAGCATCTCTTTCCGGTGCATTGTGGTGATATCGTGTCCGTTGAATATTACCTTGCCTTCGGTGGGGTTCAGTAAACGCACCATACATTTTCCGAGTGTGGATTTGCCGCAGCCGCTCTCGCCAACGAGGCCGAGAGTTTCCCCCTGACTGATACTGAGGCTTACACCGTCGACCGCCCGGCAGGCGCCAACGGTTTTGAGCAGCACTCCACCTTTGACGGGGAAGTGCATCTTCAAATTCTCTACTTTGAGTATTTCCTTCATCCCTGGTCAAAACAGAACGGGCATTTCTCTACCCAGTGCCCCGGCGAAACCTCCTCGAAAGGAGGTCGGTTGTTGATTGATTCTTGATCGTGTTCAACCTCTGCACGGGTTGAGAACCGGCAGCCAGACGGCATTTCATGCAGGGCGGGAACGTTGCCGGGTATTGTCGGCAGGAGTGTTTTTCTTTCCCGGTCAAGGCGCGGCATGGATCGCAGCAATCCCCGGGTGTAGGCGTGTCGTGGAGTAGAGAAAAGTTCTTTCACCGGGGCACGTTCCACAACCCGGCCCGCATACATTACCACTACATCATCACAGGATTCGGCAATGACGCCCAGATCATGAGTGATGAGAATAACTGCCATTCCCATCTCCGCCTGGAGATCCTCCATTAGCTTGAGAATCTGGGCCTGAACCGTAACATCCAAAGCCGTTGTTGGTTCGTCGGCAATGAGTAAATCCGGTTTGCAGCCAAGCGCCATGGCGATCATGACACGCTGTCTCATCCCACCGGAAAGCTGATGGGGATACTCATCCACCCGGATCTCCGGAGCGGGAATGCCCACTTTTTGCAGAATATCGATGGAAAGTTCCCGCGCCTTCTGTGGCGTGTCGGCTTTGCCATGGAGCAGGAAAACTTCGCTGACCTGCCTGCCTATTTTATGAACCGGATTCAGTGCCGTCATTGGCTCCTGAAAAATCATGCCGATTTCATCACCCCGAACGTCGTATAGCGTTTCGTGAGAGGCGCCGATCAATTCCTGGCCTTTGAAACGGATGCTGCCACCCAGAATTTTTCCCATCGGTTGGGGGAGGAGGTGAATGACGGAAAGCGCAGATACACTTTTGCCACACCCTGATTCTCCGACAATTCCGAGAGTCTTCCCTTTCTCAATCGAAAAGCTGACACCGTCAACAGCTACCAGTTGACCGGCATCTGTATCGAATGCAGTGACAAGATCTTCAACTTCGAGAAGGGATGACATATAGATTTTTTGGGAAAAGGTCTAATCGATTTTGTATTGATCGTATACTTTGATTGACGGCGGGAAGGTTTTCCCGGCCTTGCGGGCTTCGAGGGTTTCCTTCTTTGCTTCTTCGTCGATCCAGCTTAAAAACCATTCCCCGGCCCCGTCGCTGATCTTCACATTAAAGTCGTCGGGGTAGTTGACCCATCTCCAATAACCCATCCGGTAGAAAGGCTGCACAAATCCGGGAACAAAGGCGGCTTCGTCATGGATAATTTCATCCATTTTATGAGCGAGTTGTTTCATTTCCTCCGCGTCTTCCGATTTCCGGTATTTGATAATCAGCTCATCGAGTTCCGGCACAGCAGTGGAAGTAATATTATTCGTCTGCGTTTTCACTTTTTTCTTGCCGTCTTCATCGGTTTCGTAGGCGTTGACACTGTGCCATGATTCCCAGAAGCGCGGATACATTTCGACGAAGGTGCCAAAGGCGGAGAATACAATGTCGTGCTTTTTCTCCTGCGTCTTTTTCCACGCGCTGGTTCCATCAAGCACTTCCAGTTTCAGGTCCAGACCGGCTTTCCGGGCTTCCTGGCGAAGAATGGGCAGCATATCCTTCAGCGATTCGTAGCCGGTAGTTAAAGTGAAAGACAAACGGTTCCCGGTAGAATCGACGAGGATTCCGTCGTTCCCTCTTTTCGTAAAACCGGCTTTTGCGAAATGCTCAACCGCCTTTTCGATATCAAATGGGCGGGCCTTTAATGTCGGATGAGAGAACGAAGCAAAACCGTCGCTGCTGGTTTTCATTCTGGTGTAATCATTGCGGAAGTATTTTTCGATCACCCGGTCCCAGTTGGATGCGTAGCTGATACCTATCCGGATATCTTTATTCGAGAGTAAAGGTTTAGCCTGGTTGATCCAGAGGCCATAGGGCGGGCGGGGGCGGTCATTGTAGAAGGTGACCTTTTTGATGTACCCGTTTTGCACCAACGGATTGTCATCTGCCAGCTTCTGATACCAGTATTCGGCGAGGCTGAGACCGAAGCCGTCGAGATTGCCGACCTTGAACTCTTCGAATGCCTTGGAAGTATCGCGAATGACTTTGAACTCGATCCGGTCGGGGTTGAATCGATAGCGCCAGTGCTTTTTATCGAGAGCCCACCATTCTTTGTGCCTGGAAAGTGCGATAGACCGGCCTTTTTTGACATCGCTGTCTTTTACCACATACGCTCCGGTCGTGGGCTGGAAGCGCCACTGGTATCTTTGTGGATAGTCATTGCCCAGTTCTTTGAAGAAATGCGCCGGTTTGGGGCCCAGTTCCAAAACCCGCGAATCCATATCGGGTTTCGCTTCCGGAACGCTGATGGAAAATGTGCGGTCATCGAATTTTGTGATGCCGGTATATTGGGTGCCATACCAGTTATTATACCAGGGGGCCTGGATGTATTTCGACTGGAAGAAAAAGAACATGAAGAAAAAGTCGTCGGTCGTGACCGGTTCGCCATCACTCCATGTCGCTTTGGGATCGAGTTTTACGTATACCGTTTTGTTGGCCTTATCGATTGCCCATTCCTGAGCGAGTCCCGGAAAGAATTCCAGAGTTTCAGGATGGCGGTGGGCGAGGTTTACGGACACTTCATCGAGCAGGTAGTTTCGAAACGAGCCGTTGGCATCCGGGCCTACGACCCGCAAGGTTGCCGGGTAATCCTGGAGTCGGGCGTTGGCTGTCCCGCCTTTCTTTGCTTTTGGTGAACCGATTTCGGAAAGTTGATTATTGTCGGTCCATTCCAGATCGGCCGGAATATCTTCGGGAGTTTTGAAATGGAAAAACTCGGATTTCTCTTTGTAGTATGCTTCCATTTCAGCGGTCACATCCTGCGCGGGGAATTTTTCATCTCCACCATTTTCTCCGCTTTCCTCTTTGTTATCTCCTCCGCCACATCCGGGGAGCAGCAGGAGCGCCGGAAGCAGAAAGAATATTGATAGGTATTTTTTCATAGTGATTTGAAATATAGATTAACGATAGGTGGTAAATTTCTTCGGATCAAAAGCTTCCCGAATCGCTTCGCCTACAAAGGTTACAAGGGTTAATACGAAAACCATACTTGAAACGGTCGAAAGAATGATCCAGGGGGCGAGGCGAATATTCTCGTTGCCGGACTTTAATAAATCCCCCCAACTGGGTGTTCCGGAAGGCAGGCCGAAGCCGAGGAAATCGAGCGCGGTTAACGAGGTGATCCCCGCCGCTACAGTGAAAGGGATAAAGGTAACGAGAGTGGAAAGTGTATTGGGCAGTATATGCCGGAAAATAATCCTGGGTGTGCCTGCTCCGAGAACGCGGGCCGCTGCGGTGTAATCCCGCTCTTTCTCTTTGTAGGTGCCGGTTCGCATGTAGTAGGTCATTCCCATCCAGGAAAAGGCCGCCATGATGATGAGCAGTGTCCAGAAACCGGGTTGGATAATGGCTGCAATAATAATCACTACATAGAGAAACGGAATCACAGACCAGATCTCGACGATTCGCTGGCCGATCAGATCGAAGAGACCGCCGAAATAGCCCATCGCACATCCGATGATTACCGAGAGGAGATAGGTCGCGACCATAAGCATGAGCGAAAACATGATTGCTATGCGAAAGCCGTACACCAGTTGAGCCAAAACATCTCGGGCGATCTGATCGGTTCCGAGGTAATGCTTCGTCTCCCGTGAAGGGGGATAGGGCGGGTAGGTATCGTTATCTTTGTAGTTTTCCTCTTCCGGTCCGTAAGGCACAAAAGGCATCAAAACCCAGTTTTTCGAATTCTCGTCCTCCCGGAATTTCTTCTGTAGTTTGCGGTAGTTGGTTTCGTATTCGTAATCGAGTCCGAACTTTGTTCCGGGCTGAAACCTTCCGTAGGTGGGGAAGTGTAGTTTCCCGTCGTATTTGACGATTAGTGCCCGGTTACTGATAAACAGCTCGGCAAAAAGCGAAAAACCGATCAAAACGACGAGCGCGATCAGCGAGTAGTATCCGCGCCGGATTTCTTGGAATCGGCGAAGACGCTTTCTGGTTACAGGATTGAGTTCGAAACCTAACACAACAAAATTGCCTATTTAAATTTCACCCTCGGATCGACCAGAGCGACGAATATATCCGACAAGATGTTGCCGGCCATCATGAGAAAAGAAGAGAGCAGCAGGATGCCCATGACTACAGGAAAATCCCGGTCGAGTAGAGATTTGTATCCGAGCATCCCGATTCCGTTGATATCAAATATCGATTCGATTAGAAACGACCCGGTGACAAATACACTCAATATTCCGCCAAGGCTGGTTGCTATCGGCACAAACGCATTTCGAATCGCATGGTTCCAGACCGCGCCACGGAAACTGCGGCCTTTCGCAATGGCAGTCCGGATGTAGTCGGCCGCCAGATTGTCCATCAGGTTGTTTTTCATCAACATCGTCAACATGGCGAAACTGCCTACTACATAGCAGACCAGCGGAAGAAAAGCGTGCGATACAACATCGGCAATTTTCCCGAAAAAACCGAGATCCTCAAAATCGTCACTGATAAATCCGCCGGTGGGGAACCACTCCCGGGGAGGGTAGGCCATCAGAACCAGTAGCAGCAATCCGAGCGCGAATCCCGGAATTGCATAGCCGAAAAAGACGAGGACTGAAGTTGATGTATCGAAGAAACTTCGGTGTCGCAAAGCTTTGAATACCCCCAGCGGGAGACAGACAAAATAGGTGATCACCGCAGTGGCGATGCCGTAAAAGGTGGAGATCGGCAGGCGGGATTTGATGATGTCCCAAACCGGCTCGTTGTATTTGAAAGATTCCCCGAGGTCGCCCCGACATACATTGGCCAGCCAAATAAAGTAAGCCTGCAGCCAGGGCTTGTCGAAGCCGTAGTATTCTTTCATCTGCTGGATTTGGTCGTCGGAAAGGGCAGAACTTTCGCTGGCGCTTCCCCGGCTGCCTCCGGATCCGGGATTGGCCATCCGGGCTTCCGCCATCATTCGTTCGATCGGGCCGCCGGGCAGGATGCGGGTCAACGCGAAGACCAGTAGCGTTGCCCCGATCAGAGTCGGAATAATCAGCAAAAAACGCCGAATGAAATAGTCTCGCATAGGCAGGAAAGTGGTCTAATCCGGAAATCTCTCCAGAATCGCTGGAATTAATCAGAAATTTCGGAATGATAAACCAAAACTTCAGATTCTTGATGGCATGTATTCACCACACGCTCACTAAAGCGACACCGGTTTGACGTTTTGCCGGTCTTTTTACGCGGAATCCGCTTTTCAGCAACTGCCGCCTCCGATTTGGTCTTGAGATCAACGGAAAAGAAGTGTGTAGTGGCTGCCCGATATGAACGACCTTGTACTCGAGAAATTGCGCTGGAGGTATGCTGCCAAAGCTTTCGACCCTGAGAAAAAAATCAGCGAAAGCGATTGGGAGACTCTGGAGGAGGCTCTCCGGTTGACGCCGTCATCCTATGGTCTGCAGCCCTGGAAATTCTACGTAATTACCGATCAGCAATTGAAGGACCAACTTATTCCCGCTTCCTATGGTCAGACTCAGGTCGGAAATTGCTCCCATTTACTCGTCTTTACCGTGAAAACTGATCTCTCGGAAGAGGATATCGATCAATATATTGAGGCGACTTGTGAGGTGCGGGGAACCGAGCCGGAGTCGATGGATTTCTTCAAGAAGATGATCATCGGTGATGTCGTCAACGGTGCCCGCAGTAATGATATTCCCGGCTGGGCCAAACTGCAAAGTTACATCGCGTTGGGCAATTTCATGACCTGTGCGGCGCTGCTGGATATCGATTGTTGTCCGATGGAGGGTTTTGTCCGTGATGTGTATGACGAAACTCTCGGGCTCGCCGAAAAAGGTCTTACGACCGCAGTGGTTTGTCCGGCCGGTTATCGGGCCGAGGGGGATAAGTATGCTTCGCTCGCCAAAGTCCGGTATCCGAAAGAGGAACTTTTTGAGTATCTCTAGGTTGACTTAACAGGGTACAATCCCGCATTCAACAGGGTACAATCCGCGACCCAACAGGGTACGATCAGTTGCGAAAGTGGTTTTTTGGATTACTTAACTAACGGGAAAATCAGACCGACTCATCCGCCCTATGCGGTGCTTTTGTAACTAATGGAAACCGCCGCACAATTTCTTGCTGAAAAGTGGTACCTCGTCATCATCGAGGTGGTGATTCTCTGGGTCATCATTTACCAGACTTATCGCTATTTCCGGGCGACCCGCGGGGCGAGAATTTTTACCGCTCTGATCATCATTTACCTGTTGATGGCGATTTTGTCCGATCAACTGAGTCTGACGGTGATTGGTTGGTTGCTGCGCTATATTTCGGTGATCCTCGCCATCGCGTTGGTCATCATATTCCAGCCGGAATTGCGGCGGGCCCTCGCCGAGCTGGGCAGCCACCGCTTTTTCTCGACTCTCAGCGAACAGAGTCGGCAGAGATTTATCGATCAATTTGTAGAAATCGTTACCGATCTTTCCCGGAAACGGGTTGGCGCTCTGATTGCGATTGAGCGGGGCATCGATTTGAAACAATATCTGGAAACCGGAGTGGAAATGGACAGCAAACTCAGTCCGGAGCTGGTCGGGACGATTTTTCACTCGGGAACGATTCTTCACGATGGTGGCTTGATCGTTCGTATGAGTGACGAGAGAATTGCCGGGGCGGGTTGCGTTTTCCCTTTAAACCAAAGAGAATTGAGTGATCGAAGCATCGGTCTGCGCCACCGGGCTTCGATGGGGATTACGGAGGAATCCGATGCGATCGCCCTCGTTGTTTCCGAGGAAACCGGAGCGATTTCCATTGGCGTGGAAGGGGAATTGATGCGCAACCTGGACGAAGAGGAAATCCGGGAGCGACTCAGTGAACTTCTTTTAAATGAACCCACAAATGAGGATGAAGGAGAAAGCGAAGAAGACGAAAGGCGAGAAGTTTAGAAGTCTGTTCACTTCCAACTGGATCAGTAAACTCGCGTCCCTCATCATTGCGATGGGCGTGTGGTTTACGATATTTACCCACCTCGAAAAGACCAAGCCTCTGTCGGCGCCACCTGTTCCGGGTACGATTCCGATACCCCAGACAAGAGAGCAGCCGCCGAAGCCGCCGATTCCTCTGTTGAATCCCGGAGCTGCGATCCCGGGGTCAAACTGATCTGAACTTTTTTTGATGAACCAGCAAAAACGTGTCCTTTTTGGAACCGATGGTATTCGCGGTCGCGCGGGTGTGTATCCTCTCACAGCGGAGACTGTGTTGAAACTCGGCCAGGCGGCGGCGGATGTGCTCCTGGCGGGAGATCGCCTTCAGGACTGGCCATTCGTGGTGATTGGTAAAGATACCCGTCAGTCGGGGGATATGCTGGAGGCGGCGATCGCTGCGGGGCTCAATTCGCGCGGCGTCGACGTGCGGTTGGCCGGAGTGATCCCTACACCGGCCATTGCACAAATGACTGCGGGCCTCAAAGCCGCTTTCGGAATTGTGATTTCCGCCTCGCACAATCCGTTTGACGACAACGGGATTAAATTTTTCGGACCGGATGGCTACAAGCTGGATGACGAAGTGGAGTTGGCGATTGAAACCGCTCTGCTCACTGAAACTCCGGACCGTGAATGCGGGCCGATAGGTCGCACTTCTGCGCTGGAAGATGCCGAAGAGCGGTACATCCATTTTGTGACCCACGGTAATGAACCCGATTTGTTCAAGGGCCTGACCATCGCTCTCGACGCGGCGAACGGAGCCGCCTGCCGGACCAGTTCGGCGATCCTTGAAGCTCTCGGTGCAACAGTGATCACCCGCCATAACCAGCCGAGTGGGCTGAACATCAATCGGGATTGCGGCTGCACCCACGCCGCTGTAATCGAAGCCATGGTGAAGGAAATCGGAGCTCATGTTGGCGTCTCTCACGATGGCGATGCCGACCGGGTTCTCCTTGCTGATGAAAAGGGCGTCGTGCTCGACGGGGATGAATTGATGGCTATTGCAGCCGTGTCGATGCTGGCGGAGGGCACGCTGCGTAATGAAACACTGGTCACCACGGTGATGAGTAATGCCGGTCTGGATGAAGCGGTCAAAAAAGCCGGGGGAAAGGTGGTGCGGACCAATGTCGGGGATCGCTACGTGGTTGAGGCGATGAAAGAAGGGGACTTCAATTTCGGCGGTGAACAAAGCGGCCATTTTATTTTCCGGGACTTCAACACAACCGGAGACGGGATCGTATCCGCCGTGCAGCTTCTGAGGATTGTGCAGCAAAGCGGTAAGCCTCTCAGTGAATTGCGGAAAATGCTGGAGCGTTTCCCTCAGGTGCAACGCAATGTCAGAGTTTCCCAAAAGCCGGATTTGGCCATTGTCGACAGCGTCTACCGTTTGCAAATGGAGACAGAGGAAGCTCTCGGAGCTGGAGGCCGGGTTTTAATGAGATATTCCGGAACCGAGCCCCTGTTGAGAATCCTTGTGGAAGGTCGCGACCTCGCCTACATCGAAAGCCAAATCGATAAAATAGCCGCCGCCGCCCGTGACGAGATCGGGGAATAGACTACAGCGATGCCTTCCAGAAATCAGGAAGGCCGGATTTCGTGTCGGCCAGGATTTTCATGATATTGGCTTTTTCTTTCCCGCCGAGGTGTTCGTAACCCGCCATGCCCGACGGGTCGGTGAGGATGTGCCGGAGACGATAGAAAAATTCCTCTTTCACGGCACGCGGCATTCCATCGAAAGCCTTGCTGTAAACCATCCAGCTTAGCCGGTTTTCGAGGAGGTGATCTTTCATATTCAAATCTTTGAGAGATTTACCGCTCCGGCTGACTCGTCTGTCAGCCTGAAAATCGGCGCGGTATTTTCCATGGCCGCCGATCGGTTTGCCGCCGAGAGAAGGTTCGTCGGCAAACAGGAAATAGCGCAGCAGTTTGTCGATGGACTTGCTGACGTCCGCTTTGTCATGCGCCGCAATATTTTCCAGCGCTTCCCTGCCTGAATTGGCGTCCAGTTTCACATCATAGAAAGCCTGCCGGACCCTGTATTGCGCTTCGTTCATCTGATAATGAGCTGAAATCTGGTGATCGTGAGCCAGCATCGCCAGCACATCGCTGCCCTCGGTGAGATGGGTTCCTGGCGGAAAAAATACCGACAAATCGGTAGCGAGAGTTCCCTCCGTTTTACGGTTCAAAGTGATTTTGCCATCTTCCCGGGTCGCCAGTGCATTTGCCATGTGAGGGATGTTTTCGAGCCCGGAGCCGCTAACCATCCAGCCTCCCCATCGGTCTTCGAAGGGAATGTTGTGGCTGACTCTTTCGAAGCTCTTCACCCCGCGAGCTGATCGGCCGTCGGCGAGGGGGAAAACACTTTGCCCGAGCAGGCCCGGCAGGAAATTGGTCGCACTTCCGGCATGGCAGCCGAGGCAGCGCCGCGTCCGGCGGAATAACAGGTCATCCGGTCGGTCGAGTGGACGTTGAAAATAGAAAACAGGCCCCACTTCGGGATCGATGCTGGCGATTTCGATTCGCCCGTTCGGCATCCAGCCGAGGTAGACATTTTCGTTAAAATACATCGCCCGAGGGGTGTGGGCGGAGACCTGGTCACGCTGCAGGCTGGTTTTGGTAAAAACGATCACCTGGGACGAGACCGGAATATCGAACTCCTTCAGCAGTCTTTTCACCAGTGGTTTTCCGTTTGGTTCATTTACGACCACTTCGCCGCTGTCGACCTTTTCGAGGAATAGCGTTACCGGGTCCTGTAGCTTTCTTTCCCTGTAAGAATGGGGCTCAAGTTCAAAGTCATTCCAGAACTGTGCACGGGCGGAACCTCCGGATAAAGTCAGTGCCAAAATGGAGGAAAACAAAAAGAAGCGTCTCATGAAATACAGTTCAACCGTAACACAAAAGCCGAATCGCATTTCGGCTTGATCGGGCCATCATTCGATCTCCTCAATTTCGAGATCTTCCTCCCGGTCCGCCGAGAGTGTAGCTTTCCTGCGCGTGGACGAAACGGTGATGGCGCGTTGTAATCCGCCGCCAATTTCCCATGAAACGATCTGCTCGGATTTGTCGATATCTGCATCAGCGATCCAGTTTTCTTCGCCTCCGGGAGGTCGCAGATAGACCGAGCCTGCTTTGATTCGGAAGGCGTGGCCGCTCGGGACGATAAAGCGGACTTTGCTCAGCCAGCGGGAGAACGATTCTTTTTTCTCTGCAAGTTCCCGGGAGTCGCTTTGCGGTGGAGAGACCGAAAGCTGGCCGGCGACAAAGTCTTCTCTCGTTTTTCGAACCACGAGAGCTTCGTCGATTCGACCGGCCCTGGTTAGCCTCGCTTCCAGTTCGTTGAAATCGTCGATGACCTGATTCCACAGCCTGATTTTCCGGGTCGAATTTGCCTTTTCGAGCTTTGCGAGATCCTGATCAAAAAAGTAACGCAGCTTTCGTAAATCGAGCGAAACTGAATTGTCTTTCGGATCGATGGCCGGGGTGGCCGACCTCTTTTCCCACGATTCCCGTTCATTTTTGATCTGCAGCACAAAGTCCAGATTCCCTTCGGGAGCGATTTTCTTTTCGAGCGCGGCGAGATCGCTGACATATTCATCGGTCCGTTTAATCACAGGAGCTTCGACCGCGTTGTGCATCGCGGTGATGGTCCGTTTGATTCGATCCAGATCCGATTCACCCCGCACGGGAGAAACGAAAGACACAGTCACAACAGTCCAACAAAGTAACGACACCGATTTCATCTCTATGAAAATAGAAAGTTTCAGATTTTGGTAAAGAAAATTTTGCGAGACATAACTTTTCCCGGTGGCAGAGGGAATGTGAAAGGCCCCGCTACCGGATTTGGTGAAGGGTGTTAGGCGCTCAAAATTCCGAATTGTACTCTGTTAATTCAGAGACTGTACCCTAGACCGGCAGAGCCGGAACCAAAAGGATTTTGGGTGTAGGTTGC
>JARGOZ010000300.1 GCA_029213025.1 Verrucomicrobiales bacterium
GGACCCCGAATGAAAGAGAATCACATTTTCGATGGTTGATGAAATATTCGGGCTAAAACTCCACAGGAAAAGTCCGGTTCTTTCTGCTTTCCCGAAAAGGCTTTGTATTGTAATTTTGGAAAACATGAAGCCTTTATACTCAGTTCTTATCGTGATGCTTTGCGGCCAAATCTGTTTTTCCCAGCAAAGCAGTGGCCAGGGCAGCCCGATCGCCGACCTCATCAAAGCCAAAGAGGACAATCCCGATCCTGTAGTTCCACCGATCATCCCAGGCCCGGCGAAAACCGAAACGGCCCCCGCCACCGAAGATGACGTATTACCCGAAACCCATGTAGTTCGTTATGGCGATAATCCCTGGACGATTGCGAAAGCCTATCGCGTTTCCATGAAGGAACTGCTCGCGGTCAATCAAATCAAGGACACGAAAAACCTGCAAATCGGACAGGAGCTAAAACTGCCCCGCAATCGCTTGCCCAAAGAATCCGCCCCAGCAGTTCCGGTCACCGAAGAGGAATTCGATCCCGGGGATCACGAAGTCTACACAATCAAAAAAGGCGACAATCCGTGGACCATCGCAAAGCGCCTGAAAATCAATTACGAGGATCTCATCAATTTAAACAAGATCGAGGACCCGAAAGATCTGAAAATAGGTCAAAAACTTATACTTCCGAAAAAGGGCGAGAAAGTGGCTGGGTTTGTGAAATCCGACGGGACTGTGAGCACCACTGAACCTGAATTCGATGCCGACGGCCATGATGTCTATGTGATCAAAAGCGGCGACAACCCGTGGACGGTAGCGAGGCAACTCAAGATCGATTACCAGGAACTCCTAGCCCTGAACGATATCAAAAATCCCCGCGATCTGAAGATCGGTCAGAAATTGAAGCTCCCAAAAAAGGAGGATACCACTCCTGCCGTCACCCCGGCTCCACCCGCCCCGGAAAAAGCGGAGCAGGAAGCGCCGTTTGACGCCGACGGCCATGATGTCTACGTCATCAAAAGCGGCGACAATCCGTGGACCATCGCAAAGCAGCTCAAGATTGACTACCAGGCTCTGGTCGATCTCAACAACATTTCCGATCCGAAAGATCTCAAGATCGGGCAAAAGCTCAAACTACCGAAAAACCAGTAGCTTTGCCACTACACCTTTTTGCTGCTCCCGGGCTATAGGCAGCCGGGCTTTCATTTCCTCCAGACTGATATCGAGCTTTTCACGCAACCACCTTGAAGTTTCCGGTTCAGTGTCTCTCAGATTTTGACTTTCCTCCGGGTCCTCCGCCAGGTTGTATAGTTCATCCTGCTCCTTTTCATAGAAATGGATCAATTTCCAGTCGCCTTCGCGAATCGCGGATTGAGGGCGGGTCTGACTGGTAAACCCGTCGTTCACACCGATTTTCGCCGGTGCTTTATCAAAACCCGTTTCAGGATGGTAGTAGGGAAAATGCCACGTCAGAGACCGGGTCGGCAGCTCCGCGGCGGGATCTTTCAACAACGGCAATATCGAGCGACCATCCACATCGCGGGGAATTTTCCGACCCGCTGCTTCCGCAAAGGTCGGTAACAAATCCACACCGGAAACCGGAGTATCACAGATCCCGCCTTTCTTTATGTGTGTGGGCCACCTGGCGATCATAGGCACGCGAATCCCGCCTTCGTAGAGATTCCATTTACTGCCGCGGAGCGGGGAATTCCCGGCATACTCCGGATGACCGCCATTATCCGAAGTAAAGATGACCAGGGTGTTTTCTTTTAGATTTTCATCATCCAGTGCCTGCAATACATCACCCACCAAAACATCCAACGCAGTGACCATTGCACCATAGTGAGCCAGGTCCTTGCGGCGGGGATGATCCTCCGGAATTTTCGCGAGAAGTTTTTCATACAACCACTCAGCCCGGGTATGAACCGGAGTATGGACATGAAAATGGGAAACCATGAGAAAGAACGGCTTTTTGTGTTCTTCACGTAGGAAGGAAACGGCACGCTCATTCATCGAGTCGACCGGCATTTCCCCCGCCGGAAGATCGAGAAAGGTTCGTTTCGTTTTATCATTCCAATAGGAGTAGGGATGCGCGCCAAAATCCTCCGCCGCCCATTTGAATCCCTGCTTCAGCGGGCCATGCGTAGGGCTCCAGCCGAGGTAGCCTTTGTGATGGCGACTGACATGCCATTTGCCGAAGAAAGCCGAGTCGATTCCCGCTTTGGATAGTACTTCCGGAATGGTAACTTTTTCGAGAGGCAGATCCAGCGTGTACGGCGGGGCGCGCAGCGGCGTTTTCATCGGTTGGTAGCCGACCTCTTTTTTGGTCACAAATTCAAAACCAAGCCGCGCCGGTGTCTGCCCGGTTAAGATCGCAGAGCGGGACGCCGAGCATATCGGCGCTGCGGAATAGGCATTGGTAAAACGGATGCCCTCCTGCGCCAGTTGATCGAGGTGTGGCGTTTCAAACCAGGGATTTCCGTAACATCCCAAATCACTCCAGCCGAGGTCGTCGGCCAGAATCAAAACCAGATTCGGCCGCGAATCAGCGGCGGCAGATAGACAGGAAAAGAACAGGAAAACGGAGACGGAAAAGACGCAGGACCGGGACATAATTACGATATATTGGCCCGGATACTATGAGTGGAAACCCACCCTGCGTCCAACCCGCAATCGGTTACTGCGCAGCGGCAGTCGTCATCGGCTGATTCTGCGCGGCGATCACCGCACTGATTTCTTCATTCAGATTCAGAGGCTGATGCCCCAGCTCGGTGAGTCTGGCATTGTAGGCCACCATTCTGGCTCTCGACATCTCAGCGGGACTTTTCTTGTTCGCTTCCGGATCAACACCTACTCCAACGGCAACTCCAGTGCCAAACTTTACGGCATTACTGAGGAAACTCTTTTTCACGGACTGATTTCCCGGTGCGGCACAAATCCGCGCTTCCTCTTTTATGCGAAGCACAACCTCCTCGGCCGTAAGATTTTTCTCAGACTCAGTCAGATAGTAGGTGCCATGATGATACCCCGCCGCCGGTGTGGACGCAGAGGCTTGATTGGTCGTGCTGGAACAGGATGAAAGAAGCATCACCGAAATGACGCCCAACACGCAGGTCATGTGAAGTTTGACGTTCATAAAAAAACTCTGGAACGTTTATTTCACAAATCAAGATATTTAATTATAACGTATTAACCCTGTTCGATGCGCCATTTCGGCCCCGTATTGAAAATCCGTCATACAGGCAATAGGTTGCCGGTATGACACCACCGGAGAATTTTACCCGGGGCGATATCCCCGACCCGCTGTTTGCTGATGCCTTCGAAGCGGCTCTGGAGAAAAAATCGAGAATATCAATCTCGCAGATTCTTAAGCATGGCGGGATGAGCCTGGAAATCATCGATCAATACACCGATACCTTTATTTCCGAAGCGAGAAAAACCCGCATGCGCAGCAAAAGACCCCACCTCATTATAGGATGGGTCATTATCGCCACCGGAGTCATCACGCTGATCTACATGTTAAAGTATGGATACCTCGCCGTATTCGGTATCGTCATCGTGATGGCCGGTATCATATTTCTCTCCCGTCTCCGGGATTGAATTCTCTAGTCGAGAGGTTCCTTCTCGAAATCGGTGGGACTTACCCAACCGGCATTGAGTTTCTCCCCGCTCATATAGCGTTCGTAAAATTTGTCGGTCGCTTTTCCCGAATAGGGATAATTGTCGAAAACATCCCCTTTGCCCTCCATGCGGGGATCACCCTGGATCGTCAATTTCGTTTCCAGTTCGTCTTTTAAGCCCGCAATGGTATCAGCGAATTTGGCCGACTCGATTTCATTGTTCACACAGTCCTCGTCGTTCTTCAGGTCGTAAAAAGCTTCCGCTTCCCGCTTTCCGAAACAGAGCTCCCAGTAGCTGGAATTTTCCCCGCTGCGCCGCAGATTCAGGATCTCCGTTTTGGTCGGGCCGCCGTCGCAGTTGAGATACCCCGTTTCCGGATTACCGGCCGGCCAGCGGTCCGGTTCGAAATTTTTCACATACAGTTGATCATCTTTAAAAATACCCCGTACCGGATAACCCCAACTGTTGGGGCGGCCGATGTCGTGCCGCTCTTTGCCCACTAACACATGATCCCGCTTCGGATTGACTTGGCCGCTTTTGTTCGAGGCAAATATATCAAACAAGCTTGTGCCACTGAGCGGCTGCATCACCGGACCGGGATCAGAGATCTTCGCGGCTTCCAGAAACGTTGGGGCGAGATCAGTGAAATTAACATAATCACTCACAGTGCGCCCTCTACCCTGAATCCCGGACGGCCAGCGAATCGCGAGAGGTATATGATTGGAATGTTCAAACACCTGACCTTTCGCCCGGGGAAACGGCATACCATGATCGGAAGTCGCCACGATTATCGTATTATCGAGTTGGCCGTTCTGCTCCAGAGCTGTCAGTATTTTTCCGAGATGATTATCGTAATGCTCTACCTCGACTGCATAGTCGAGCATGTCGTTACGGATCGTGTCATTATCAGGCCAATACGCAGGCACCCGGTCGATATCTGTAGTCTTTTTACCCAGGCGGGCACCTACACCTTCTTCATAGGCGCGGTGCGGCTCCAGCGTACCGAACCAGAAAGCCCAGGGTTGGCCGTCCGGAACTTCATCTAAAAAGACCGAAAAGTTCCCGGCGTAATCCGTAGCGGAGATCGCTTTTGCATGGGGTTTCAGCTTCACCTTTTGGTAGGCTTTGCCGGTAATCTTTCTCTGTTTGCCGTCACTGTCATTGGCGATACCGGGGCCCCATCCTTTACCGGTGTAGCCGGTCATATAACCATCCGCCGCCAGCCTTTCCACATAGCCTCCGAATTTCGGCGGGAAAATCGCCATGTGATTTCCCGCTTCTTCCAGCTGCCAGGAATAACGCCCCGTCAGAATGATCGCCCGGGACGGAGCGCACTTGGCATTCGGAGTATAAGCGCGGGTAAACAGAACACCCTCCGCCGCGAGACGGTCAAAGTTCGGCGTTTTCACCCAGTCGCAGCCGTACGCACCGGCGTGGCCGAAAGACCAGTCATCAGCGATGGCCAACAGAATATTGGGGCGGGTTTCTTCCGCAGAACACGGAAACAACAGAGCGAAAGATGTAAGCCAAAAGAGTAGAGAAATTCTCATAACGTAACCGGTAATCCGGGTGGCATTTTACACTGTCATGGTCGCTTGTCGTTACCGAAATCAAGTGACCTAACAGGGTACAGTCGTTGATTCAACAGGGTACAATCCTGGACTAAACAGGGTACAACGGGGCGGAAGAGCGTGTCGCGAACACTCTTGTTCGCGTCGACTTGAATGCCTCCCGGAGTATGCGGACAGGAGTGTCCGCATCACGTTACCAGCGCGGCGCCGGCCCATGGTAACCGTATCTACTCCGCGCCCCCTTGCACCACATTGATCCGAATCAAATCCTGGATCAACTTCAATGCACCGCTGGA
>JARGOZ010000301.1 GCA_029213025.1 Verrucomicrobiales bacterium
TTGCGAAAGAAAATTACGGACTGAATCTCTTCCTCGGCATGTATCAGGAAGCCGCTGTGGAGCGGGGTTCCTTTGAAGTGGCAACTCTTTTTCATGTTCTCGAACACCTCAAGGATCCCGTGGATGACCTCCGCAACATGAGCGAGTTTTTGAAGGACGGGGGATATTTTGCCATCGAGGTGCCGGATATCCTCTACGCCGGAATGCACTTTGACCACAAATGGCACGACGGCCATCTGTTCGGTTTTGATCTCAAAACCCTGGAAGGCGTCGTAAACAGCGCTGGCCTCCACACGGTAACTTTGGAAAAGGAAGGCGGAAATCTTTTCGGTGTCTTTCAGAAAAGATCGTCTGAACAAGTCGAAGTCCCGGACCTCAGTGGACACTGTGAAGAGGCGCTGGCTGAAATGAAAGAAGGCCGTGCCAAATACTGGAGCTATCCGGAAACGTACATCAAACCATTTAAGAAAATCGCCCGGTCAATGAAGGAAAAAGCTTCCGTTTCCTCGAAAGAAGCCGGTCGCGAGATTCTCGACAGCCTGTACGGAAAAGCTTCGTAGCAAAGTTAGCCAAAATTCCGACAGTTCCGCTGTGCGGGATTACTCCGTGCGCACATTGAAACTGAGCTGCCAGCGTTTGTCGGAACCGGTGTGCTGCATCCAGAGTTCGAGATTCCCCAACTCGGTCACAACGGCCTGAAGCTTGACCGGGATCATTTCTCCGAGCTCGTGACCTTCGAGAGGTGGAAGTTCCACTTTTAAACTCGAGGTTTCCTCCAACTCAGTGTCGGCATTTTCCACGATGGTTCCAGGCTCATCGCCGCTGCGTACTTCGGAGGAAAGAAACCGAAATTCCGCTTCCTGACCGGTAATGAGACCAAATTCCTGCCCTTCCAGATAATGTTCCGACCCTTCCTCCATTCCCTGGGGAACCACGCAGACTCCTTTTAGCGGAGGCGTAAAGCCCGGAATCGCCGGCATGGATGACTCTAGCCCGAGGTAGTAGGAACGCGATGTGCCCGCCTTGATCCGGAGACCTTTACCTGTCGCCCGGTTTCGCGCATAAACAGCCGCGCCCCGCGCCACTGCCAGGTCAGGCTGAAAGCCCTGCAGCTCTTTGGGTGCATTTCCCTCATTCCAGCTGCCAAGCAGATCGAGGACCCGTTTCCTGACTGCTTCCGCTTTGAAAGCCCCACCGTTGAACAGAATCGCCGACGGATGAAGCAATTCTCCGGAGCTATCCGGAACCAGATTGGACAATTCCTCGCTGGCTTTGACATTGTCGAGGCTCCGCTTCAGAAATCGCGCCATATGCTTGCTCACCACCGGATCCGCCGCGTACGGAAGACCAAATTCGTGCAGACCGCTTTTGCCTTCTTTGGGAAATTCCCCCGCCCCGGTCATCGGAAAAAATCCGTCGAGCACAACTGATTCGAGAGTCGCCCGGTCCAAACTGGTCGAAATCGTTTTCGCCAGCAAGCTCGATCCACGGGATGGAATGGAAATCGGAGCTTCGTCGATGTCGTCACGCGAGAAAAGAGTGACCTTTGCAGCGCCGCAGCTTTGGATCAAAGAGAGCATCTGCCACGAATCGATATTCGTGCCCTCTGACGCCAGTTTCGCCTGCAGGGTATAGGCGAGCGCGAGATCCATATTGTCGCCGCCGAGAAGCAGGTGTTCGCCCACACTGATGCGCTCGATTTCGAGGCTGCCCTCCATATCGGTGATGAAAAGAAGGCTAAAATCCGCTGTCCCGCCACCCACATCGCAAACCAGAACTATATCGCCTTTCTGAACCTGATTCCTCCAGTCGCTCCCGGCCTGTGCGGTCCAGGCATAGAAGGCGGCGAGAGGCTCTTCGAGAAGCACGACATCGTCCCAACCGGCCGCTTCCGCCGCTTCGGTTGTGAGGGTCCGGGCCACTTCATCAAACGAGGCCGGAACCGTAACGACGACTTCCGCCCCGTCGAGGTCAGCGGAATTTTCCGACTCCTGATAGGAATATCTCAAATGTTCGAGATAGCCGCGAGTCGCTTCGAATGCGGAAAGCTTCTCTTCTGCGGGAATGTCTGACTGCCACGGCAAAACCGGCTTTTTTGGATCCACATGCGGGTTGGAAAGCCACGATTTTGCGGAGGTAATGAGCCGCTCCGGAACCATTGCGCCGTGTTCCCTCGCAAATTGTCCACGCAGCGTTTTATTTTCACTTCCCTGCCAGGAAGGCAGAGCCAGATTATCCGGAAACTCGGCGTCATTCGGCAAATAGGTTGCCGAAGCGAAAGTCTCTTTGGTTCCGAGACTCCCAATCCCGAGGGACTGGGGGATTTCCATGATCGCAGGCGTTTCCCGGGTTTCGAGATCCGCCCAGGCCATGGCACTGTTGCTGGTGCCGAGATCAATTCCCAGCGCAAAGCTCTTATTCATGATTTTGTGTGGTGTTTCGGGGTGGTTTTTTAGACTTCCACCTGAGCTGGTGCCAGGGCAGGAAGATCACCGGATTCGGCGACAATCACCTTGGGAAGCCGCACGGAACTCACCTTCCAGCCTTTGTGGACGAGAGTACCTTTGAAAGGAGCATTGCCGCTGAGATTACCCGTCAGGCGGTAGCTACCGGCGTCGTAGCCTTCGGGAATAGTTACTTTTGAACCTTCTCCGCCGGAATCGATCGCTTCAACCGTGAGGTGTTCATCGAGAACCGCTTTACATCCCTGGTGGACTACCCGGGCCGCAGCACCAATTGCCGCGTCGTCATGGGCGGAGATGTCATCCATCAAAAAATCAATCAGACGCCCCTTTTCCTGCATCCGCGCCAGAAAGGTGATCACTTCCGCATCGGCATCGCCCTTCAGCCCGGCTCCGGGTGCAGGCTTCCCTGCTTCTTCTTTGGGTTTGTTGTCAACCGAACCGGCAGGCTGATTTGCCGTCTGAAAGAGTCCAATTGTCAGAACAACTCCCAGTAAAGCGGCAACAGCTTTGACCGCAGTTTCAACCTGAGCCGTCAACTCAGCAAAGAGAACCCCAACAGCGATTACGAGGGCGATAGCGAGAAATGGTAAGCTTTTTTTCATCGTGGGTAAACCCGTAGAACAAAAGAGGTATTTTGCAACGAAATGCGCAATTCCGCACAAAATGGCGATTTACAACACTAACCATCCCACCGTAGTCTTGGCGCTTATGATTACGTCGAATCAGGACGAAGAACTCGCGGGCTCCGACAAGGAAGTTATCGAAGAACTGAAGCAGGCCTACTCTTCGATGAAGAGCCAGCTGGATCTTGTCATTGTCGGACAGCATGATGTGATCGAGCAACTGTTAATCGCGATTTTCTGCCGCTCCCACGCTCTGCTCGTCGGGGTCCCCGGTCTGGCCAAAACGCTGCTGGTTTCCACCCTCTCCGATGTTCTCGATCTCAGTTTCAAAAGGATTCAATTCACCCCGGATTTGATGCCGGCGGATATTACCGGAACGGAAGTTCTCGAAGAGGATATGACCACCGGTAAACGAATTTTCAAATTCGTTAAAGGACCGGTGTTTGCGAACATGATTCTGGCCGACGAAATCAACCGGACGCCACCGAAAACCCAGGCTTCTTTGCTCGAAGCGATGCAGGAGCATCACGTGACGATAGGCGAGGAAACCTACCCGCTTCCGGATCCTTTTTTCGTGCTCGCTACCCAAAACCCGATTGAACAGGAGGGAACCTACCCCCTTCCCGAAGCGCAGCTCGACCGTTTTATGTTCAACATCCGGGTCGATTACCCGTCCGTTTCCGAGGAGGAAGCGATTATCAAACGCGTCACTGGTACCTACAAGGGCCAGCCGTCCAAACAGCTCGACGCCGCCGCCGTTACCCGACTTCAAAAGGTGGTGCGCCGGGTTCCAGCCGCCGATCACGTCGTTTCTTTCGCTGCCAGCCTCGCCCGGGCATCCCGACCTAAACAACCTGAAGCTCCCGATTTTGTAAAAGAAATGGTCGCCTGGGGAGCCGGTCCCCGCGCCGGGATTTATCTGATCCTCGCCGCCAAAGCGAGAGCGATCCTGCAAGGCCGCTATCACACCACAACGGAGGATGTCAAAGCAGTCGCCCATCCCGTGCTGCGCCACCGGGTTTTGACCACTTTCAATGCGGAAGCCGCCGGGGTCACCAGCGACGATATCGTGACGATGTTGGTCGACCATTTTAAACCAAAGGCAGACCTCGAGGTGTAACCCGATCCCATGTCCGCACCCGACAGCGGTTTTTCCGATCTTCTTCCCAACGAAGTGGCCAACATGCTGGGCCGCCTCGAATTTCTGGCGCGCAGCCCGAAAGAAGGCTCCATCAACGGACGCCACACCAGCCCGCACAAGGGCTTCTCCGTCGAGTTCGCCGAGCATCGCCAGTATGTCTCCGGGGATGATCTCCGCAATCTCGACTGGAGGGTCTACGGCAAAAGTGACCGCTACTACATCAAACAATACATCGAGGAAACAAATATGCGGGTCACCATTTTGGTGGACGCATCGGGCTCGATGAAATACGCCGGGGACGAAGCGGTTTCAGTCGGAGAATCTCAAAATATCTCCAAGTTCCAATACGCCCGGTATCTCGCCGCCGCTTTAACCTACATGCTGGTTCGTCAGCAGGATGCGGTCGGACTGGTAACCTTTGCTGACGGGATCAAAAAATACCTGCGACCGGCAGCCAAACCGAGTCAGATCAAAATGATCCTCGAAGAGCTGCGCAACACCGAACCGGCTGCCGACACCCGCTGCGCCGAGACCTTTCACGAAATCGCCGAACGGATTCCATCGCGCGGCCTCGTTATCATTATCAGCGATTTGTTCGATGATGCCGAGGCGATAAAAAACGCTCTCCACCATTTCCGGTGGAAAAACCACGAGCTGGTTCTGTTTCATCTCATGGCCGAGGAAGAGATCACTTTCCCGTTCCAGAAGTTTGATGAATTCAAATGTCTCGAAATCGCCGGCCAGCGGGTAAATATCGATCCATCGACAATCCGGGCTTCCTACTTGGAAAGGGTTCAGGATCACCTCAAAAAAATGGAAATCGCCTGTGGCCAGATGGGTGCCGACTACGTCCCGGTGAATACCAAAGTTCCTGTCGAGCAAACCCTGTATTCCTACTTCACCGATAGAAAGGCAGGTTCACGATGAGATCGTGTTGTGTAGCGGAATTTGCCAAAAATTCCGAATCGTCCCGCTGCGAATTCCCGGCAAATTCCGCTACAGAAAATCCATTGTACCTTGTTAGGTCACGGACTGTACCCTGTACAGTCGTCGTCGCAAAAGGCCGCTCGATCCCGCTTATAGCCCAACGGGCTTTCGTATCCAAGCCCGGGGTTGCGGAGCTACCCCGG
>JARGOZ010000302.1 GCA_029213025.1 Verrucomicrobiales bacterium
GACCCCGAATGAAAGAGAATCACATTTTCGATGGTTGATGAAATATTCGGGCTAGCCCACCACACACACACAACGAAAACCGAGGCTGAGACCTCGAGCCGCGGGCGTGATGCGCCTGCGGAAGGATGACCTGAGACTGCACTCATTGCCATCGAACCACGAGCCGCCGCGCAACACACGGCCCTTTTTATCGCTATTGTACCAATCCTTACACCACTCCAACACATTCCCATGCATATCGTGAAGCCCCCAGGCATTGGGCCGTTTCTGCCCCACCGGATGGGTTTTTCCCCCACAATTTGCCCCATACCAACCCAAATCGCTCACTTCAGCACCATCGACGTTAAAATCGCCGGTAGTTCCCGCACGGCAGGCGTACTCCCACTCATCTTCGGTGGGCAGGCGAAAACGACCGCCTACTTTTTCGAAGAAGGTTTGGGTATCCTCCCAGCTCACCTGCTCGACCGGAGCCCGGTCTCCTGATTCCGTAAAATGGCTGGGATTGTCGCCCATTACAGCAGTCCATTCCCCCTGGGTAACGGGATATTTCCCGATCCAGAAATCGTGATCGACCGTGATGATTCCGTTTTCGCCTTGAACCTTTCCCGGTTGAATCAAACACATCGGCATGAGAACACCGAAACCCAGATCAAAACCCCGTTCCCGCTGCACAAGGGTAAGCTGATTTCCCTGCCACTGAGGCAAAAGGTCGCCTTTTCCATCCCAGTCTTCCGGGTATTCCGTCTCATAGTGGCGACAAAGAGCAGCGAGCGCCTCGCGGATATCATCAGCCCCGAGGTGGGGACTCTCGCGAAGTTGCTGAAACTGTCCGAACTGGGTGTCCCATTGGGCTTTACGCTCTGCAAGGCGGCGCTCACGTGCCAGGGCTTCCTGCTTGCGCTGTTTGGCCCGGGCCGCGATATCGGCGAGCGGATCGGAAACCGGCGTGATTGGTGGAGGTTTGAGCGGGGCGGGCGGTGGTGTCTCTTCGCTTTCTCCGAGCAATTTCTTCAAAAGAAGCGGAAGCATGGAGTCGAGTGTATCCGGCTCGAAGCTCTGGCCGTTTTTGAAGTGGAAAGTTTGCAGTGCTTCCGGCAGCTCATCGACCTGCGGCATCCTGCCGCCGAGCAGAATCGGAACAATCGTTTTGTTCAATTCGAGAGCAAGGCCGATTTCGTGCTGCACCATGTCATTGGGATCGTGCCATTTTTCGACAAGGATGCTTTGCCAGTCATTGCCAATCAAAACGAGGAGGACATCCGAAGCCGCGACGGCTTTGCGAATTTCTTCGTGGTAGTTCGATCCGGGCGGAATGGCCCCCTCGTCAATATCGACAAAGGCCTCATCGAATCCGCATTCGATACACATCCGACCGATATTTTTGACCATATATCGTGGACCCTGGTCAGCCCGGCGATAACTGAGAAAGACTTTTGCATGCGATCCATTCAATAGCGAGGAGAGAAGGTTTTGCAAAAAGTTTACTACAAGCAGAAAGCGTTTTTGCTACGAAGCAAAACGGCACGGCTGCCAGTTAACTAAAGCCGCCCCGAAAACAAGCGTGACATCTGTGTCATGATAACTTGACTAAATCGCTCCTGCCGGGATTGATGATTCATGTCGGAAAATGAAGGCTTTGAGACCCGTGCCATCCATGCCGGGCGGGATTTTGTCGGCGAAACCGGGGCGGTAACACCACCGGTTTGGCTGACTTCCACTTTTGAATACGGAAACCCCAACGGGTTTGATTACACCCGTTCGGGCAATCCCAACTTCAGACTTCTCGATGCCACGATAGCCACTCTCGAATCGGCCCGGTTTGCGACCACTTTCGGCAGCGGTGTCTCGGCTATTACCGCCGTGGTATCGACTTTGAAATCGGGAGATGTTGTCCTGGCCGAAGAAAATATTTACGGCTGCACGTTTCGCCTTTTCGCCCAGGTCTTCGCCAAATTCGGAGTGGAAATTCGCTATCTCGATTTTACGGATCCCGAATCTCTCACAAAGATTGAACCCACTTCCCCGGCGCTGGTCTGGATCGAATCCCCGACCAATCCGAATCTGAAAATCATTGATATTGCCGCCGTAGCTGAAGCCACCAGGGCGGCGGGCAGCACCCTGATCGTTGACAACACTTTTGCCAGCAGCTATCTGCAACGGCCGCTGGAACTGGGCGCCGATCTGTCGCTGATATCCCTGACCAAATATACCAACGGCCACTCGGATGCACTGGTGGGAGCCGTTTGCACCAATTCCGAAGAATGGCAGGAAAAGATGGTTTTTGCCCAGAAAGCTCTCGGGCTTCAACCATCGCCGATGGATTGCTGGCTGACGATGCGGGGAGCGAAGACGGAAGCGATCCGGATGGAGCGCCACTCTGAAAATGCACTTCGTTTCGCGGAATTTCTCGAAAACGAAACTGATGCCAAAGTCTGGTATCCTTTTTTGCCTTCGCACCCGCAGTATGAGATCGCCAGGAAACAGATGAGTGGCGGTTCCGGAATTGTGACGGCTGACTTTGGGCGGAGCCTCGAAGACACCCATCGCCTGGTCGGAAATCTGAAATATTTTCCCAAAGCGGAAAGCCTCGGCGGAGTGGAATCGCTCTGCTGTCATCCCGCCTCGATGACTCACGCCAGCGTTCCGAAAGAAACCCGGGAAGCTGTCGGAATTACCGATTCTCTGGTCCGTTTTTCGGTAGGAATTGAATCCGTCGATGATTTGATCGCTGATCTCCGATCCGCACTATGACAAGAAGAGACCCATTTACCGATCCGTTTTGCGAGCCTGCCGATCTCGGTCTGGCAATCCCGGACAACGATCACGCTATTTCTGTCTGTCTTCCCACCTGGCAGGATGTAATCGGATATGAAGAGCAGGACTCACGGGTTCTCGATGAGTTGGAATGCGGCTACCCCCGTTTTGTGGAGCATCCACTGGTGGCGGAACTTTTCTACGCAGCGGAAGAGGAATTTGCGAAACAGGGAGAATTAACTCTGGTTTTTCCCTCGCTGGCTGCGGCCTGGAGATGCGCCGATTTCGCCAAATCCCAGGGAGCAGACGCGACAAAGCTGGAATCATACGGTTGGAATAACCTCACGGTTTTGATCGTTAAGGAAAAAGACTACCCGGTCGCGTGGAAAGGCTGGCAACATATGGGGGAAATCGTCAGCAGTCGCCTTGCTGACGCAGCGCTTCAGGATGCCCCGCTCCCCGACGAAGTAGTCGCAAAAGGCGCAGAAGCCGACCGGATTCTGCGCGAAAGGATTGCGGAGCAATATGACTCAGCACAAGGCGAAGATGTCTATCTGTTCTCATCCGGGATGGCGGCAATTAGCGCGATTCATCGAATTGTAACCAAAATTGTTTCCGGTCTGCCTACGATACAGCTCGAATTTCCCTATCTCGACGTTTTAAAACTGCAGGAAAAATGCAACCTGGCCGGAGCGGTGGATTTTTCCGTAACGGCTGACGGCGGGCTGCCGGAAGTCAGTGACTATTTCGAAAAGGGAAATAAAGCGGCCGGACTATTTACCGAAATCCCGGGCAATCCACTACTTCGCACCGGCAACATCCCGGAAATCTCAGCCATTCTGCGCAAGCATGATGTGCCTTTCATAATTGATGACACCGTGGCTACCTCGGTCAATGTCAATGTGATGCCCTTCGCCGATGTCGTTACGACAAGTCTAACGAAATCATTCAGCGGCGAAGGAGATGTAGCAGCCGGTGCTGCAATCCTGAACCCGGAATCACCCTTCTACGACAAATTCAAAGAAGAGCTTGCCTTTGAAGAGCAGGCCAGCCCGCTTTTCTGCCTCGATGCTATCGCACTCGAAATCAACTCGCGCCACTTCGCCGAACGGATCGTGGCGACGAACGAAAACACCGACGACGTGGTCGACTTCCTTCTGGATCACCCGAAAATCGAAAACCTGTGGCATCCCTCGATAATCCAGCGGCATTTTTATGACGATGTAAAGAAACCCGATGGCGGTTATGGCGGCCTTTTCTCTTTTACTGTGAAAGGCGGGCAAGCGGAAGCAGCCAGATTCTATGATCAACTCAGGATTTCCAAAGGACCCAGTCTGGGAACCAATTTCAGCCTGATCTGCCCCTACACACTGCTCGCTCATTACGGCGAGCTGGAATGGGCCGAAAAACGTGGCGTCTCCCGCAATCTGCTCCGTGCCTGGATAGGTCTCGAAGATCCGGAAGATTTAATAAAACGGTTCAGTAAAGCTCTCTGTTGAGCAGCAGAACCCTACAAAACCCGTTCATTTACTTAATAATACTATTTGATTTAGGTTAGTAAAATTTTATACTGAGGTGCTCTTATTATTAATATGAGAATCCACCTCCCTGCTTTCCTTATATTATTATATCTATCTCTGTCACCGCATATCTTTGGAGAGAAAGGTTCCGGATCTTCCGCAATCACCCTGTCCGGAGCGGTTCGACTCATGCTGGAGCACGAACCGGAACTGAATGCGGCGGAGTATGACACGCTCAGCTCGATCGGAGATCACCGACTCGCGAGGTCAGAGCTGCGCCCGCAGATTGTGTTGGACAGTTCCACCGGGTATTCGCAGCGGGACCGGTCAACCGATGGAAGATTTCGCTCCGGCCAGACATTGCTGCAGAAAGAAATCGGAGTTTCTCTCCGCCAGCTTCTTTACGACGGTGGCGTATCCCGAAATAATGAGCGCTCAGCCCGCAACGCCCATCTTGCTCAACAGCTCACAGAGAAAAGTTTGATCGAGGAACGGGTCGTCGATCTGTCCGAAGTATATCTCGAAGTTCTCCGGGTTCGCAGACAGATAGCCCTGGCACAGAGAAATGTAGACGACCACAGAACGATGCGGGACATGCTTCAGGAGCGAGCCAGAGCTGGTGGCAACCGCGCTGATGTCGGCCTTGTCCAGGGGCGGCTTCAACTCGCATTAAATACCATGTCCACCCAGAGACTGGCTCTCAATCTGGCGGAAGCACGCTTCGAAAGACTGGTGGGAGTTCCGCCGGTTAACCTGATTCATCCTCCGGTCCCAAAGATTCCTTCCACTGTCGAAGCTATAGATATCTGTCGCAACTTTGACTACCTCGCTTCGCTGGAAGCACTCGAAGCAGCCGAACACCGCTACGAAGCAGCCAGAGCCCGGAAGAAACCCAAGGTATATCTTGATGCCGGCCTCTCATACGGACAGAACTCTTCGGGAATCCGCGGTGATGACAACGAAATGAGTGCCCTGGTTGTCGGCAGCTGGGATATTTTCACCGGCGGAAAGAACAAGGCCTATGAATGTAGAGAACATTTTCAGGTAGGTAA
>JARGOZ010000035.1 GCA_029213025.1 Verrucomicrobiales bacterium
TCATTTACAGTTATCATGGATATACTAATATTTAAGACAGTTTAGAATGCAGTATAACTCACTTTTTTAATTTCATCCAGCGTTGTTAATCCTGCAAGGACTTGTGTGATACCCTCCTGATAGAGAGTCATAAAACCTGTTTTTAATGCCACTTTCCTCAACTCAGTCTGAGGTGCCTGACGTTCAATCAAATCGGCCAGCTCCGCACTGACTTCGCACATCTCCATCAACGCGAGTCGCCCATTGTAACCGGTATTCCGGCATTCCGGGCAGCCGACCGCTTTGTAGATCGGTGATGTGTCGGGATTTACTTTAAAACCCTGACGATAGAAATGATCCACTATTTCCGGCGAAAGAGGAGTGACCTTTTTGCAATAATTACACAACTTCCTGACAAGACGCTGAGCTTGCGTCATAGCGAGGGAATCGCCGACGAGATGCGGCTCAACTCCCATGGAAAGAAGCCGGGAAACGGCCCGCAGTGAATCATTCGCGTGCAGGGTTGTCAAAACGAGGTGACCGGTCAAGGCCGCGTTAATCGCGGAAGTCGCGGTTTCCTGGTCACGACACTCCCCGATAAGAATCACATCCGGGTCGGAACGGAGCAATGCCCGGAGACCGTTGGCGAATGTCAATTCGTGGGTCGGATCGGTCTGAGTCTGGTTAATCCCTTCGATTTCGTATTCGATAGGATCCTCGATGGTATGAATGTTGATACCTTCTTCGTTCACCGAGTTAATTAAAGCATAAAGAGTAGTGGTCTTACCGGAACCGGTTGGACCGGTAATGAGGACCAATCCCTGGTCGCGCCCCATGACACGTTTTACAATCATGCTTTGGCGCTTCGACATATTCAGGGTGGAGAGCTCTTTCACTCCATCCTGCTTGTCGAGAAATCGCATAATCACCTTCTGAAACTCATTTCGACAGGGAACCGCAGCAACACGAACATCGACCCGGCGGCTGCCCAACTTCATGGCGAACCGTCCGTCGAGAGCCTCCTGGCGGCTCTGGCTCATGTTGGAGTAGTTTTTAATCAACGCGATAAACCGGGGCATCAAATCCTCCGGAGCGGTAAATATCGTAGTCAGTTTACCGTCGATCCTCGCCCGGAATCGAACTACATTATAATACTTTTCGAGGTGAAGGTCTGAGGCCCGGCCGGAAACCGAGGAATACAGAACCCAGTGCATCAATTCTTCCGGCGTATGGTTGACATTTAACGGATTAATTTCCGCTACATCTTCCGGCTCGATTTCCACCAGGTTTTCCGCTTCGGAAAGACTGAGAGAGCCTTTTTCGATTTCTATACCTGCGGTCTGCAACCTGGTAGCACAACGGCTGATGGCTCCTTTGATACTGGTCGGGTCCGCAATGACAGGGACGAATTCCACGGGATCATTCCCCTGAGACAGCCATTCGTCTTCAAATGCATAGAAATTATCTTCCGCCGTGAGCAAATAGATTTTCTGCCCGCCGTCGTATACCGGATAGACATTATGTTTCTCCAGTATCGGCGCGGAAAAAATTTCCTGTCGGGGTGCTTCCTCCCCGTTGAAACAGAGGAAAGAAGGACCTTCCAGCAGATATTTCAAAGCGACTCCCAGACCCGGCTCCATCTTGTTGAAGCTGTCCATGTCCATGAAGCCGTTCTTTTCGATAGATTCGGCATGTAGCATACCGAGTCGCTCTACGACCTTTTCATCGAAAGGATAGGCACTTAACAGCCACTCAAAGGCGGCATCAAAATCATTCGGCTCAAAGCGCGGTGCTTCAAGACCTTCCAACGGATTCCCTTTTGCGAGTGGATTTACCGAAAGACGCTGAACCAGATCTTTACGAATCGCTTCATACTGCCGTTCGCTAATCGCTATACGAATCCCGAAACAGGAAGGCACACCCCACATATCGTCCGACTTCGGATGATGGTGCGCAAAAATAACAAAAGGACCGATATTGGAAACCGGTAGCCAGGGATTGTCAGTCTGCGGAAAACGACCCAGCTTTCTGAGTAAGGTTTCGGCAGCGATCGAGCACGCTTCTCTGGGTAGCTCGACCGGCAGGACACCGAATTGAACCGCAGTCCCTTCCAATGACATCAACCCCATCCCCAGAGCATCCCCCATACCGGAATTCGTCGATTCTGTAGAGGTTAAAAAATCACTACCGGAAGATTCTGTCTGCGGCTGTTCAGCTACTATACTCATGAGGTGGTTGGTGAAACTTTATATCCCGGCCATTTCGCCGAAAACTCCGCACGGTTGGATGCAAAAACCGACCGGAGTAGATATACATTATTAACAATACTTAAAATTATGGTAAATTCAAACCATCATTTATCGCATCGATCAAATCTTCGCCGGTAAGGCCTTCGACATCGCCGGATTCGTCGGGTTCGTCTAGAGCGAATTTCGCCGGGGTGAAATCATCAGGATACGTATAATAGGTTTGACCGAGATCAGCCGCTTCGAAATTCACTTTGATTCCGCTGCCTGCTGCACCCGGGACGGCAAGCTTCCAGAAACTGCCCGCCCAAACGATTCTGTAATCATCTGTGTTTGAGGATGTTGACGGGCTCCAGTCGCCTCTCATAAAAGGCCCTGCCACTCCCAACTCGATGTCCGGATCTTTCCACTGGAGAGTGCGTAGAATCTGCATCTCATCCGTAGCGTCTTCATTCTCGCCATTGGACACAAGTTTATACTGGGCGTGGCCGAATTCTTTAGTCGCGTTATTTAGCGTTTCGACGAGGTTTTGCGCTACCGTTTTTTTCGAAGCGTCGGTAATTTTCCCGACCTGGGACACAGCTATTGCCGAAAGAATTCCGACCACTGTTATCATCACGATCACCTCAACGAGGGAAAATCCGTTACTGTGTGTCTGTTTGTTTGGAAAATTCATTGTTTGAAATGCCAGATTCTTTAGTAGCTGAATGCGGCACCACCAGTGACCTTTAATTCGGACTTAACCAGATTGTTCAGGTCAGTCGGAGGAGTAATTACATAGCCGGCCGGTTGAAATTCGGCCAATGTAGTGGGAGCGAAGGAAAGGTAGGGTCTGATTAATGTATATCGTTGCTCGGCATTCTTCGTGCTCCAGTCCGAGGCTACGGCATCTCTACCGTTCGCCTGAATGTAGGCAGCGACGCCCATATTGACACCCTCCGCCCGTGTAATAGCCAGCTGTCGCTCTGAATCCTCTTTGATAGCGACAATGTTAGGTATAGCGAGGAAGGCTATGATTCCGATGATCCCCACTGCGGCCAAAACCTCGACCAGTGAAAATCCTGCGTTTCGTGTTTTGATGTGTTTCATGATTTGTGAAGAAAATTGAGAAGCTATACTATTTTAACTCGACTTTAGGATATGATGAGGCGGCCCAATCTTCGAGGGCCAGATACTGGTCGGTTTTCTTTAGAGCCTGGCTCTGAATTTTACCGTCGTCCGAAGTATTTTTAATAAGGTGAGCCAGGGTTGATTCATCGAGATAGGCACCAACCAGATTGAGTTTCGCTTTCGCTGTTTCCGCCCCGTTGTAGGCGGCCATGGCGCCGGAAAGGCCTACGTTTAGCATTACGCCGTCGTCATTTGCTTCAAATGCGGCTGACTTGCTGTTTACCCAGGCGTTCACCGCATTTTGAACGGCGGCTTGCTGCTGCCTTGCGATAACTTTTCGGGTATCCTGGGCGGCACCGGTAAAGGCGGAAATAACCAGTGCTGACATGACTCCTATAACTGCAATCACGATCAGCATCTCTACCATAGTAAATCCCTGAGAAAGCCGGGATCTTTTAAAATTTTTTGTGTTTATCATCGGGCAGAAGTATTTGATGGAAAATGAGATGGGTGAAAGAGAGGAGCAAGAGCGGTCCGCCGGGTGTCCCAACGGACCGCTGATTAACATCGTAATACGAAATTACTTAGTTCTGAGGAGCTCCTGTGTAGATCAAAGAAGCTGAATTGGCGTCCCATGAAAGGAAACCAACTGCACCGGCTTTTTCCTGAGCACTCAAGTTAGGCACACCGAAGAATGCGTTGTAGAACGGTCCTGCTTCCTCGATTTTCTTACCCGTTACGATAGCAGCAACGATAGTTGCTTCATCCTGATTGTCAGTTGCGTCAGCATCAAAGTCCCAACCAGCTGCCTGTGCAGAAGCGTAGATCGAAGCAATGCTCTGAGCATTACGACGATTGGTAGCATCTTTAGCGGACTCGTTGATTCTTCCGATCTGAGGAACGGCGATAGCTGCAATAATTCCGATAACAGCGATCACGACAAGCATTTCAACAAGTGAGAACCCTTTGTTCAATGCTACTTTTGTGTTTTTCATGTATTTGTTTTAGTTATGTTTTGGTTATGTTTGGGGAATGGTTAATTCCCGTTTGGAAATTTAATATAAACTATAATTTTTATAATTAAAATAGTTTTTATGATTATTTTTAATTTATTTTTACTGTTTGGTTCTGCGGATATAAAAAATCGGCGGCCTTTGGAGATCAGCTTCGTAGGTTAGCTTTTAATTCTCTTCCGGCCGCCGGCAGTCTGATTCAACAGGGTACAATCCCGAATCAAACAGGGTACAATTTGTATAGTTCGCTTCTCTACTTCTTCAAAAGTGCGTCTCCGAGACTGAAAACAGGGGCGTAGATCGCATATACAAGGCCGGCAACCAGGCTGCCCAGAAGGACAATGGTGATCGGCTCGATCAGTTTGTCGATTTGATTGGCAATCGTATCCAGCTCGTCTTCGTAGTCTTCTGCAATTTCATCCAACAGTTCGGTTCCGGATCCGGTTTCAGCGGCCACTTCCATCAAACCACAAATCATCCGGCCGTCATCACCAAGCCAGTGGGACTCGATAAGGAATGCATCCGGCATGGTCCGGCCGTTAAGGATGTGTTTCTTTACGGCATTGAAGAATTTCTTGTAGTGATGGTGCCAACAGGTATCTGCAGTAATCTCCAGAGCGGTGGACATACGGACATTCGCTCCGATCAGCAGGGCCAGTGTCCTGAACCCGATCGCCGCGGCGGATTTTCGAATAATATTACTGATAGAAGGCAGCTTCAGAAAGAAATTCTGGACTGATGGTACCGCACTGATTTTTCCCCAGTTTTTGAAGAACAGGAAAAGACCGATAACCGGTAAGGCAGCCAACCACGGTTGCTGAAGCAGAATTTCAGAAAACCGCATCATGATTTTGGTCGGAACTGGCAGTTCTGATCCGAGCGATGCGTAGAGTTTACTCATTGCCGGAACAAGGGTAAAACTCATCGCAATCACTACACCGATACCGATGGTAACAACCACTCCCGGATAGATCATTCCGGTTTTGAGCTTTTTCACGATCCGTGAACTTTTCTTTTGCGAGTTCGCTATCCGGCGAAAGATTTCCGGAAGTTTACCGGACTCTTCACCTGCACGAATCAGAGCGATCACATCGTCGCTGAAGATTTTGGTCCTCTTCCCCATCGCATCGCTCATCTTTTCGCCCTGAGACAATTCGTCAGCGATATCAGCGATGGCCCCTTTCATAGTGGGAGACCGCACCCGGCTGGCCTGGAGCTGGAAACTTTTGATGATCGGTATGTTTCTCTCGAAACACCGCGCCAATCCCCCGAACAGAGCGACCTTATCGTCGAGGGGAATCTTAGCCGACGTCAAACGGGTCACCGTTTCGTCTATACCGGTAACATCTTTAACCTGCGCCGTTTCTACAGATGTTTTACCGGCTCCAATGAGAGCTTTATCATCCGTTCCGGTATCGATAATGATATTCGATTTCCGGCCCGAGTGAACGTTGGTTAATTCTACTTTTTTTAACATTTTGGTGAAGGGTTAATGATAGAGTTTCTGTTAGTTTCAGGGATTGGATCGGAATACTTTAACCGAATGGCTTCGGACCTTCGAGCTATCCCCACCCGTCCATGACTTTTCGCTGGCCGAATTGGCACTTGTCGCTGCTGAAGGTTTGAACTGCACAGTAATTTGCGTTACATCGATAGTTCCCAGTCCCGACACCGTCGGCGTTTCTGAAGCGTAAGAAAGATTCGAAACAGCCGGATCGTTTGTTAAAAGATCCCCTATGTCAGCGGTATCGAATCCCAATTGATAAAGCGCCGCCGCGTTTTCGAGGTGATTCATCACCCTCACCGTTCGTTCCGACATTTCCTCCTGGGAAACCATCGACAGACTTAGCGAGGACGCCGCCCCGATAGCAACCATCATCACCGCACTTGCAACCAGTGTTTCAATAAGGGTATACCCCTTACTGCACCGGTTTTGAGAAGTATTTTTCATACCATGTTCCGTAATCATATTTTTATTTGTAGGTTTCAATCCAGGCATTCCTGCTCACCAGGGATTCGATAAATTCTGTATCCTCTTCCTGGTCGAGAAACAGGGTGCCGCCACTAACTCTGATAGAGTGATCGGCGCGAATCCCTCCGAAAAGAGTGGCCGTTGATACGCCGGTCACATCCCAGTGCTGGCTCACACCTTCGGTCTCTGTGATCATCCGCCACTGGACATAGGGGGTTGAACCGGTAAACAAAAAGATGGTTTGATTGGTCCCGAGAGCAGACGGGTTTCCGGATGAATCGATCAGGCCGGCCCCGTCGAGAACACCGGTTTGAGATATAGCAAGAGCCATTCTCCGCTGGTTGGTCAATCCATCGAGATGAACCCGGGATAAGAACACGTTATCGGAATTTTTTATTACCACCGCCCGGGGTTGCATCAGTTTGGCTGCATCCCCTTCCACGGATGTATCCTGCCCGAGCAACTCGAGCCGGGTAACGTTGTCCAATATCAGATTGGGCAGGTATACCGAATCAAGATTCACAGTTACCGTCCCGCTACCGTCACTGATATAGCTGAATCCGGTACTTTTCAGTAGCGCCTTTCTGGCGGCTTCTCCGACCGGGTGGACCGGGTCTCCCAGATCGATCATGATATCATCAGGAAGCGGAGCCTGCGCATTCAACAGCGGGATGAGATACGTATTGCCGATCGATGGCACCCGGTTGATCAATGCCATCATTACATCTGATGACAGGGGCGAATTTGCCGCCAGCAAGCCGACAACGGCAGGAACAGCCTGACCCAGATCCTGAATCAACCCGATCAAAGTCGAGTCATTTAATTTCGGGGCTACTGAGTCCACTCCCAACCCGTCTGTAACTTCAATAATACCATCAATATTCGCCTCGCCTCCGAGAGACGCCAATCTGCTGATGTAGGAATTCACCCCGGTCTCAGAATTATCTACAATGTCGAGTTCACCTCCATAGCTATTGCCACTGGCGACTTTGCCCATTGTTTGCTTGTAACCGATATAGTTCGAAGGTTTGATAGCTTCTTCATCCGGGTTCTCAAGCACCAGCTTGGGAGCGTTTGTTTTCGGAACAATTACCTCCTCAGATCTTACCGTTGAGCTGACATCCTGGTAATAATCACCGCCCCAAAATACAGCTCGACCTTTTACCTTAAGGTCGCCGGAAATTCGCATCTGTTCCGCAGTAACCTCTGCTGTAGGATGGATTGAAAGCAAATCCCCTCCCAAAGCGGGATTGTAGCTTCTCAATTGATACTGCATAGGATACTCCGCAACCCCGTCGTTCACTTTTACAGCAATATCCCTGGAAAAGGCGCGCCCCGGCGCTGCTCCGGTGGGGTGGGTTCTGGCGGCATCTCCAAAAGACAGGGCCGGGGAATCAAACGCCCCCACTTTGACACTTGCCCATGTGCTGTACGAATAAGTCGTTTCGGAGTCGAGGACAGCTTCATCACCAAGGTGATTTTGATATAGTACCTCGCGCCCCAGAGCCATACTGTTATTGAACCTGACCCTGCGGTCGAGTCCCTCATACTGTGCCTCGGCGACAGATGAACGGGCCCCTATAATTGATACTGTGGCGAGAACACCAATCGTGCCGATAGCACAGACCACCAGGGCTACGACAAGAACACTTGCGTTATCTTTACGGAATTTTTTTTCTTTCATAGCAGTTTTTAATCGTGTCTGACCGGTTACAGAGATGGGAACATGGGAAGAATAATGCCGAACGCGGATTTACCCGCCATTTGCTCATAGGTTGAACGGGCTGCGGTTGACGGGTCGACCTTCGTCCAGTTCAGTTTTTTGTAGGGATTAATGGTAGGATCAGGCAACCACATGTAGTAAAACGGAGAGTAGGGAGCGATCTGAAATTTCTGGATATCAGCCGATTCCCCGGCCAGCTTTCTGCTCTCATTTTCGAAAACTACGAACTGGGGATGAAAACTGTCACCGTCTCCCGGAGGGTAGAATACGTCGTAGTAATGGGTCAGATTGGTACCTATATAACGTCGCACAGATGCATAGATCCCTGCTGTGTTCGAGGGTGTGAGAAAGTCGATTTCATAGATCGCTATAACCTGAATTTTATCAACATCCGCAGCAGGCCCGAGAATAAAAATCGTGGTATTGGGTTTATCTACAGCGGGGACATTTCGAATCTCACTGGTAAAAACACCTTCAGAAGTGGGTTCCACTTCCTTTAAAAAAGCCCGAAAATCTTCAGGACTGTCAAGCTTGGGTCTTACCACGGTACCACCCGGGTAGGATAAAGTCTCCGGTCGAACAATATTCGGGATCGTTCGTGGTAGACAAAAAATGGCCGAAGCCCGCAACGCGTCCTCCGCCAGCTTGGCGCGGATTTCCTGGGCGAACATCAGTTTGCCGAAATTCGGGGCCACGTAGGTCCGGATCTTACTGCCGGCATCTCCATAGAAATTCTGATTGGTGTTCCCGCCAATATCGATCTCAATAATACTGGTTGTTCTTTTTGCATTGGTCGAAATACTTTGCAGCGCAAGCGCACCTGCCCCCAGGCAAACCGAAGACAGTGCAACCGCTACTAACATTTCAACAAACGTCCAGCCGGACGCCTGTTGAAAATGATGTGATTTTGTGTTTGTTGAGTATTTCATAAGTGGTTTCTATTCACCGGCATAGCCGGTAGTTTCTTCGACCCTGTTGGGTTTTAATATCCCCATCTCAAGTTGATCGACGCCGCCGACAGAGACCGCACCGGTTTGCCCCTGAAGAACATACCGGACCACCGGTTTGACATCGTAGAAAATCGGCATCGTCTTTCCGGTCAATTCGCCGGATTCAACATCGAGCCATCCAAGAACAATCTTCTCAGGAGTAACGTCGGTTACCTTCAGATGCTGCGTTTGATTACGAATAAGCTGAGGCAGCACTTTGCCACGCTCGATCAGGATATCTCCAAGCAGCAGACGGAGACCGTTATAGCTACGGCTGGAACCGGTTACGGTCAGAGCCCCCAGTTTCTGTCTGATAGCCAACTCCTCGGTGTTCTGAACTTGATCCTTGTTGGCATCCTCTTCCGGAGCCCGTTTTGCATACGGGTTTCGTTCAGCCGGTTTCAATGTGAGAAACCGCTTTTCCGCAGGTCTCATCTCAATGGAACGTTTCCCCACGAGATCGTGTGTGTTATCCGCGCCGGCTAAAGGAGCAACCAAAGTCACGGCGAGTAATGTAAATAGAGTCTTTTTCATGTGATTTGTTCGTGTTGTCTGCCTAATTTGAGGAAAGGGCGCTTTTCAAAACCGGCACCTGAACCGTCAACTCCATATGGATGTTATTGCCCCGTGTGCCCCGTTCGATCTTGCACTGCTTGATTCGGCAACTCGGTATGCTTTCTTCAAGTTTGCCCAGCCAGTTCAAAGTTTTCGAGTAATCATCCTCGACAACCAGGTTCGCTACCAAAGCGTGTGAAATCAGGTCGCCTTTATCGATCTCCTGGTAGTTAAATCTTTGTGACAGGAGAAATACATCCCCTTCTCTTACGATATCAGTGATTCTTTGTTCACCCGCCCGGGAGCTTCTGAAAGATTCGAAATGAGGAATCCATTCCGTATAGATTTTTCTCAATTCAGCCGTCTTGGCATCGAGCGTCTTCAGTTTGATTTCAGCAATCTTTCTCTGCTGTTCAGCCTGCTCCGCTTCTGATTTCGTTGTATTCGCAGCATCTCTGGCCGCGACCGCTTTGGCACGCAATTTATGTACTCCAAATCCCATTAACCCGACGATCAGAAGGATTAGGATTGAAGCTGCTTTGTGATTGTTCATGTTGTATTTCCGGGTATAAAAATTATTTTCTGTCCGAGTAAATCAGGGTTGCCTGAAAGTCGGTTGTGTTAGCACCTTTGACCTGCTGCGCCGAGTAGGTTTGGTAGTTAAGCGCGTTGATAGAAGCGAGCGTCGATTCGATTTGGTCCGTTCCCCCGCCGTTGATCTTCAGATTCATAAACGTGTGCGCCGGAATCTCCGGGTTACGGTTAAAGTCCAGTTCGGCAATCGTTGAATTAGGCCCCATACTTCTTCCGATCGCTGTAGTTACAGGTTGGAGAGGTCGGGCGCCTTCGAGCCAGGCAGCCAGTCCTTCCGCTTTTTGTGTAATCGAGAGAATCTCTTTGTGAGAAGTTGTGAACTTGCCCTCCGCCGTTTTTGACTGACTCAGCTGATGTTCCCAGGTAATCTTCTTTACTTTGTATTCCCGAATGCTCAGGTAGAAATAAAGACTTAAGACAAGTGACAAAGCGACTCCGACGTAAAACGCGATGGGAATCAATTTGTAGGCTGCCGGCAAACCGCCGGACACACCCTGCCGCTGGGTTTTCAGGTCATGTATAATATTTTCCATTTGTGATATGAGGTATTGTATATATTGCGTTTTCCGACCTAGCCGTTTGCCAGAATATTCCAGAGTTGGTTATCCTCTGTCACATCCGAGACATTCATCGTCGAAAGCTTGGGAAGATACTGGGCCGCGAAATCATTCTTTTTATCCTCTCCCATGAAAAGAATCCGGGTTTTGGCGTCGGCCTTATCGATAAAAGGCTTCAGCACGGTGGCGATCGCATTCTCGTCGGAAACGGAAATACCGCTTCGGCAACGAAGATCCTGCCACTGGCCGGATCTCTGGCGCAGGACGCTGAGCGCTCCGTTATTCCAGGTGATCACGATGAGATCCTGCTGTTTCAAATTGGGATCGGCGGCAAGTCGGTTTAACAGGTTGGCCGTCATAGCGAACAGACCACTGCAGACCCGGGCCGCTCTCAGGTTATTCGCACGGAGAGTTTCCTCGGTAGCTTTGATCATCGATTCGTCAGCAGACAACAGAAGGCTGGCACTCGACTCCGGACTGTGATGGAGAGCATAGCGCTTTGTCCTGTCATACTTCGATCCGAGGATCGATTTGGGATTGGCGACGATTTCGTCTTCCCAGCCCTTTTTTCTCGAAAGGTTATGCTCCAGAGTAAAGATGAAGCGATTGTTCAGGGAAATACCGATCCAGCCGTCTTCGGTATTGGCGTGCCATGCACTCCCCATATCACCTGCTACTTCAGGAAACTCCCCTGGAGCAGAGCCTACATCGACCACTTCGTTCTTTTTATCGAGATAGGCCCAGGAACACTCTCCGCGGCTGATATTTACGATCACCGATTTTCTTTTCGGAAAACGCTGCGCCCAGTTAAATTTCGGGTTGTCTGCCTCGGGCCGAAAAGCAGCGAACGTGAGTACTTCTTTAATGTCTTTAAACTCCATGGTTATTTAGTGGGTAACGGTTTCTGTTTCCTGTCCGATGATGGATTCTTTGTGTAGATATTCGGCAACTTCGTATTCTGTGTAGCCGGTGGGTTTCGCCACACTGTTACGCCAACCTTCCAATTCGCGGTGGGCGAGCGAGTGCTCGAAATTCTGCATGCCTTTGGTCTGACCGGTCTCCAGTTCATGATCGAGGCGCTTAAAGTCACCCCGGCGGATCATTCCGGTTACGGAGTCATAAGGAAAAAGAATTTCGTGAACCGGGAAACGGCGATCCCGGTCATTGTCATACAGAAGCTGCTGACAAAGAATCATCCGCATAGCATCTGCAAAAGACAGCATGGCGTTCTCCAGTCTTTCACTGGGAACCAGTTTCAAAAATCGCTGCACAGTCTGAGCCGCGGAAGAGGTGTGCATCGTGGCAATCACTACGTGCCCGGTTTCAGATGCCTGCAACGCAATCTCTGCTGTCTCCCCGTCACGAATCTCACCAATCATGATCACATCCGGAGCCTGACGAAGCGATGCCCTCAACGACTGGGCGAAATCCATTTCATCGGTTCCCATCTCACGCTGGGTAATGAGTGAGGCCACATCCGTAGGTAGTACATATTCGATCGGATCCTCGAATGTGATCACATGCTCGCGTCGGCGGCGGGCCCGAGCGGTAATCATGGAAGCAATCGTGGTCGATTTACCGGAACCGGTCGCACCACACACTAGAAATAATCCGTTTTTCGCTTCCAGATAAGCTTTCATCGCCTGGGGCGGCAGGGAAATTTGTTCGGGCGTGGGGATCTGGTTAGGCAGGAGACGCATAACCCACCTCATCCGCCCGCGGGTTACCAGCTCATTGACACGGAATCGCAGCGGTCCAATCTGAATCGCGTAGTCTTTACAACCGGGAATCACATTGAGCGGAGTCGCCGGCTGATAGATAAATGAATCTACCATGAGGTCTCCGTTTTTCCGGAATACCAGCTGCTCGTATGGCGTGATATAAAAGTCACTTATATTATGCGTCTGGGCGAGATGCATAATCCGATTCCCCAGCGGGCTCTTTTCGTCAATTGCTTGCATGTGTCGTGTGAGGATAAATTTATAAATAATTTATATATTCAGTAAAATTACCATAACTTCAGGAATGTATCAACCGCTTGTTTTCTAATTTTTATAAAATATTTTGTTGATATTTAAGTTTTCTAAAATAAATTGGCCGGGTAATAGTCAATTATTATAAAATTATGAAAACAAAACTTCTTGTTTACTCAATCCTGATCGCCTCCGTTTCCGGCGTATCGCTGAAGGCACAAGTGCCTTATTCCAGCAATGTGACCTATGAAATGGCGGCATCCCCACTCCGTTCAGCGCCTGCCCGGCAATACAACTTTTCCAAGGCAGTGATGAGCGATGTTATGCGGTTAATGGCGGAAGATGCCGGCATTAGCTTTTTCGGGCTTCCTGATGGAGGCGATGGATCGGAAAGAATGGTTACATTTACCATCAACGCCGCTCCTTTCACAGCACTGGAGACTCTTGCCAAAGCAAACGGTGTCTCTCTGATTCATGAAAACGGTATTTGGTATCTTCGCCCGGCGAATGACAGCGAATTAATCGGCCGGATTTATGAAATCAACTACAACGCACAGGAACTGGTCCGGAAAAACGGACAGGGCTCCAGTACGGGTGGTTCCAGCAGCGGCGACAGCGGAAGCAGTTCCGGAGGTATTAACCTGCAGGGGGCTCCCGACTTTTTCGAAGTGGAACCGAGCCGTCTACTTGAGGATATTAAGGGAATTTTGGATATCCAAACCACAGGAGCCTACGCAAATATCGCTCCCACAACCTCAGTTGATACAATCGGTCAACTTTCTCTCAGAGGTCTCCAAACTCAGCCCGGTATCGTTGCCTCGGCGCCGGCCTCAGCATCCGATAGTGGTGATTCGCAGGCAAAGGTCATTTGGAACAGTGATTCAAACACCCTCTATGTCGTCGCGTCCCGCCAACAGCACCAGTGGATCGAAGCCTACCTGTCCTCTGCTGACCAGGAGCAGACAATGATCGCTGTGGAAATCAAGTTTATTGAAACCAACAAAAATCCAACCTGTGATTCAGGAATCGACTGGTCGGGCTCTTTAGGAGACAACTCCATTGGCGCATCGCTTTCCGATGCCACCGGCGGCATCGATCTGAATAACATCGGAACATACAGTCTTCCCACAGCTGTGCTTAGCTACTCTGATCTGAATGTTCGCTTGAGATCTATCTACAGCGACAGTAGAACAAAGTCTGTTTCCTACCCGAGGATGGTGACATTGGACAACCGCGAAGTATCATTTCGCAGTGTAGTTAACCAGCCTGTGTTAGCATCATCAGCCAGTGCCAGCCTTGGAGCCGGTGCCACTCAGACGTCGTCTGTTGAGTATATTCCGGTGGGAACAGTAATCAACCTGCTCCCCAAAACAATGAACGACGGCAAAATTCTGCTGAATGTCTCAGTAACAGTTTCGGAGATCGTCGGAACAGAAGTGATTAACGGAAACCCGTTCCCCATCGCCTCTTCCAGAGTTTACACAGCTCCTTTGACAGTTAAGAGCGGCTACACCGTCGCCATTAGCGGATTGGATGCAGCGAAGACTTCGCACATTGAATCCGGAGTGCCTATTCTGGGTAAACTCCCGGTTGTCGGAAATGCTTTCAAGTTCAGACAGAAAAGCAGAGAGCGCCAGCACCTCATGATGCTGATCACCCCCGTGATCATTAACAAGTGCGGTGTGACCAAAAAGCCGATCACCAAAGATCCATGGTGCAGTCCCTGTGCCGAGGCCTACCCTGCCAAAGGTGTTTTGACTGAGGGAATTCCTCAGAAAGTTAAACACCCTGGAGCTGCCAACAACCCGGCACGTTCCCGCAAGTCCAATCTGAACTTCGGAACAAAGCGGGCCACTGTTAAAGAAACCGCTTATGCCAGTGCCATTCCGGTAAACACTGTCCCTACCTTTGCCAATACCAACCGCACCCCGGTTACCCCCCCTGTAGCGACGCCCTCGCCTCAGAGAGTATCCGAGCCGGTCAGAGTGAAACCTCCGGCGCAGCCTGAAGGACCCGATCCGGAGATTGTAAAAATCAACGAGCGGATCAACAACCTGCGGGCCGATCTGGAAAAGACTCCGGCCTCCGATAAGGATAAAATTAATCAAGTGGTAGATGAGTCCAAAACTCTTCTCTCCCAGATCGAAGCCATGCGCGGATCTGACTCCAGCTCAATGACCGGCGAGCTCGGCGACACCTGGTGGAGCGTAATTAAGCTCAAAACAGATGCCGTCAAAATGAGCCGGGAATAACCGAAACATACATCAAATCCCCAACAACCCCGTTTCTCTCCAAATAAATTTTTCTCCGGCTTTAGAGAAACAAGAAGTAGCTGTCCTGCCATACGTGGCGGGGCAGCATTTCTGCGTACCGGGAGAACGGATTGTACCCTGTCAGGTCCGCGATTGTACCCTGTTCAGTCCGCCTACCGGATATTTTTTTATATAGTGGATCCTTTCAATTTTTCAGGCTCTGTTTCGGAGGTGCTTTCGATCCCGCTTCGGCAACGACTACCTCCAGTCCGGGCCGGATCTCTTTCAGCGACGCCACAGCGGCAGAATCCAGATCGGTTCTCCGGGCATCCAGAAGCAGGCTTTGCAGAGACTCGATTTCTGCGATCGCTTTCATATGTTCCGCAGTGAGGGTGGATGTGCTTTCTATAGTCAGAATTTTTAGCGGCAGCTTCTTCAACTCACGCAAGCCCTGCGGGGAAATCGAAGTTTCACTACCTCGCGGCGCAGCAAAATCCAGCTTCAGATCCTGTAGTTTCGGAAATTCCCGGGCAATGTGAGCGAGGTGAGAATCATCCGGAGTCAAAGGCGAATGATATAGATTGAGCTTTTGCAAATTCGGTAGCCCGCGAAGGGTCAACACCGCATCCCGCTGCTTTCGGATTTCATCTTTGTTTAGATTTCGAATCCCCATACATCCCCCGACGGTGAGACCTTCGATCGGCAGATCACAAAACGGGCTCAGCGAACTGAATTCTTTACCATGCCAGATGGTGAGTTGTTTGAGATTCTTCAAGTCGCGGAGAAAACCCCAGCCCCCGTCACCTGCCGGTGGACCATTTGTTGCGAGCTGCTGCAGGTGAGTAAGTTTGCCCAGTTTTTGAAATTCCGGAACCGTCATCGGTGGTTTTCCACTTAGCTGGATTTTGATGATTCGGCCTTCTGAGTCTTTTGTCATTCGGGCCCCGGATTTTTCGAAAAATTCCCGCTCCCCTTCGGCGGCTACCGGAACAACAAAAAGAAAACTGATACCGAGTATTTTCAGGAATGAACTCATAGCCACCAGCATCCGTCAGGCCGGAAGATCAGCCAATCGCGCGAATGAGGATTTTTCAGCCTCCCCGGCTACCGGGGAGTTGCATTCTTCAAAAATTCCCGAATTCTTTGCCATGGTATCGACATTGGTAAAATCCATAGTGTTGGTTTCGTTCCTCGTGCTCGGCGGGACGAAACGGGGCGCAGCAGAGGAACGGCCAAACATCGTTCTGTTTCTGGTCGATGATATGGGCTGGATGGACAGCCCGGTCTACGGCTCCCAATATTATGAAGCACCGAATATGGAACGGCTGGCCAAACAGGCGATGATGTTCACCGATGCCTACGCAGTGCCGCTATGCTCACCAAGCCGCGCTACCATTCTGAGCGGACAGTATTCGGCCCGCCACGGATTAACCAGTGCCTCGGGCCACCGCCCTGCTGCGAAGCAAGGGGCTTCGCGCTATCCGGAGAAAACCGGTGCCAAAAGCCGGTATATCTATCCAACCAGTAAAAACTATCTGAATCCGGACATTCCGAATCTCGCACGGGTATTGAAACAGGCCGGCTATCACACCGGTCATTTTGGCAAATGGCATCTTGGTATCGCCCCGGAACACCGCCCCGATCAACAGGGATTTGAATCTACCTGGTTCTGTGTGCCCGACCCGGGTCCGCCGAGCTATTTTTCTCCCTATCAGGTAAAAACAGAAGGACACCCCACCGCCCAAAACCGGATCGGAAACATCACCGACGGACCGGATGGTGAATACATCACCGACCGGCTTACCGACGAGGCGATCGGCTTTCTCGAAGCAAATCGCGACGAACCGTTTTTTCTCAATCTGTGGCAGTATGGAGTTCACGGCCCGTGGGGACATAAAGAGGAGTATACCGAAATGTTTGCGAAAAAGACTGATCCCCGGGGCCAACAACGCAACCCGATTATGGCTTCCATGCTCAAGAGCGTCGATGACAGTCTCGGTCGAATTCTCGATAAACTCGATGAGCTGCAATTGACGCAGAAAACTCTGTTTATTTTCTACTCCGACAACGGCGGGAATACTCACAGTAACATACCCGGAAGCCGTCAGGAGACGGCGATAAAACCCGGGCATCCGAAATATGCCCAGATGGTGGATTGGAAAAAGTGGGCCGGCCCCGAACCGCCGACCAACAATGCGCCACTGCGTGAAGGCAAAGGCCGCATCTACGAGGGCGGACAGCGGGTTCCTCTGATGGTTCGTTGGCCCGGCCGAATCGAAGCAGGGACTGAAAACCATACCGTAGTCACAGCTGTGGATCTATACCCGACTATTCTGGAAGCAACCGGAGTGACGCCTCCCAAAGGTCACATCATGGACGGGCTTTCTCTACTTCCGGTTTTGCAAGATACCGGCAAACTGGAGCGTCAGGCTATCTATACCTGGTTCCCCCACCTGATCCCGGCTGCATCAGTTCGCGCCGGTGACTGGAAATTGATCTACCGCTGGGAGCCGCATCCTCTCTACCCCGAAATCCGGGAACTATACAACCTTTCAGAGGATATCGGTGAAAAGAACAATCTCGCATCGAAGCATCCGGAGAAGGTAGCCGAGTTGGAAAAACTCATTGAAGCGTTCATTGTCGACACCGGCACTCCGGCACCAAAGCCCAACCCTGACTACCGGGAGCCCGCTCAGCAGAAGGCAAAATCTCCCGAAACCGGTCTCGTGCCGAAGATGGCAAAGATGACCGTTACGGCGAATTCCCTGCGTGTCGAAAAAGCCGGCAAGTTCCCCTTTCTCGGAACGGCTCAGGTCAAAAATCTGACCGGCCCGCTTACTCTGGAGATGACAATGAGCGGATCCTCCGGCGAATCGCGGGTGCAGTGGAAATCGAACGGGCAGACCGCTTTTCCGGAGCAGGGCCAGTCTGTGACCTATACCGTCTCAGACGCGGAAGGTATGCAAAACATCACTCTGGAACTACCGGTAAAAGGCAACGCCGGTATACTAAGAATCTACCTACCGGCAACCGACGATTCACCAGTGAATATTGAATCGATCGTCGTCAAAGGAAGCAAAGGAAAATCCACACAATGGCATTTCGCCGGTAAAGAAAAACCATGATATCAGAAAAATGGGATTCCTACGGGAAAATGCGCGACGGAGTGTTTATGATCATTTCGTTCGACGATGAAGCCGCGAACGGTGATCAGCCTGCGGATTTGGAACTCTGCGCACGGATTATTATCCCTATCAATGAAATGCAGACCGGAAGCGCGTTGCCGGTGGAATCTGAAGAGGAATTTCTCTATCTGATCGAAGACGAAATCGTAGATCTACTTTCCAGGGAAAATATCAATTGCCGGCTCGTCGCGCGGCTTACCTATGACGGGCTGCGGGAAGTCGTTTTTCAGGTCAAAGAGGAAGATTCATTTCGTGCAGAAGTCGGAAAATGGATCCGAAAACATGTCACTCACGACATTGATGTATCCGAGCATGAAGGCTGGGGCTTTTTCAACGACTTCGTATCCCCTACCCCCGAAGACCGCTGGATGATGACCGAAAACCGGGTCATTGATAATCTGCTGGAAAACGGAAGCGATCCCAACCTCGAACACGATCTGGAATATTGCTTCGAAGGCAATGAAGAGTCTCTGCGGAAAATTGCCGAGCAACTACAGAAAAAGAACTACTCGGCGGTAGGGGAAAGCGACTTCGCAAGCGGATGCATCACCATGTCCATTGCGATGAAAATTGATCGCCACGCGATTATTGAAGAATCAAAGCAAAACCGCATGATCGCTATCCAGTCCGGCGGTGAACTAAACGGCTGGGGGGCTGCGGTCCGCAGGTAATTGCTACTCCTTATCCGACGTGAGCGATTTCTTTAGTTCGCGAAAAATCTCCATATTCTCGGCGGTAAAATTTCGCTTTCCGAGATCAAACCGGTGGATGCCTTTATTGCCGTAGGAAAGCATCTGGTTGTCATCCGTAACCGGTCTGGCGGCTTTGACAAAAGCCGCCAGCTCTTCCGCCGTCAAAAATATACTTCCGTCAATTCTCAACCGGTCGAGAGGCCGGGGTTGATCGATCGCGCGATCCAGACCGGGCCATCGGTCCCACATTTCATCACCTTTCCGACCGAGCAGGATGCCCTGCATTCCACTGTAGTGTTGAGGGTCGATCCAGAGAATCGATTGCGGAAACACCTTACAGAACGCAGCGGCGACACCTTTGGCATGTTCCGGCGAGAGTAGATGAAGAGGAAACCACTGCGCCGCAAATCCGTTGTCATTCATCTTCGATTTAATTAGTTCGTAAAACTCCACGGAATATAGAGAATTCGATCCGGCAAAGAAGGGCGGCATCGGTTCCAGAGTTACGACATCGTAAGTTTCGCTGCTGCGGCGAAGCCATGCCCGACCGTCCATTATCTGCTTCCGGACCCGTGGATCTTCGAGCACTTTTTCATTACTATGGAAATGATCTGCCAATTCGAAAACAGCGGGATTGACATCTACCACGGTGACAAAATCGGGATTTTCCTGGCGCACCGCATTTGTAGTTTGCCCGGTACCGAAACAAATAACCAAAGCGGATTTCGGATTGTTATGCAGCAGCATAGGCAGTCGACCCATCGCATCCATGTAAGCAGTGTTCGCACCGAATTCGCCGGTGGCGGCATATCCGTCGATGAACAAAACTCTGGCCCCTTTCTCTACTTCCACCACAGACGTCGTGACATCCGGCCCGTTGACATGAGCCACCGGCAGATGCGTCCCTTTTCGCAGCATGGATGTGGGCCCCTGCACCCGGCTTGACCCGATACCGGACTGGGCGGGAATCACCACCAATCCGGCAATGCACGCCACAGCCGCCAGAACGATCTTGTTTTTCCTGCCCGCAGCGAGAGTAACGCTGGTAGCCGCAAGAAGCAAAGCTACTGCGGATGAAGTATAGAAAGGCCCCAACCAGCCCAGCAACACCCACCCTGCTGCCAGACTGCCTGCCACAGCGCCGATCGTATTCCACCCGTATACCCTCGCCCAGTCGCGGGGTTTCCCTAATTCGTCGAGAAGACGCGGCAGTATCATCCCGATTACCATAACCGGAGGCCCGATGACGCCGAGTGCGGCGAATACCCTGATTAGAACTCTCTTTGTATAACTCCCGCCTGCACTCCCCCACAGATCAAATCTCTCCAGCACAGGAGTCGCAACCAAAATCAGCAACGCCCCGGTGAAAAGAATCGCGCAGATAGAGAAACCGGCATTCCGCACCCGCCGACTCAGCCAGGCGCCGACTGCCAGGGCCACCAGAAAAACAAATAACATGATCGCAAATGAATCTGTTGTGCTCAGCCACGAAGCCCGCAGTAATCGAAACCAGACCACTTCCAAAACAAAAGATACAAACCCGGTAACGGCGGCGAGGGTCACCGCCAATTTCGGAGAAATCGTAGTAGGTAGAGTTTCGTTTTGTTTCGCGAGAGAGAATTTTCCCTCATCCTTCGATAGTAGAAAGCATACCAGGCAAACTATACTTTGAATCCCAACGAGAAATAGAGATGCCCCGGCTCTGCCCAGTTCGGGCAGAAGGAGGAAAGTGACAAACAGACAGCCAAACCCCGCACCGGCGGTATTTACGGCATAAAACCGGGAAAATGCGCTTTTAGTCCGCGTCGAAATGATCCCGATCACCGGAAGTGTCGCTCCCATGGCAATCGCCGATGGCCCGATCACGATGCACAGCATTAACAGGGTGAGAGGCGTTGCCGCCACCGGGAAGGTCTGAAATACAGCGGAATCGATGCGTTCGATAGCAGCCTGGAGAAGTCGCGGCAAAAAGGCGAGCAACCCGACAAACAATTCGAGAATTCCATAGAGTTTCCACGGATTACGGGAAGGATTTTTCTCAATCCGGCCGGCCATCAAACGCGCACCTATGGTAAGCCCCGCCATGACAGTCGCCACGGTCAACGCCGCCCCCTTAGCGGAAACGCCCAGCGACAAGGAAATATCCAGCTGCCACAGCACCTGCCAGGAGAGAGCCGTTGCCCCTCCGGAAAAAAATAACAGATATGGCAGAAACCGGCTCACTTCGGGTAACATGTAACAGGGTACAGTCCCGGATTCAACAGGGTACAATGATGGACCTAACAGGGTACAGTCCGGTTTTGCTGATTATTCTGCAGAAATGAAAATAATTCCCGACCGGCGTCTCGCATAGAGGTGCCCGGGCAGGTTGATTTTCGCCGGTTTGTCGTCGCTTCGCACCATTTCGGAAATTTTCATTACTTCCAGAAAACCGCAGTCTTTAATTTCCCAGCCTTTCAGCCAAAGATGCAGCACATGATTCAGATCCGCCGGAACCAGTTGTCTGAGGGCTTTTACCGGCAGATTTCCATCGCTCATCCGTTGGGCGCTCAACCAGCGCCCCGCCCGGATTTGGGCCGAGGAGTACTCCAGTTCGACGATTTTGGAAAGCCGCAAAACGGCCGGGGAAACATCGCGGGAAAAGATGTCATTGGCGAGCGGCAGCAGCTCGTGGCGAACCCGGTTGCGGGTTGCGATCAGTTCGCTGTTAGTCGAATCCTCCCGAAAATCCAATCCGCGTTCCTCCCGGTATTTTTCGAGACTCTCACGGCTCACGTTCAAAAAGGGACGGATAATTTCGAGTGGCAAACCTTCAATTTTGCGGTGTGAAACGGGCTCCATTCCGCTGAGACCATTTAGACCACTGCCGCGAAACAGATTCATTAACACTGTTTCCACCTGATCATCAGCGTGATGAGCCAGAATTAACCGCTGGCAGGATCGCTCCTTCGCCACCCGGGCAAAAAAACGGTAGCGACTCTCGCGGGCGGCAGTTTCTAGGGACTGGCGACTCAGTTTCGCGTAGACCGCGGAATCGTTTTTCACCCGGATGCAATCAAAACCCATTGCCTCTGCCTTTTGGGCAACAAATCGTTCGTCGCCATCGGAATCCTCTCCACTCAGTCCATGGTTAAAATGGCAAACCACCAGATTTTTTATCCCCTGAGATTTCAGCCAGTAGAGCAGCACAACCGAATCCCGCCCGCCGGAAACACCCACGAGATAAGAGATGTCGGCACAGATCAAACCTGGATCTGAACCGGGGAGAATGGAGCTTTCTTCGTTCAAAAATGGAGTGGGTAGCATTCCACCTTGTTAATCCCTCCGCAACTGAATCCCGCTTCATCAGGGGATCAGAAACGATATCCAGCATTGAAAAAAGTGCGGTCAGACCGGCCCCGGGGTAACTTACCGCTTGACGTAGTTCGAGTTATCTGGTGACGTAAATTATCTGTTTTCACTCATGAACCGTCATCTTCAAAAATCCCGCTGGATGGGCATTTCCCTGCCCATGTTTGTTATCTTGTGTCATTTTTCCAATCTCCCGGATGCCCGCGGAGCGGAAGGACTGCGACTTCTACCTGAATCGGCAGAAGCACTGGGAAAGGCGGGAGGTAAATTTGCCAACCTGAGCGATCCCTCGGTGGTTCGCTTCAATCCGGCCAACCTCGGGTTGATTGACGGAAGCGAATTTATGATGAGCACATCGCTTCTGCACGGGTCCACCAGTTACTCATCCCTAAACGGAAACGACAAAATGGAATCACCGTGGAAATATTCCGGTGGATTCTATTTCGCTACCAACGTCCCTGATTCCCCCTGGGCCTATGGTTTCGGTTTGTCCGCCCCCACCGGTCTCGATATGAAGTGGGACCGGGACGGAGTTCTCGCCCGCGGAGGCGCAGCTCCTTACAAAGCCCTACTTTTTAATTCAGCCCTCAGCCCGGCGGCGTCTTATCAGATTAACGATTGTTTTTCTGTGGGTGTCGGCGTCGATATCACCTTCAGTTATTTGGAACTTGCGCAGGTCTATCCGGCCGCGATTGCCGATTCGCTGAAAATCAAAGGAGATGGATGGGGCTTCAGTCCGGTGGTATCGTTTGCCTGGGATGTTGCCGACCGTCATCGCCTCGCGGTCATCGCCCGCGCACCAATGAAGGTCGACTACGAAGGGAAGGCCGATTTTACCAACAATGTTCCCGCAGCCATCCCGAATCCCCGCTCAAAATTCGAGTCTGAAATCGAGTTTGCCGGCAGCGTAGCAGTGGGATATTCCTTTGATATCTCAGACGATTTTCGAATCGGCGTAGACTATGAGTGGATCCAAAATTCCACCCATGACGACTTGGTTCTCAATCTGGGAGCCAACCAGGGTTTTGTTCCTCCTCCAAACAACCGGACAATACTGGACTGGGATGACTCGTGGAACCTCGGTTTCAGTCTCGAAAAAGATGTATGCGAGGTATTGACACTTCGGGGTGGATATATGTATTCCAAGTCCCCTATGCCTGACCGGACTTTTACCCCGGTAATTCCAGCCAACGATCGCCATTTAATTACCACCGGTATAGGTATTAAAAGAGAGTGCCACTCGATTGACGCCGCCTACGCACTCGGCATATACGAAGACCGTGACATTACCAACAACCAGCAGGCTCTTTTCAACGGCCACTGGGAGTATCTGTGGCACCAATTTACCGTGAGTTATACCTACAGTTTTTAGAAACTGGGAAGGAACCTCCTCATGGTGAAAGTTTTGCATCTATTTATACTTGACCTCCCCTCCTTTGTTTGTTGATCTAGGCAGAATTCAACAAACAAACACTCATGCCGCAAACAGAAGCTTCCGGAACTAAAAGGAAAATCGCAGTTCTCGGCGGAGGGATGGGCTCAATAGCCGCCGTATACTGCCTCACAAGCATTCCCAACTGGAAAGACAAATATGAAATCACTGTCTACCAAATGGGTTGGCGGCTCGGAGGAAAAGGTGCCAGCGGGCGTAATCCGGACATTCACGACAGAATTGAAGAACATGGCGTCCATGTATTCATGGGAATGTACCATAATCTTTTCCGTGTATTGCGGGACGCCTACAAACAACTGAACCGACCGGCTTCCGATCCCCTTTCCACCTGCTTTCCCAGTTCAGGAAGAGACGCTGCTTTCCAGCCATTCAGCTATGTGACTTTCATGGAAAAAAAGGCCGGGCGCTGGGACGACTGGAATATAGACTTCTGGAAAGGCAATTCTTCAGGAGGATTCTTTGGCATAGGCAGAACAGACGGCTTTCCAGGCTCCGGCAGAAGAGGACAGCCAACCATTGTCGGACTGCTTCTTGGACTCCTGAAACATATCCGCACCGAATACTCTGCCGAACGAAACAAGTTTGTTTCAGCCGGTGGCAGTTTACATATCCCGCAGGAAGAATTTGCTCAAGTTCGCTCCAACTGGAGCACCAGCCGAAAAATCAAGTTCGCCGCAAAGCAAACACGGGGATTTCCAGGCCGTTCCGGATTGACCAACCTGGATATTGCTATCGAAGCTGTGGAAAACCTCGAAGCGGAAAACACCAGATATCTCCACAAGGATGTCAAAAGTGAATTGGGCGCTGTGGAATCTTTACTCGAAAGTTTTCTCGCCGACCTCGAAATCACTACCCGTTTTTTGCCGGATGACAGAATTCGGCGACTGAAAATGTTGCTTCGTACCGGAGTCATTGCCGGTCTGGGTATGCTTCGCGACGGAGTGCTTTTCCATGGTTTTGATCACCTCGATTCTTTCGATTTTAAGGAGTGGCTTATCAAACACGGGGCAAGGGAAGAAGATGCCGGGTCCCCACTCATCCTGGGAATCTACGAACTGGTTCTGGGATTCGACCCGCAGGACCGGCACCTGCCTAACATCGGAGCCGGTACCACTCTACGGGGCATCCTAAGATTATTCCTCGATTATGATGGATCCATCATGTGGAAAATGCAGGCCGGAATGGGTGATACCGTGTTCACTCCGCTTTATCAGGTTTTGAAAAACCGGGGCGTGACCTTCAAATTCTTTCACCGTGTAACGGGGCTCGACCTCACCGAAGATGGCAAAGCGATCGGAAAGATCGGAATGGCCAGACAGGTTGATCTCGAAGACGAAAACGGAAACCGGCTCGATCCCTCCGCCTATGATCCACTGATCCCGGTCCCGTGCAAAGCGACACAAAACAATCCAATGCAGTGTTGGCCTTCGGTTCCGGTCTATACGAAATCTCTCGGAGGGAACCGTGAAATCCGTGTCAATCCTGTACAAGCGGAAGAGTTAAAGCGACTAAAAAAGGAAAATCTGGATCTGGAATCTGCATGGATTCACTGGACCGATCCGGAAACTTTCACCCTCAAAAAGGGAACTGATTTTGACGATGTTATTTTAGGGATTGCTGTGGGAGCGCTGCCCTACTTGACGGAACCTTTGATGAACAAAAGCCAGAGATGGAGAAAAATGGTTACCGGGTTAACAACCCATCCAACTCAGGCAGCTCAATTCTGGTTAAACAAAACGGCAGCCGACATGTGCGCTCACGGGAGGAGCGACGAATGTATGATCTCCAGCTTCAATCTCGACTGCCCAACCCCCTGGCCGAGCTGGGTAGGAATGACCCACCTCGAAAAACGGGAAAACTGGCCGACCTCAGCCAATGTTCAGCACATCGGCTATCTATACACACAAATCAACAAACCGCCCGCCCGCGTTTCACCGCCCTTCACCAACGACCGGGCTCATGCATCTTTTCCCCGGGAAATGGAGGACAGGGTGAAAGAGGAATTGCGGGAGTGGATAACCGGGCAATTTGACCAGCTCTGGTCGAACGGTTTTGACTGGGATATCCTCGTCAATACGGATGCTACAGGCTCCAGTCCCGCCGACCCGCTGGACGGTCAGTATGTACGCATCAATATGAATCCGAGCGACCGGTATGTCACCCACTCCAAAGACACCCTCGAGCTTCGTATCCACGCCGGGGAATCCGGATTCAATAATTTATTCCTGGCCGGTGACTGGACTCGAAACGGATTGAATTCAGGTTGTGCCGAGGGAGCAACCATGTCCGGCATGCAGGCAGCCAGAGCCATTTGCGGTCAACCGATAGAGATTTATTGGGAAACAGACCAAATAGGAATCCTCAAGAATTTTGCGCGGGATTTTTAACCGGAAATTTCATCGGGCATGTCCAGCTTCCAGGTGCACCCGGTCATTTTAAAGGCCCCGTAGGGACTCGCATCCGAAATCGCCCCTACGCCCATCCTGCCGTTCAAAGCCTCGCTGAAAACACTTCCCACATCACATTGCAACGAAACCGGACTGGGAACAGGTAAATCCCAGTTGGAACGAATGTAAGAGAAGCTGTCACGGCCCGGATAGGGAGCCATGATCGGACTCCGGAAAATATTCTGCCAGAGCTCGAAGTGAGCCCAATTCTGCAGCGGCCTTCCTGGACGCCCCGCTTCATACAGGTCGAGAACATTTCGATTCAAAACATTGTCGGAACAGAACGCATGGATGTGTCTCTGCATATCCCAGGTAAGGGTTTTGGGAATTGCCGCAAACTTACCGAGGAGCGTGGGAAAAAGTTCATCCAGGAACAGTTTTGTTGGACAAAGCAGTGGAGACCGGTCACGAAACCGGCAAAACGGAACGGACGATATCACCTCCAAATAATCGAGCGGGAAAATAGATAGATCGTACAATGCCAATTCGTCTTCGACGGCTCCGTTTCTCGTACCCGTTTCATGAAAAAGGGTCCGGTATTGAAATTGCTCAAAATCTGCATCCTGCTCAAAGACGGGAGCTACATCATACTCCCGGCCCGCCATAAAAATGAGTGGATGTTCATCCGCACTTGTCTGGAGGGCTGCGGGGAGATCTTCAAAATCAAACGGTTCGATGTCTCCTTCCAGCATTTGTGAGAGTTTTTCACGGGGTGCCGGAACCATAATCACCCAGGCATCGAATGTGCCCCGGAAACCTTTCCAGCCAAGAACCAGTTCGCTTAAATCTGAATATATCCCGAAGAACATAACGAACATTTTCACTATTCCACTTATTGTCAATCTTTTGCATAACCGCGATTTACACTTTCTCTTGCGCCATCATCACCTGGCGACAGGCGGGTTCAAAAATGTATTCCGGAGTTTATTCTTGACTATAGAACAAACTGACAATGATAGTTCAAAATGGAAGTGGCTTGCAGTAGGGAAATACCATCAGGCGCTTGCATGCAGATTCTAAATTGAAAACTTTCAAATGGACAGATCCTGTAACGTAAATTCCGACAGGACCTTGCACAATGCTCTCCTGAACTGGGAAAAAATGGGATATTTGATGGATGATTTGTCGAAGTACGCAAATCATCATTCGATCCAGTTTGGTAAGCCGGGAAATCTCACCAACCTGATTAACGAAGCTCTGAATAAATCGATAATTGATCGACATTTGGCGCAGACTGACATTTTGACCGACGGTGAGTGCAACGCATTAATCGAATTCCCGTCCTGCCCGAAGGAGCTGAAAGTTCATCTCGAAAATCACCTGCCTACGGTTGGCAAAAACTTTACCCCGATAAGAAAACTGGGACAGGGAGGAATGGGCGCTGTTTTTGAAATGCTGGAACATGCCAGCGGCAGTTCTGTAGCCATCAAATTTCTCATCGACCCGAGCCCCGAAATGATCCTCGGTTTCGAAAATGAATTCCGAATGTTAACAGGACTCTTCCACAGGAACCTCATTCACCTCTATAAATTCTACAACGAAAACGACAATTTTTGTTTCGCTATGGAATATATCGATGGTCCGGAAATTTCTAAATGGGTAAAACCACTTACATCGTATCAAAAAGGCTTATCAACGGAAGCGGTTGGCAAAATCCGGGAGGCGTTTTTCCATATCGCGGAAGGAGTTCAAGTTTTGCATCGCTGCAAAATGCTGCACCGCGACTTGAAGCCGTCCAATATTTTATATGAAACAAGTTCCGAACGACCGGTAATTCTCGACTTCGGTCTAATCAGTAGTTTTGCCGACCGAATCGGCGAAACGATATATCATGAACCGGATTTCGCCGGCACGTTCAGTTACATGGCTCCGGAGCAAATGACGGGCGACAAACTGTCCGGTGCCGCAGACTGGTATTCCTTCGGAGTCGTTCTGTATGAAATGCTTTCAGGCAAACGCGCCTTTCAGGGTAACTACACAACGATATCTGAAAAAAAAGCGGACTGGGCGATCGACAAGCTACCGGAATACGTTCCCTGCCAGGTAGCGAAACTTTGTCAACAACTGTTACATCCGGACCCGAAGGCAAGACCGGGATATAGTGAGATCGCCGAGACCCTCGTTCCGGGTGCACCGCTCTACTCCCCCGGTTTCAACAACTACTTTCCTGATACAGGCGTGTTCGGGAGAGCTTCCGAACTTTCCATCCTGGAACAAATTGCCAGGCAAGCGAAACCCAATGAACCCGGTGTAGTGATGGTAAACGGGCCGTCAGGCATGGGAAAATCGTCTCTGATAAAGGAATTTTTCCGAATCCTGAGCTTTCGGGCTAAAGACGATTTTATACTATTATCCGGGCGGTGCTATGAACAGGAATCCAGAGCCTACAAAGGATTCGACCAGATTATTTCCAGACTGTCGGGAATCTTATCCACTATACCACGCGAGGACCTGGAAAAAATATTGCCGCGGGATTTCTGTTTATTGAGCGAAGGCTTTCATCTTCTCAAAGATCGCAGTTTTCAGATTTTATCCGAAGGCCAACACGTCGATGTCCCCCTTGCCAAAAGAAGATCGATGTATGCGGCGTTTCGGGAATTGATGAAAAATGTGGCGGAAGACCGAACGATCATCATCTTTCTCGACGACCTGCAGTGGTGCGACGAAGACGGGATGGCACTTCTCGACTTCCTGCTACATTCAAAGGAAACTCCGGTTAAGTTAATCATAACAGGTCCCTACCGGTCTAAAGAGGGAGGCCGGAATCAGTTATTACAGAAATTTCTCGAAAAGACCCGAAAAACCGCTTGGGTCAAACTAACAGAACTGGCTCTCGGTGAACTGGACGAAGAAAGCCTGTTGAAAATTTCCCAAACCATTATCGGAGACAACCACCCCCTGACCGAAGCTATAGTGGAACAGGCTCAGGGAAATCCCTTTTTTCTAACCCAACTGGCTGTGGCCGTAAACGAGGGAGCCGAAGTGGCAAACCTTCAATCTATACTTAGAGGGAGAATATCCGATCTGGACAAGAGCGAGAGAAACCTCCTCGAAATACTCGCCGTGGCAGGCAGGCCCATCTCAAAAAAACTCGCTTTTGAAGCCGCCGGTCTCCGTGGAGGATTGAAGCTCGAATCGAATCTGGCAGCGTCGCACCTTATCCAAACCACAGTTTCCGACACGCAAGACTCGTTCGAAGCCTGGCACGACAGAATTCGGGAAACGGTGCTGGCCGGTCTGAAAGATTCGCAGCTCCAAACCCGGCACCTCCAACTGGCAGAAACTTTGGAGTTCAACCATTCGACCGACTATGAGGCCCTGGGAAGGCACAACCACATGGCAGGCCGAAGTGAAAAAGGAGCCGTTTATTATGACAAAGCCGGCGATGCATCGGCAAAGTCCTTTGCCTTCGATCAGTCAGCTCGTATGTATCGAAACTCGCTGACTTGTTCGAAAAATGACCGGGCCCGCAACCTGGCAATACGAAGAAAACTGGCTGAAGCTCTCGCAAATGCAGGTAGAGGGCTGGAGGCGGCAATAGAATTCGGAAAAGTCGCCTCCCGTCTTGCGGATAAGCCGGAACAATTGAAGTGGAAAAAAAGAGAGGCCTATCAATACATGATATCCGGTCATCTTGATGAAGGTCTCTCTGTATTTCGGGAAGTGCTGGACTATGCGAATATCAAATATCCGGGATCTCAGTTCGAGTCGCTCCTTTCGACATTGGCACAGACTCTGTTAATCAGGGTCACCGGAATACCCAAACCGGACCCGAAATCTCTTGCCCCTGCCCGGGGACAACAGGCTGATCGCATTGATACGCTTTGGATGACTGGTTGCGGCCTTGGCCACGTGGACGTCTTCCGAGCTTCAGATTTCCACCTCCGGGCACTAAGACTGTCAATCAAGGCAAATGACCCGGCGAGAATATCCCGCTCTCTCGCCCTTCATTCGCTGTATTACGGATTTTCCGGAATAAAAAACTGGCACAGGACCAACCAGTTGCTGGAGCTGACAAAACAATACTCTGAAACCGTCAATGACAACTATTCAAGAGCCTTGTATAAAATGGCAAAGTCAGGAACATTTATGCTGGCTGCAAAATTCCAGCAGGCAGTTACAAATGCGAAAGATGCGGAACGGCTTTTCAAGCGACAGGTTGAAGGTGTGACCTGGGAAATCGATACCGTTCGTGTCTATCATACCTATTCTTTGCTCAGCATGGGAGACTTGAATGAACTGAGAAGTATTGCCGCGAGGTTTACTAACGATGCTGAAGAAAAGGGGGATTTATATAGTTCCACCAATATGCGTTCCTACATCACACCTATCCTTTTGACATTTGACGATCAACCGGAAGCAGCTCTCGACGTACGGAGAGAAGCTGTCGGGAAATGGTCAGACAGTGATTTTTTTGCCCAGCATATGTGCGGGATGCTGTCGTTTGCAGAGGCGATGCTCTATTTGGGCCGACCCGACGAAGTTCTGGATTTTTTCGGGAAAAACTGGTCAAGCTACAAAAAGGCATTGTACCATAAAATTAAATATCCTCACTCTGTAGTGCTCAATGCAAGAGCTCGCGCCCATATTTTGGCGTGGGTGAAAAACAAGAATCCGGCCCATTTAAAAGCGGCCCTTCGAGACAGCCGTTCTATATACAAAGAGGGAACTCCTCACGGCCATGGATTGGCGCAAAGCTTACAAGCTTGTGTCTCTTTAGCTGAAGGAAATATTGCGCAAAGTGAGGAACTGTTGAAACGCGCGGTAACGAATTTTGAAAGAGCACATATGTCCATGCATGCTGCGGCAGCGAGAGATTCAATCTCTGCTACTTCAAACTGGTCAAACAAAATTGATACCACCACATCTCAACCCTGGTGGAATGAAAATTCAATCCCCCGGCCGGAAAAACTCAGGAGGTCGTTGATTCCCTTGCCAGAAATCCGGTAGACCAGCCCACAATATCTAATCTCAAACACAGACAGAAACCTGGCTGTGAATGCCACCCGGGGCCGAAGCGTGTTTTATTTCGGCATTCCGGAATATCAGATCACTCTCCAATGTGTGGTATTTTTATTTGATATAGTATTTTCAATATGCACTCCTGGTGGTATTGTTGTTTTTGTAACGCGAGAACTTCGAAAATTCTCAAAATTGCAACCCGTCCAACAACAATGAATTTACTGCCCGACTTCCAAAGATTGAATGTTCGGGGCATTCCGGTATCCGCTTGTGATCCCTCTTGCGGAGGGTCGCGTATCCCGGAAGTCCTGCCCGGAGGTGCTCCGGAAAGTTCTATTTTACCACTTTGCTGCGTAATTATCGTGACGAAAAGCGCACCGCCGTCGTCTCATCCTATTCTGTGATGGCAATGGAAAGAACACTCAGGCAGATTGCGAAGTACCTCGGGTACGAAATTAGCGAAATTGACGAAAGTCATCACGGCAGCCGCTTTCCTGTCGAAGCGACTTTCACCGAACGGAAGTTTATCGAGATCGCCCGGCAGTTTTCCAGTGTCGGCCGGTTGCGGTTGTGGAATATCGTGCAGGCCTTCCGCCACGTTGAAAGCCAGCTGATTCCCGGAGATTTCGTGGAGTGCGGCGTTAAAAAGGGCGGCAGTCTCATTCTTCTGCAAAATCTCATCAATCACAGGATGTCGGCTCGGAGCCTGTACGGATTTGATATATTTGACGATCCGGAATTGAAGCCGAATGAACTTGAAGTGGTGAAGAAAAATATCGAGAAAAACGTCCTGAAACCGAATTTCCGGCTCATCGGCGGCCCGGTGGAAACTACTCTGACGAATGAGGAAAATCTTCCCGAATCGATCGCGATTTTGAAAATCGATACCGACTGGTACGAGCGAACCAAAGTCGAACTGGAGACCCTGTATCCCCGGTTGAGTGAGGGTGGAGTGCTGATCATTGATGCCTACGGTCGATTCAAAGGATGCAAAAAGGCGGTCGATGATTATTTCGGCAACGATCTCCCGTGGTTGCACTACGTCGATCAAAACTGCCGTCTGCTCATTAAAGAGTAGACCAATCGATTGATGATCGTTTGAAATCACGCCGGGTTGATGTTGGTTAGCCGCCCTATCATGCGAACTATCCGTTACACCCAAAAGAACTTTGCGTCTGCGATCCGCAAACTTGACCGCCGCTCCGCTCCGCCCGAGGGAGTCGAGAAAATCGTCAACGATGTCATAGAGGAAGTGCGGACCCGTGGTGACGAAGCGATTATCGAGTTTTCGAAGAAATTCGACGGAGCCGACTTCAAAAACGGCAAAGCCCTCCGGGTGACCAATGCCGAACTCGAAGCGGCTGATGACCAGGTGGAACCCGCAACGCGGAAAGCGATCGCCGCTTCACAGAAAAACGTGATTCAATTCGCAAAAAAAAGCCTTCGCAAAGACTGGCATGGAAAAAATGCGCAGGGAGCTGAGGTCGGCGAAATCTATCAACCTTTCGAAAGAGTCGGCATCTACGTCCCGGGCGGATCGGCTCCGCTGGTCTCCACTGCCAATATGACGGCCTGCCTCGCAAAAGCAGCCGGTTGCCCGGAGATCGTGGTGATGACGCCCCCGGGAGCCGATGGCACGGTGAATCCGGCCCTGCTCTATGCATTAAAAGAAGCCGGTGCGACCGAGATTTACAAAATCGGCGGTGCCCAGGCTGTGGCGGCGATGGCGCTCGGCACGCAGACCATTTCTCCGGTGCTCAAAGTCTACGGTCCGGGGAATTCCTTTGTCGTCGAAGCCAAAAGACAGCTTTTCGGCGTCGTCGCTGTCGATCTGCTTCCCGGGCCGAGTGAAGTTGTCGTGTTGAGTGACAAAAGCGGAAAAGCCCCCTACATCGCAGCCGATTTACTCGCCCAGGCTGAACACGGAGGCGACAGTGGAATGGGATTTATCACCGATTCCGAAGAACTGTTTGAAGAAGTCCAAACCGAAATCAAAGAACAGGTTCAAACACTGAGTCGGCAAACCCAGCTCAGAAAATCTCTCAAAGAAGGCTGCTGGATGATCCTTGTCGAAAAACTGGAGGACGGAGTTGATATCGTCAACGCCTACGCCCCCGAACACCTCTCGCTGGTGACGACCCGGGAAAAGACGATTTTACCGAAAATCAAAACCTCCGGGGCAATTTTTCTCGGTAATCTGTCGCCGGTAGCAGTAGGGGATTTCCTTGCCGGCCCCAGCCACGAATTACCTACAGGAGGAGCAGGGAAATCCTTTCCCGGCCTGACAGTCGATCAATTTCAGCGGCGCACCAGCATCGTGCGGCTGGATAAAGAATCCATCGCCAAATCCGCGCCAATTGTGGAGGAATTTGCCCGAATCGAAGGCCTCGACGCCCACGGCAGATCAGCGACAATTCGAACGGAAAGATAGCGATTCAACAGGGTACAGTCCCGCATTCAACAGGGTACAGTTTGCCGTGTAACAGGGTACAATCCTTCACTGCCCGGAAGATTGGTTTTCCGCTACCGATCTTTGCGATCCTTCCTTTTGTATCGTCTCAAGTAGAGCCGTTAAATCCCGAACTATATCAGGATGTTTGCTATACAGATTTTCGGACTCCGCGAGATCGGTTTCCAGATTATATAGCTGACCGCCGGGCAGCTCAGGTCTGTGTTTCTTTATTGCCCGGGCACCTCCACCGGTCTGTCCGAGAATCAGTTTCCACGGGCCTTTGCGTATCGCCATCATCTCCCGATACGAATCCATGACCAATGCGTCGCGACGCAGCCGGGTCGATTCCCGGCTCAACAGCGGACCGAGAAAACTGAAGCTGTCCTCCGCAGTGGATTCGTCGAGTCGGCGGTCGAAAAACTCCGCAAAAGTGGCAAACACATCGGTGATTGCAATCAGGGAATCATCGGTGGTCCCCGGGGCGATCACACCCGGCCAGCGGGCCAGCATCGGCACGCGGACGCCCCCTTCATAAACCGAGGTTTTCTGGCCTCTCAGTTTACCATTGATGAAATGGCCCTCAATTTGCGGGTGATCATTGGGCCGGTATTCTTTGACGCCACCATTGTCACTGGTAAAAATCACCAGCGTGTTTTCCGCAAAACCGTTCCGTTCCAGCGCTTCGAGAACCTGCCCGATCGACCAGTCAAACTCATTGATGAAATCACCATACAGCCCGATCCCGCTGGTGCCATCGAACCGGGGAGCAGGAATAAGCGGGCCGTGAATATTGCGATGGGCGAAATAGAGAAAAAACGGCTTTTGCTGATCGTAATCATCCAGCCACTGCACCGTTCTTTCGGTGAGCTGATCCGATAATTCTTCGTGCTCATAGCGGGTGTTTTCACCTCCGGCCTGCCCGAGAGCAGCGGCGGTGCCCGATCGCGGTCGGTTCAGGTAGTCGAGTTCGTAACCTGGGCGCTTGTCCGGCGTGATGCGCACCGGATCGTTCGGATCAAGGCCTGTGACGTGATGATTTTCAATCAAAAAGTGGGGATACTGGCTGACGTGAGGAAATCCCCAAAAATAATCAAACCCGACCTCCAGCGGCCCGGGAGCCAGCTTTTTGTTGTAATCCGGCCCGAGAATATCGTCCCAGCCATCGATCCCGGGCCTGCCAAAGCCGAGGTGCCATTTCCCGAGACAGGCCGTCGTGTAGCCCTGTTTTTTGAACAGATCCGCCAGCGTAAATCGATCCGGATCAATCAACAGAGGATCATTTGCCCACACAGTCGACCCGCCCACCCAGGTCCGCCACGCATAGCGACCCGTCAGGAGATTGTAGCGGGCCGGAGTGCAAACGGAACAGGGCGGATGCGCATCCGTGAAACGAATTCCCTGAGTAGCGAGACTGTCGATATTCGGCGTTGCCACCTTCGTAGCGCCATAACATCCCAAATCGCCGTAACCCAGATCATCTGCGAGGATGAATAGCACATTGGGCCTCTCCACCGCGCCGCTGAAAGCCGGCAGGGTCAAGAGGCCTGTAAAAAATAGAAGAATTCCAATCCTGATCATCACTGCGTCACGGTCTAAAATCCAAAGTTGATGAGGATTTCTCTGCCTTCAAGGTCATAAAAAATCCCGACATCCGGGGCAAACGGAATCGGGATTGGGGGAAAATCGTATTGGAACAGGCTTACTTGCCGAGTTTTTTCGCGATAAAGCACCAGATTATCAGCACAATAATCGATCCGGCAATCGCCGCGAGAATGCTCATCAAATTGAAATTACTCACTTCAATCCCGAACATTCGCCCGACGTAAGCACCGATAAACGCACCGGCAGCCCCAACCAGAATCGTCGGAATTAGGCCGATTTTCTGCTCACCGGGAAGAATCGCTCTGGCGATATAACCCATGACAAGTCCAAGTGCGATCCAAACAAGAATATCTGTAATAATCATGGATTTCGATCCTATCAAACGAGGCAGTTGTGATCAAACCTTAAAATTCAACAAAAAGGCGACAATCCGCCCGTAAATTTACTTGAGTTATTTGCCTTTCCCTTCGGTGTCTATTGAGCTGCCGACAAAATCAAAATTTCCCTTATTTTTTGTTTTCCACTGTAACGGAAACCTGTTTTCACGATATTCTCTTTAGAAACTACCATTCAAAATTATCAATCTATGAAACTATTGCATCAACACTTACTCACTGCCGTCGGTGTCCTGACTGTATTCGCAGTCTCTGCCCGGGCGGAAATGCGGGAATGGACTTCGTCAGACGGGAAAAAACTCGAGGCGGAATTCGTCGGAACAGAAGGCGCTGGCGCTTCGGCCATGGTCAAGCTCAAGCTCGCCAATGGTACAACTGTCAATTACCCCGTCGCTAAATTGAGCGCTGATGACCGTGTTTTTGTAAAAAGCTCTTTGCCTGATGATCCGGCGGCTCTCGCAAGCGAAATTGACAAGCTGGTTCTCAATAAAATGAAAGAGAGCTATTACGGCTTGCGGGACGAACTCGCTTCTCTCGCTCAGGACCAAAATCTCAGCAATGCCGACAAAGCGAAGCGCAAAGCGGAAATCGAGCGGGAAATGAAGATGTGCGTGCCTAACAAAATGACATCGGATTCGCAGTTCATGCGCCGCATATATCTCGATATCGCGGGACGGATTCCAACATATGCAGAAGCAAGCCGTTTTCTCGAATCCCGCTCCCCCGACAAGCGGGCCGACCTGATCAACGAGCTTCTTGATACCGAAGCTTTCGCGATGCGTATGTTCAACTTTTTCTCCGACCTGCTCCGGGTACGGGACAGACTCGTCATGGGCGGCGGTGGCCAACTTAAGGCGATCTCCTACATGGAGTACATCAAACAGAGCATTAAGGACGACAAACCTTTCGATAAGTTCGTCCGTGAACTGCTTACCGCCGAAGGCACCGTATGGGACAACCCGGCTTCCGCCTACATGGTCACCGATCAGGGTATGAGGCTTTGTAACCTGTCCAACACTTTCACGGTATTTCTCGGCACAGAAATCACCTGCGCCCAGTGTCACGACCACCCGTTTGAACAGGTCAAACAGATCGATTTCTACCGGATGGCTTCCTTCATGGGAGAATACGAGACCAACAAGCGCAGCAATTTGAACTACCGCGCCGAAGTGGAAAGAATGAGCAAAGTGCTGCTGGATGCCGGGAAACTCCGCCCCAACACAGTCTTCGATAATCAGTTGAACCTGATTCTCGGAACGATGCGGACCAACGTCAATGACACCGGCAATCAGAGAGTGGCCCTTCCACACGACTACAAATACGACAACGGTGAACCCAATCAGAAAGTCCGCCCCGCCGCTTACTTCGGTGACACAGTGAACCTCGAAAAACACGCGACTCCCAGGGCCGCTTTTGCTGAATGGTTGACATCACCCGGTAATCCACGCTTCACCGTGAACCTCGTGAACCGCCTTTGGAAACTGGCTTTCGGTCTCGGCCAAATCGAGCCGGTCGACAACATTCCCGGTCACCTCGACGGCCAGGCTCAGAACTACGAACTGCTGAAATTCCTCGAGCAAATGATGGTCGATCAGAACTACAGCATCAAAGATTTTTTCCGGGTCGTCTGTAACACCAATACCTACCAGCAGAAAGCAGAGGAATTGAGCCCGACACTTACCCAGATTGATAGCGGAGCCTACCACTTCCCCGGTCCGATCCTGCGCCGCATGTCAGCTGAGCAAATCTGGGATTCCATGGTGACTCTGACTACCGCGAACCCCGACGGGATGGTCCGCAGAGGTGCTGAGAAGTACCGGGAATTGATGAATACAGACATTACGACACTCAAAACTGTTGAGCAGATTGAGAGTTTCAAAATGCAGTTCCGCCAGATCGGCAGCCTTTCCAGCGGAGAGGGCGGGGACAGCATGATGATGATGGGACGCGACGCCGGAAGAATTGGTGGCGAGCAAATGGTACGCGCTTCGGAAATGCCGGTTCCGATGCCTCCCGGCCACTTCCTGCGCATGTTTGGTCAGTCGGACAAAACACTGATTGAGAACCAGACCACTCACGGATCAACTCCGCAGGTGATGGCTCTTCTCAACGGCAGCATTACCAACAAAGTGCTCACCAGTCCGGATGCTTATCTCATCAAAGAGATCGCCTACGGGGATGGCAAAAAAGGCGATAAGATCGATAAAATCTTCCTTAGCGTCCTCGGTAGATATCCCTATCCACACGAGAAAAGAGCAGCCGCGTCCGGCCTGCGGGCGAGAAATGACGGAGACGAACCGCGCTCCGATGAAGAAAAAGAAATTGCTGCGATCGGTGATGTGATCTGGGCTTTGGTCAACACCCGGGAATTTCTTTTCATCCAGTAACAAACCCACTTTATAAACAAATTATAGTTAGCGAAAATGAAATACCTTAAAGAAAATCTGAACAAGCTCGATGAACTGAGCCGGAGACAGTTCGTAGCCCGGACAGCGAAAACCGCTCTGGGCGTCAGCATTCTGCCTGTAGCAGGAGCATCGTCGAAAGTTCTCGCCGCTGGTGGAGGAACTGCAGAGCACTGCATCTTCTTCTACATGAACGGCGGGATGACTCACATGGATACCTTCGATCCGAAGCCGGGAACAGAAACCGGTGGTAAGACCAACGGAATCCCGACCGGCGTGCCCGGAGTCGAACTCTCTGAATTTATGCCCCAGCTGGCAAAACGCTTCAAAGACATCGCGGTAATTCGCTCGATGACGCAGAAGACCGGCGATCACCGGGGTGGCTCTTACTGGATGCACACCAGCTACCAGCCCCGGGCCACAATCATCCACCCCACTATGGGACCATGGGCGGCCAGACTGCTCGGCAAAAAGCATGAGACTCTTCCCGATTCTGTAGTAATCGGTGGAGGCGGGAACCATCCAGGATCCGGTTTCTTCGGACCTTCTCTCTCTCCGCTGCCAATCGGTGATCCTGATCGCGGAGTGCAGAATTCCGATCTGCCTGACAATGTTTCTGAAAAGCAGTTCGACCGTCGCTACAAGTTGATGAACACCTTCGACGAGACGTTCCGAAGCGAGTTCAAAACTGACGAAGTATCGGCCTACACCCAGTTCTACGACGAAACTCTGAAGCTGATGAGTTCCGATGACCTGGAAACATTCAAGCTGACTAACGAACCGAACTATGAGCAGAAAGTGGCTTCCTACGGCGACACCCGGGTTGGTAAAGGTGCCATGCTGGCTAAGAGACTCGTCTCGTCCGGTATCCGTTTTGTCGAAGTACAGGCAGGCGGCTGGGATATGCACCAGGATTTGTGGAATGCCATTCCTGAAAGAGCCGGAAGCCTCGACATGGCTCTCGCCGCTCTGATCGATGATCTGAAAGCAGAAGGTTTGTTCGAGAAAACTCTGATTGTGCTGGGAACCGAATTCGGCCGGACTCCGAAAATTAACGCCAATGGCGGTCGTGACCACCACCCGAGAGCATTCTCAACTATGTTCGCCGGCGGCGGAATCGCCGGTGGCCAGGCGTACGGTAAATCCGACAAACTTGGTATCGCTGTTGAAGAGGACCCGGTTGATCCGCGTGACTTTAATGCGACCATCGCACACGCGCTCGGAATGGACCTCAATAAAGTCGTCTACTCATCCTCGGGCCGTCCTTTTCTCGTAGCAGGTCATAAACAGGACCGGGCGACCGGTAAGGTGGTTTCCGAAGGAAAACCGATTGCGCGCCTGTTCGGCTAAAGCAGTAACCGGAACAGTTACTTTCTTTTCGGCGGCCCGGATGATTCCGGGCCGTTTTTTTTGGGCAATCTGACAGGGTTTCTCCGATATAGATATCATTGACCTTGTTTCCGCCGGGCAGGGAATTTCTAGTAAAGAGCGATTTTCTTCCGGCAAATTGGAAGGCTCCCTTTACCCTGAATGAAGTTCCTCTATTTTCCTGCAGTAATTCTGGCTCTCGCCCTTTCCGGATTTTCCTTTGCCGACGAAATTTCGGGGAGATTCGCCCCGCCTCAGGGTAAAGTGCTGGTTTTCGCAGGTCAGGATAACTCGTCGCTAGGCGGCACTCCGAAATACCGGGATGGCTATGTCGAAAACACAGGAATCCCCGGCGGCATCTCTCACTACATTCCATTTGCTGCAGGCTGGACTAACGAATTTGGTTATCAGTTTCCCGCCGGAAAAATCCCCGGCTTACTAACAGAAAATGACTGGGGCTCCGGCCCGATGCATCTCCTGCCCTATCTGGATTCACCCATGCTGGACCGCTGCGTGATCCACCTTTCTATAGCCATGCCGGGCGGCAACGAGGAGAAAGTCGCCGAGGGCTCATTTGACCACCTGATTGCCGGTCTCACCGCTTTGGTTTCCCAATACCAGGACCATCCCTTTATGATTCGCATTGGCCACGAATTCGGTGCCCCCGGCAATCACTACGATCCGGAATCCTTTCGCACGGCATTCCGTAGGATCGTAGATGCTCTCCGCACAGATAAACTGCCCAACGTCGCCATCGTCTATTCCGCCTCTACCGAAATCAAAGCCGGCCAGTTCGAGGAATATGATCCGGGATCGAAATACTATGACTGGATAGGCTACTCCTGGTGGGGTGGAGAAAACGACGGGAGATACGCACTTGAGTTCGCCCGCAAAGTAAAGAAACCGGTTCTGATTTCAGAAGCGGCACCGCAGGGATACGATTTCTCCTCCGACAATTCCGAAAGCATCTGGGAAAACTGGTTCGAAAAGTTCTTTGCCCATATCGAAACAAATACCGATGTGGTTCGGGGCGTTTCCTATAGTAACACCGATTGGGACAAGCGGGAAATGTGGGAAGGCTGGGGAAACACCCGGATCGAATCCTCTCCGGAAATTCTCCAGAAATGGAGAGATAAAATGAACTCGCCGATGTATATCAACTCGGTCGATAAACCATTTTCCCATATTGGTTTTCCCGCCCCCTATTCTGAGCCCGGGACCACCGAAGTGGAGCCCTACGCCGTTTACAAAGATCGTGAAGCGCCGGTTGAACAAAGAGTCGCCGATCTGCTGGGCAAAATGACTCTGGAGGAGAAAATCGCCCAGCTTTCCGGATGGTGGGACCGGGACGAAAGAACCCTGCGCCGGGAGGGCCAAATATTTACCAGGGAGTTCTATTCGGAAATCGCTCCGCACGGCATAGGAATCCTCGGTTCGACAAATCTCAATACCGAAGAGGACATCCGCCAACACAACTCGCTCCTCGAATATGCTAAACATTCGCGACTGGGGATTCCGCCGTTACGAAATTCGGATGCAAACCATGGACTGATGCGAATCGATGCGACCTCTTTCCCCGCCCCGATCGCAATCTCCTGTAGTTGGGATCCGGAATTGATCGAAGAAGTCTACCGGCATACCGCCAGAGAAGCGAGGTCACGCGGGCTGTTTCATGTCATGAGCCCCAATATCAATCTCGCCCGCGACCCGCGATGGGGGCGCATCGATGAAACACTTGGCGAAGATCCCTTTCTCACTTCGAGGCTCGGAGCCGCCATGGTGCGAGGGCTCCAAAACTCTGGTACCGGTGTAAGCACCGCTTTGAAAAACTTTGCCGGAAGCGGAAACGCCAGAGGCGGAAGGAATCTGGCATTGTACGCAGGCGGCAAGAGACAACTACTCGATAACGAAATTGAAGCGTTTCGATATATCATAAAAGAAACAGAACCCGTCGCTGTAGTTCCGGCCATCAACGGCATCGACGGCCTGCCCGGTCATGCCAATCCCTGGTTGCTCAACGATGTTCTCCGGGAGAAAATCGGCTTCAGCGGTCTTGTCTTAAGCGAAGATCACGCTCTATCAATCCTGCATGACTACCAAAAGATCGGAGAATCTTTATTCACCGCCACTGCTACAGCTTTTCAGACAGGAATCCAGGTCGACCTGCCTGACGGCGCCAGCTTTCAAAATCTGCGGGAACTGGTAGAGCAGGAGAAGGTCTCTGTAGAACAGATCGACGATGCAGTAAGCTCCGTGCTGTCCTGGAAATTCCGGCTAGGTCTTTTTGAAGCGCCCCGTTTGTCCTTTACCAACGCTGTCGAGTTAACGACTTCCGATCAAACAAGGGAACTGGCAACCAAAGCCGCTCTGGAATCGATCGTCCTGCTCAAAAACGACGGCATCCTGCCTCTGGATCTTTCTACCAAAAAGAAAATCGCCGTAATTGGTCCCAATGCAGCGGTATGTAGACTCGGGTCCGGATCGGGGACGCCCCGGCAGACCGTTTCTCTACTTGATGGCATTAAAGCGAAAGTCGGAGACAGGGCGGAAGTACTGCACGCCGGTGGTTGTATGATCGCTTTGAATGACACTCACGATTCCTACCTGAACTGGCGGCATGTTAACGACGTGAATTTTGTATCACCGGAAGACAATCAACCTCTCATTATGGAAGCGCTTGAGGTCGCGACAGAGGCTGATATCGTAATTCTCGCCCTGGGGGAGAATGAATTACTGGGCCGGGAAGCGTGGGGAACCCGCCATCTCGGAGACTGCTCCTCCCTTGAATTGACCGAATCCCAGCGCATTCTTGCCGAGTCAATTCTCGCCACCGGCAAACCGGTAATCCTCTATTTGACTCACGGCCGCCCTCTGGTCCTCGGAAAGTCCGGGCAGCTTTGCAACGCGATACTTACCGGGCACTATACCGGACAGGAAACCGGCACAGCTGTGGCGGAGATACTATTTGGAGACGCTTCTCCCTCGGGAAAATTGACCGTTAGCTGGCCGCGATCCGTTGGCCATCTGCCGTCCCACTATAACCAGTCGGACTCGCATCTCTATGACTACATCGACGCCCCCGCATCGGCCGTCTATCCTTTCGGGCACGGGTTGAGCTATACCAAATTTGAATATACGGATCCGGTTCTTTCACAGGATACGATTTCAACGAATCAAAGCATCGATGTAACATTCGAAGTAACGAATACCGGAATCCGGGCCGGAACCGAAATTGCTCAACTCTATGTTACCGGAGAAAGTTTTCCGGTTCTCCGTCCCTCACTGGAGTTGAAAGGTTTTTCGAGGGTATTTCTCGAACCGGGCGAAACCCGTTTCGTGACCATCCGCATCAACAGCGATGATTTACATTTTCACGACGATTCGTTGGCAAGAGTCCTGCCCTCCGGGCAATACAAGATCAGAGTCGGCACTTCGTCCCGCAAATTGAGCGCCCCGGCGTTACTCCGAACCGAGTCGGCGGCAAAAGTAGATATGACGGAAGAGCCATCCAACGCTCCGCCTAACATTCTCTTTGTTGCCATAGACGATCTTCGCCCGGAATTGGGAACTTACGGAGCTTCGGTGAGTTCGCCGAATATCGATCAACTCGCCGCTACCGGAATGCGTTTTGACAGTACCTACTGCCAGCAGGCGGTTTGCGGCGCGTCCCGCCTGTCGGTAATGAGTGGACTCTATCCAACTCATACCGGGGAACAAAGCGTTCATGTAGCCGGTTGGAGAAATCGTCATCCGGACCTTTTGACTCTAAACCACCATTTCCGAAACGAAGGATATGAAACAATCGGGCTCGGTAAAATCTTTCATGGAATAAGTGGTAGCGGTGTCGATCCCGATAACTGGGATCGCTGGATCGAGGTAAACGGTCCGGAGTATGCCAGTCTCGAAAGTATCGAAGCTCTCAAAAAGGCCGTGGAGTCCGGTCGCGTCGGCGACAGTAAGGATCCACCAAAAGGCCCCACTACAGAAAAGGCGGAAGTTTCCGATGATACCTATGTCGACGGAAAACGCGCTAAGAAAGCATCGGAAATCCTCAATGAACTTTCCAGCTCCCGGTCAAAACCGTTTTTCATGGCTCTCGGCTTCAGCAAACCTCACCTTCCCTTTGTGGCACCGGCTAAATACTGGGATCTCTATCGCCGCGAGGATTTCCGCATGCCGCCGAATCCGACAATCCCGCCAGGGTATCCGACCTCTGCCGCCAACCTGAATGCGGATGAGATGCAAAAGTATAGTGATTTCGAGGGCGACAGCCCCTCCGATTTTTCCAGCGCGATGAACAAACGTCTCCTGCACGGCTTTGCCGCAGCTGTAAGTTATGTCGACGCGTGCTTCGGGCGGGTCATGAAGACGCTGGAAGATACCGGCCTCGCGGAAAATACCATTGTCGTGTTATGGGGCGACCACGGGTGGAAACTGGGAGATCACTCGACCTGGTGTAAACATACTAATTTTGAATGCGACACCAGAGTCCCGCTCATTATTCGCGACCCGCGACTGGAAGGCGGCCAATCCACCTCCCGCCTCGTTGAGTTGATTGACCTGTATCCCACGCTTTGCGATTTGGCGGGCATTACAGTGCCCGGCCATTGTCAGGGGCGCTCTTTCCGGCATTTACTGACCGACCCGGACCGGGGGCACCGATGGGATGCCTACAGTTCCTACCCAACCTGGAACGGCGGCACCGGCCACAGCATTCGTTATAAACAGTTCCGCTATACCGAGTGGTACGACCGCATAAAAAATCGAACTCACCGGGTTCTCACAGACCTGGATGACGACCCCGGTGAAGTCACCAATCTCGTGTTTAGCGACGATCATTTAACTACCCTCATCGAAGTGGAGGCCCGATTGAAAGAAAGGATAAATGCGGCCCTGCCGGTAGAGAAAGAACCCGCACCCGAAATTCTTCCCGCCGTAACTGCAGTCATCAATCCCGAAACCGATAACCTGCGGCAAACGATAGACGGATTCGGCGGATCTATTGCCTTTTGGGGAACCAGTGCAGACGACGATTCCCTGAAAACCGCGATCAATGGTCTGAATGTGAAAATCCTCCGCGCCCAGGGAGAGGTTTCGCCGGAGGGAGATCCCGAACACAACAGAGATGTTCTTCAGCGAGCCATGCAGATAAATCCCAACCTCGAAATTCTGCTCACATTCTGGCAACCCAAATCGGTCGACACCCAGAATATTCGTTACTGGATGAATGAAGTGGAAACCGGCGACACGGTGCAATATGAACTCAAACCGGAGAAGGAAATGGAGTGGGCCATCGAAATCGCTATGCGGATTCGACAATACCGGGAATGGGGAATCAATGTGGAAACGATTGGGATTCAAAATGAAGCCAACTGGTCTCACCCGGGAACACAAACCTGCCGCTGGGAACCCGGACGCCTGGCTGATTTTATCGAAACCAAAGTTCAACCCGCGCTGAATGCCGCCGGACTGCGCGATATCAAAATCGCCGCGCCGGATCTTGCCTACATCGGTGATGAAGGTTCAGAAGTTGATCGGTTTATACCGGTGCTGACCAGCCAGTCGGTCAATATTGCCGCTTACCACATGTATGACAGTTTCAACGAATCAACCGAGGACAAAAGTCTGTTCCCCCTGCAACGGAAAAATATGTTTCTCAACAATCTGCGGAGCCGGTATTTCCCCGACAAACGCCTTTGGATGACAGAAACCACCGGCGCCCAGTGGAACAGCGCGGATTGGCATACCTACGGCTGGACTCCGGAACTGAGCGATCATGAAAAAGCGGTCAAAGCCGCCCGGTATATTCACACAACTCTCGTCGACGCTCAGGCGAATGCCTTCCTTTGGTGGGGCCTGGTTTACAGCACAGCCCCGCAAAGTGAGTCAGACAGCAATGTGATTACAAAGCACCGTGACGAAGGCCTTGTCCTGGTTGAGGAAAAACAAACCGACGGCAGACAAAGACTTCTCGAACGGACAAAGAAATACTACACATTCCGGCAATACTCCGGATTTGTGAAACCCGGTTACCGGAGAATCCATGTAGACTCGCCACACCCTTTTCATGTATCAGCCTACCTGAGCCCGGACCGGAAAGTCGCTGTTTGTATCGCGATAAACGATACAGAAAGCGAACACTCATTGCGCCTGGATGTCCCCGGAAGCATGAAACTGATTGGAACATTCCAGACCGACGAAGTTCGAAACTGCAGCCCCGTTGACTTCACCTCGCCGCTGCCGTCAAGATCTGTTCGCACATCTATTTACTCGATCAGTGAACCACAATGAAAAAATTTGTTTTCCCCATACCGGTTGTCTCTCTTTTGCTTCTATTAGGTTCCTGTTCCGAACCGGAAAATATTGACTCCCCTTCATCACCTTCAACTGCACCCGAACCGGTTGACTGGTCATCAGTTGGACAAGGCGAAGTCTACCAAAAAGTCTGTTCCACCTGTCACGGACCGGAGGGAGAGGGAAACCCGCAAATCCAGTCGCCAGCCATAGGAGGGCTGCCCGCCTGGTATGTGAAAGAGCAAACCGGCAAATTCAAGAGCGGTCTCCGTGGCGCTCACCCTGAAGATACCCAGGGGCAATTGATGCGAGCCATCGCCATCGCTCTGACTCCGCAACAACTTGATGAAGCGGCCCAACATGTAGGAAAGCTCCCCGAGAGAAAAACCGAACAGCACGGCGATAAAGCCAGTGTCGACCGGGGCAGAAGAATATTTGCGAACGAATGTATGCAGTGCCACCGGTACAACGGCCGGGGCGAAGTGGTATTCCATAGCGCCCCGTTGACGACGCTTGACCGGGACTACCTCGTCAGACAGCTGAAGAAATACAGAAAAGGCTGGAGAGGCAATGACAAAAGCGATTTCTACGGTCACAAAATGGTGGAGATGGCAGGCACATTGACTGACGAATCGATAGAGGATGTCGTAAACTTTATCGGCTCACTGGCTCACGGCGATGACCCGCGACCGGCCGCTGACTTTTAGGTTTGAGAACCGGGCCAATGACAAGTCGGGGGCCGCTGAACGCGATTTTGCCGTCTCATCCCCTACAACTATCTGTTCAGGTTTGTTTGGTTCTTCCGCCCGACAAATCAACAGTTAACCCTGGATTACCGCCCCGTAAACGTCTTTGAACTCCCTGCGGAAGAATGGGTATTACAAATATTCTTATGGCTGTGGTCGCAGCAACGCTATGCCCGCCGTTCACCAGTCATCCCGTTTGAATAAATGCTGTGCAGGCAGCGGTTTGGGTTCCTGGGAATTACTCTTCGGATCGATTCAACAGGGTACAATCCCGCATTCAACAGGGTACAATCGAACGCACAACCTTGTAAAATACTGGATTTTTTTCCAGAGTAATTGTTAGGTCTCCGAAGTCGTAAAGCGACACCTTGCCAATGGATAAATCTGCAATCATCGACTCACTGAAAAACCAGCTTAAGGAACAGTATGAACGGGCTGTTGCGGCTGTCCAGGACGCCGCCGAGGCTGCCACCGGGGATGATACCAAAGCGGAGAGTAAATACGATACCAGGGGCCTTGAGGCTTCCTATCTCGCCGCGGGTCAAGTCGAACAGGCCGACCGGATGGCCCGGGAACTTGGCGCTGTCGAGGCTTTCCATTTTCCGGACTTTACCGACGCCACCCCTATCGCTCCGGGCGCTCTCGTGGAGGGCGTTCTCGACGGCAAAAAAGTCTATTACCTTCTCGCACCAGGCGGAGGAGGTCTCACCGTCAATACCGAAGATGGCGCTGTCGTTACTGTCCTTGGTAGTGATGCACCGCTCCGGGGGCATTTACTCGACGCCAAAACCGGAGCAAAAATCGAGCGACCGCCCTTGCAAATTACCGGGGTGAAATAGCGTGTTGTTCGACGAAATCAACCAGGTCCTGGCTCAGGAAAAAGCCGGGCCAATAGTTGTGCCCCTGGCCTTCAATTTTCTGTAGTTCAATCAAATCTCCCGCTCCGTTTTCCTGATAGATTTTCTCCAGCCGGGCGGAGTTTTTATTGATCGGAACAACCTTGTCCTCCACTCCGTGAATAATAAAAACCGGTATACTTTCTTTCGCGAGAATTTCGGCATTCTCTATCGGATTTACTTCGGCGAGCTTCGCAGCCAATTCATCCGCCGTCATATCGTAAGCGGGAGCAGCTCTCTTGAGCCCGGGATAGGCAGTAACATCATAAACAGGGTAGATCCCGGCGATGGCTGCGACCTTGTCCGGATTCTTTACCGCCCAACTGCTTACCCACAATCCACCCCGACTCCTGCCCAGAAGCACCGGTTTTTTCGAGTAGTTTTGCTCTACCATTTCATTGTACAGCCTGTCAAACTTCGGCAGAGCAAGAGGGCTTCCGTAAGCCTCCCCCACATCGACACCCGCTACGGCTATCCCGGCTTTGAGAAAGGATTGATGCATCCAACTCTCGGCTTTATCGGGCGAGCTTTTCAATGTAGGTGCATAGAATACCCATGGATTCCCGGGAGCCGGATTTTCCGGTTTCATCAAAAAAGCTCTACTCCCGTCGATATCAAAAACCTCTGCCTGAAATAGTACCTGCTTCCGCGGCGGCAAGGCATCCCGTTGCGCGGTTTTCATCCCTTTTCTCGCGGACTCGGCCGTCTTATGAAATGCTTTATCTTTGTCCTTCATTTCAGCCAACGCCAATTGACGAAACTCTTCATA
>JARGOZ010000036.1:0-4209 GCA_029213025.1 Verrucomicrobiales bacterium
GCCCGGTGGTGGCAAAGCCGGCTCCGGTGGCACGTTATGAAAGACCGCAAACTTCTACGCGAATTTCGACACCGGTTGTTCCACCTTCGACGTATCCGCCTGCACAGATCACTCCTCCGGAAACCTATCATTCCGCCGCGCCTTCCGTGAACCGTTATCCGGCACAACCCATGGTACAGGCAACCCCTGTCTCACCCGGGATCGGATCGCCCATGGTCCACTCGCCGGATTGTCCTTTGAATCACGGAAATCTAAACAGCACCAGTGTCGCGAGATTGCGGGAAGTGGCGAACGAGATTTCACGTCAGGGAATTCCGTTCCGTTTCGGGCGCAGCCACCCGGCATTTGGCGGGCTTGATTCCTCCGGTGCCGTTCAGTATTTGCTCAACGAACTTGGTGTCCCCGGTGTTCCTCGCACCACGGGCGGCTTACACAGCTGGGTGCGGGTAAATGACCAAATACGGGAATTTGATTACCGTCCGTCGGTTGGAGAATTAGCGACGTGCCTGGTTCCAGGGAACCTCGTTTTCTGGGGAGACCAGTATTCCGGTCGGCTCACCCATGTGATGATTTATCTCGGATATGATGCCCGCCGTGACCGTCACCTTGCCTTCGGGACCCGCGGTGGAACCGAAGTCGGCATCAACGGCAGCGAGGTCGATATTTTCACCCTGAAGCTCGACCGGGAAAAGATTGTTGCCACCGGCCGAATTCCGGGGCTGTAGGAAACTTTCGAAAAAAATCCTCCAAAACTGTAAGTCTCCCGACCAGTTTTCGTCTTTAACCGGATTCCTTTCGCCCAGTGCGGGAGAAATCCCGTTCAGGAAACAGAGCCAGTAGCAGCAACTCTATTTCCGACGGCCAAAGCCGTTTCCGCAAGGGAGCGGCTTTTTTTTGTTTATCTACGGCCTGTCATTCCGGTCGATATGGATGACAAATTCGCCTTCTCTCTGAAGGTTCAGCCGGTCGCGGGCTACCGCTTCCATGTAGCGACGATCCGAAATGATGTTGGAGTGCTCTCTGCGCATCCGGGCGGTTTGCGCTTCTTTCTCCCGTTTGATCGCCTGCAATTTCTCAAGTTCCGAGCCGAGTTCTTTCTGTTTTTCCAGCTCCGGGGAAATGAGTTTCGCGAAAGCGAGGAGTAACAGGACGTAAATGATCATCTCCATCACCCGGGACATCCGTTGCCAGATGTTCAACTCCGGTTTACGGGGCGAATTCGCCCCGCCGTGTCGATAAACATTTGATTTGTCCTGAAATTCCCCGTCGCGCATTAATTTCGATATCCTGCTCAGAACTTGAGCTTACCGCCGTAAACCGCGTCATCTCCCAGTTCTTCTTCGATACGGAGAAGCTGGTTGTATTTCGCGATCCGGTCGGAACGACTCAGAGATCCGGTTTTGATTTGCCCTGCGTTGGTCGCTACGGCGATGTCAGCGATTGTGGCATCTTCAGTCTCACCGGAACGGTGGCTGACTACGCTGGTGTAGCTGTTCTCGCGAGCAAGCTCCATCGCATCGAGAGTTTCGGTAAGAGAACCGATCTGGTTCACTTTTACGAGAATCGAGTTGGCTACTCCGAGATCAATTCCCTTCTGAAGGAAGCTGGAGTTGGTAACGAAAAGGTCGTCTCCGACAAGCTGCGTAGTAGCACCCATTTTTTCGGTCATTACTTTCCAACCATCCCAGTCGTTTTCATCACATCCGTCTTCGATGGAGATGATGGGGAACTTCTTCTGAAGCTCAACGTAGTAGTCGACAAGTTCTTCAGCCGTCTTCTCGGATTGGTCCGACTTCTTGAACACATATTTGCCCTTCCCGGAATCAAAGAATTCGGAGGAAGCTACATCAAGAGCGATTCCCACCTGCTCACCGAACTGGTATCCGGCCATTTCCACAGCCTGACCGATGGCTGCGAGAGCCGCATCCGCTGATTCGAGGTTTGGAGCAAAACCACCTTCGTCACCGACGGCAGTGGAAAGCCCCTTGTCTTTCAAAATCTTTTTCAGAGCGTGGAAAATTTCCGCACCCCAGCGAAGGCCTTCTTTGAAAGTAGGAGCGCCTTTGGGAACGATCATAAATTCCTGAAAGTCGATCGGTGCATCCGAGTGAGCACCTCCATTGATGATATTCATCATCGGCACAGGAAGCACTTTGGCATTCGGTCCACCGAGATATTTGTAGAGAGGCAGTCCGAGCTGAGCCGAAGCCGCGTGAGCTGCAGCCAGAGAAACGCCGAGTACCGCGTTGGCCCCAAGTTCCTTTTTATTGGCCGTTCCATCAAGTGCGAGCATCGCCCGGTCGATACCGGTTTGATCAGTGGCATCAAATCCGATCAACTCTTCCATGATACGATCGTTCACAGCGGCAACCGCATTTTGAACGCCTTTTCCGAGATAGCGACTTGAGTCTCCGTCGCGAAGTTCACAGGCTTCGTGTTCTCCCGTGCTCGCTCCACTTGGTACAGCGGCCCTACCAATGGCTCCACCTGCGAGTTCGACATCGCATTCTACCGTTGGGTTCCCCCGTGAATCCATGATTTCACGACCGCGTACGTTTACAATTTCCGTTTCCAGCATGACTTATTGTTGTTTTATTTTCCTATTACTAAAGAATTCTTCAAATTCAAAATTGCCGCAATTCCAGCTTCTCAAAACAAACAGAACGCGAGCCAAACTGCCGCAGTTCTAAATCTCATCAGGGCACAATGCAAGTGGCAAACCTGGATCAGAATGGCTGTGTAACCAATTACGCCCCCTCTGAAGCGCGGGAAATCGCTTCGAGAAACGGTTCTTTGAAGGCGAGAAGCCCAATCAGTAATAGAATCGTGAAAACCAGACCGGCATAACCGAGGATAACACCGATCATCGCAAGCGACTGACCGGGTGCCGGTTTCACCGGACTGTGTTTGGCTTTTGCCAGCGCGGCATGGCCGAGAATGATAGCGACCGGTGCCAGCAGTATCCCGCCGACACAGATTGAAACGGTGTTCAGTATCCCGACCACCAGAGACAGCGTTCCAAGAAGCGGAGACGGGACATCTTCATTTTCATGGGCCGGAGGCGTTTCCGGCGGCGCCGGCACCTTTGGCACGACTTCGTCGAAAGAAGGTCCCGCGGAAGAAATCACCGTATCAAAAGCAGGTTGGGAAGGCGGGGCAGGTTGCTGAGCCGGGTGGATTGTTTCAAAAGCCGGCGGCCCCTGAGTGGCCGGATCCGGATGAGACGGCGGAGCTCCAGCCGGAGGCTCAGGCGTTGTCACGGGCGAAGTCTCAACCGGCGGCTGCGAAGGTGGTACCGGATTTTGAGAAGGCGGCACCGGCCCGGTGGAAGGAGTCGGGTTCTGCGGAAAGACAATTTTTGAGGTGCAAATGGGACAATTTACACTGCGCCCGTAAAACGTTTCATCACCCGACACCTTTTGCCCGCATTTCGGGCACGCGATCTTGATAACAGCCATTTTGTTTTCGTATTATCCGGTCCGGGATTTTTGTCAATTTAAGAAACCCTGTTTCCCTTTCGCCTCACGATGCTTCGCGGCTGACCCTTCCAATGGGACAGATAAATTCTCTTTTTGCCAGCTTTTTTGTTTCCGGTCAGACGTGTTTTTCGCGTCCTCATAAATCGGGAAGCGGCGGGAAGCTCCGCCCCCAGTCCGGTCATCATCACGGCAGGTGCCACTTGTTTTACTGCGGCAACCGGAACTGAAGCCTCTGATGTCTCCTCCGTTTGCGGGACAACAGCTTCGTCCGTTTCCGACCCCGCACTTTCATCGACCCAACCGCTGGCATCGGAGCTTGCGTGCTCTTCGGCTACGCCTTCGTCCGACTCTTCATCGACCCATTCTCCGAAAGTTGAGGCAGACTCAGAATCAGCAGCCTCATCTTCCTGCGCCTGATCCGCCCCGCCTTCGACAGGTTCCAGTTTCTGGAATGTGAACACAGGTTCATCGCTGCTTACTGAATCCTCTGCTTCGGCTTCGGTATCAGAAACAACTTCCAGAACCTCGACTTCGTCGGTGACTTCTTCGACCTCCTCGACGCCGACTTCGATCTCACCGGCCTCGACTTCTGCTTCGTCGGTCACTTCTTCCGCTTCGTCGGTCACTTCTTCTGCTTCGTCAGTCACTTCTTCTGCTTCGTCAGTCACTTCTTCCGCTTCGTCAGTCACTTCTTCCGCTTCGTCAGTCACTTCTTCCGCTTCGTCAGTCA
>JARGOZ010000036.1:4309-47645 GCA_029213025.1 Verrucomicrobiales bacterium
GGTCACTTCTTCCGCTTCGTCGGTCACTTCTTCCGCTTCGTCGGTCACTTCTTCCGCTTCGTCGGTCACTTCTTCCTCTACATCGCTTTCCGCCTCACCGGTGAAAGACTCCGATTCCTCTGCGACTTCCTCCTCGTGGGTTACAAGAGCGGGCTCCAACTCTGCTTCATCAGCCTGTTGCTCAACCTCGCGTTCGGTCACGTCGATTGGTTGCGTGTCCGATACCGTGACGGTTTCGTTAAAGACTTCACCACCGCCTGTATCAACCGGTGTTGATTCCGACGTGATTTCACCACTCCGACTGGCAGCAAATGCACCTGTGCCGACAGCCGCGAGCCCGCTGAACACTGCTCCGGCCGGAAGGGCCAGCTCTCCAACGGAAGAGCTATTTACGGGGGCGTTTTCCATCGGCGCCCGCTGCAGCACCCGGGTTTTGTTGACGCCTTCCACCTGATAGCGAATGCCACCCCACTCCATTTTATTCATGAACCAGGTGGACATCACAATTAACCCGTGAATCGTCATGTAAACCGGGGTGAGAAAAGCCTCCATGCCACTGGTTTTGGAAATCTTTTTGTAGGTCTCTTTATCATTTCCAAACAGATTCCGATAAATACTCTCTCTCGTCATCGCCCGGAACTGATCCAGGACTGTAGCGATAATCAAAGGAACCCAGGCCCACAGATTCCCCATAACAATAGATGCCACTATAGATACAAAACCAAGTATATAGACACCTAAAATGAGATTTGCTCCGCAATAGAGAATTGGAGCGAACACTTTGACCTGAAGATACTGGCGCCGGGCAAATTCTATAAATTTTCCCCAGGTAAAATCGATCATCGTCGGGCGAACGAGATTCCGAATGTAGCCAACCTTGTAGCCGGCTTTTTTTGCCGCTTTGCCGAGCCGCAGATCATCATTTACCGATCCCTCGAACAATCTCGGAACGTCAATGTCATCAAAAACCTGCCTACTGATTGCCATTGAGCCGCCCCACGGCATATTTTCCCTGACATTGCCGCCCTGGGTCGTGATCGAGGCGTTAATCACCGAGGCAAATAAACTGGCAAGCCGATTGCGCTCCGGCACCAGCCATCGGTAGGTCGTAGCCGGGTCATGAGTCCCGCGGTTGACCGGTGCCGTCAGGCGCGCGAGCCAATCCGGCGGGCAGACGATATCAGCATCCACAAATACGATGATTTCATCTTCACCGGTCAACTCTTCGAAAGCCGCGAGTTGGTTGTGGACCTTCTGACCCCGGCCCTTGCATTTTCCGGCAACCACGATCTGGAGATTTTGCAGGCCGCTCTGCGGATTTTCCGGTGCCCACACCGGATGGGACAGGTCGATCCCGAACTGGTCGGACAGCCACTCCGCCGCCGGGTCATCACTGGTTTCCACGGTGACAATGACACGGTACTTTGAGTAATTCTGCTCCAGCAAGGACTGAAAAAAATCTGAAGTATGTCTTGGCGTGACGCCCTTTATCGGTACAATCACAACGGCAGTCTTTTGATGGCCAGAACCGTCTCCCCAAATTTTCCGCTCCTTTCCCAGACTGAGGCGAAATTTGATCACCCGGTAAACAGCAATTAACAGTAAAAGAACCCAGACAGCCCAGAGAGTCCATAAGACCTGGTTGAGGAAAGTGGCCTCCGGCCGATACTCCTGAAACCAGTCTTTAGTAAAGGATACGATTTTTTCCATGAAGGTAGTTGAAACAGAAAATTTAACAAAGATCTACCATTTTGGAGACGTGGAAGTGACTGCACTTAATAGTGTCAATCTCAGTATCGCCGAACACGAATTTGTGGCGGTATGGGGACCCTCAGGTTCCGGCAAGTCAACTTTCTGTAATCTCATAGGCTTGTTAGATGCCCCTACCAGAGGGGACTTGTTCATTCGTGAACAATCAATGGCAAAGTTATCAGATGCCAAAAGAAGCGAAATGCGCAACGATTATATTGGTTTCGTTTTCCAAAACTTCAACCTGGTTCCTGTGCTTTCAGCTTTGGAAAACGTTATGTTACCGCTGCAAATCAAGGGTGTATCCAAAAAGATTGCGAAAGAGAAGGCAACCAGGTTGCTCGAAGAAGTGGAACTGTCCGACCGGATGGGGCACCGACCGCAAAAGCTGAGCGGCGGTCAGCAGCAAAGGGTAGCCATAGCCCGGGCGCTAGTGTCGGATCCTCTGCTTGTCATTGCGGACGAACCGACTGCGAACCTCGACACGCGCAGCGCGAATTTGATCGTGAATCTGATGCGCAAGATCAATGAGACCCGCGGAGCGGCCTTCGTTTTTTCCACCCACGATGACCGCCTGCTGGACCGGGTGGACAGAAAAATTCATCTCGAAGACGGCATGGTGAAGCACGACACAGGAGTCGGCGCAATGGTTGCGGGGCATCCCATACCTGAGCCCCGGCCGGCAAGTTTGCCCGTCAATCCGGCTCCCGCTCCGGTAAACACCGATCCTCCTCCCGCGCCGGAATTACCGCCACCTCCCCCGACTCCTGCACCGCCAGCCCCGCCGGAGGAGGCCTGATTGTCCGGGATTGATCCGATTCAACAGGGTACAATTCCAGACTCAACAGGGTACAGTCGACGATTCAACAGGGTACAATCAATCCCCGTCGCCGGCGAGATCTACAAAATCGTCAGGTTGAACTGCGATCAGTTTGCGGATTGATTTGGTCTTCCGGTCGATGAACAGAACGTTCTTGATGTGAATTTCATCCGAACGGGCTCCCGATGTAGAAATCGTTACATCACCGGAACCGAGGCCGAGAAACCAGTGGCGGAAGATATCCTCCCGATGTTTCTCCAATACAGCTCCACGCGTGTCGTAGTTCATCTCACCTTCACCTACCATCCGCATCCTGCTGATCTGGCCGGGTCGCACTCTGTAGTAATTCAGTCTTTTGTGTATAAAGAATGCATAGGCCCAGAGAGCGAGAACCACTGTAGATGAAAACAGGTAAAAACCCATATTCATGTGGATCGAAAGGGAACTGACCCCGGCGAAAATCGCATCCCACCACCCCGCGAGAGCGAAGATTATCGATACCAGGACGATCCCAATCACGATGGCCAGTGAGGCCGCGCCGCGAAAACTGAAGTTGGTAAAGATTAAAACGATCCCCAAAACCATCACCCATATAATTCCGGGATTGGCGCTGGGATGAAAATATTCGTTCAAATTGACTGTTTCAATTTTCATCCCGCCCAAATAGGTGATCAGAGCGCAAATATATCCAGTGACCCACACCGGCCACCAGTAGAAAAGTCGGTTTTGACTATAGATTTTTACCTCGGGAAGATTTTCCACCGGGTTCGGCAAATCATCCACTCGCGGTGTTTCGTTGCCGGTATTACTGGCTGTCATTGTTATTCTCCGGTTTGCTGTCGCGCCAGTCGACACGCAGCTTGTTAATTACTCTTTGAACACCGGGCACACTGGATGCCAGCTGTACCGCCCGACGGCGTTGATATACCGAATCGGTCATACCGGTCAATGTAGCCGTCTGGTTCTCTACTTTCACTGTAAGTTCGGACGCCCCGAGTTGCGAGTCGACTTCATAAATCAGATTAAGGGCAGACTCCACGGCTGAGTCGTCGGCCCAATCCGGACTTTTGACGACCAGAAAACTATACACCCGTCCCCTTCCCGGCAGATCGGCGGCGACCCGTTCGGCCTCTGATCTCGCGCCGATACTTTCGACGTAACCACCGAGGGTGATATCACCGTCCACGACTTCGATCTCGATGTTTGAACTGTCGAGACGGGTGTCCTGACGAAATGCACTTCGGAGAGCCATTTCGATCTCTTCATCAGTGAGGAACGCGGGCTGGTGCGGGCGTTCCATTTCCGGACGCAGGCCGGGACTCACGGTGAGCTTATCACTATCAACTGCGTGTGCTCCGCTGGCTTCCACAGCATTCAGGAGCAGCCTTTTTTCTTCAAAAGAATCGACTGCACCGGAGACTGCCACAGCCCCCTTATCCACAGAAAACTTTACGAATTGATCGTCGAGCAAAGGATTGCTCTTAATGCGCAGCGCTAGATGTTGTCTGATTTCATCATCATCCGGTTGTTCGAGTAACTGGACACGCAAAGCGTTTACTACACTTCTCACGCCGGTGACAGTGGAAGCCATATCCTCTGCGAGCCGCCTGAAAGCGAATGAGGTTACTGTTCCGGTCAAAGTTACGACACCGTCATTCACCTTATAGGTAAACGAATCGTCCCTGCCCGGATGATGAAGCGCGTACAGTTGGGAAAGGTCGCCGGCAATGGTATCATCCTCTCTTGCCACCTCTTTCACTTCGAGGTGATTGATCACAGCCCGAACTCCCCGAATCGTGGAAGCAGTTGTTGCAGCCAGCCGCTTGACCGGCAGACTGTCGACCTGTCCAGTCAGGGTGGCGACACCTTTGTTTACAGACACTGTGACAGGAGAGTCTGACGTTTGCTCAAAATCGAGCAGCGCATCAGCTATCCCCTCCTGTACCGATTCATCGTCCGGAGCGGCAGTTTTTTCCTGTGCCTCCAGCATCGGGAATGCGAGCGCACAACATAGGATTGGTAGTAATGTTTTCATTTTGCTATACATATAGTTATTCCGATCCCCGCTGGATACGGGGAACCTTTTCTATATGAATTCGCATGAAGAGTGCCACCGCCCGAAAGCCCCTACTATGCCCTGATTGACGCTTTAGATGTGCCAGGCACATGCAGAATGCAAAGAGTGCAGGGCAAAAAGCAACAGATGATCAGGTTTTCTGATCAAGTTTTGTTATCCTCAACAATTCGTTTACATCGCGCAGGAGGCGTTCGCAATCGCCCTTGGCGGATTCAACCATCGACGCTTGTGTTTCATTGAGATCGCCGATCTTTTCCTCGGAAAGTAGATGAAGCGCCATTCTGATGCTGGTGATCGGGGTGCGGACCTCATGACTCATCGTCGCAATCAGATCAGTTTTTACATCACTCATCCAGCGAACTTTGCTCACATCCACCAACACCACGGCCCAGCCTTCGAAAGATTCCTTTTCTTTGTGAAGCTGGAAGATCCGGGGCAGGTACCAATATTCCTTGCTGCCCCTGCGAAGCAGAATCGCCTCTGCCACGTCCTCAGGAAGGTAATCGGATTCAGTGATAATCGACTGATTAACCGAATCCCCCACTTTGCCGGGAAGAATTTCGTCAACTTTCAGATCTCTGAGCAGACTCTCCGCCTCCGGATTGATCTGGTTGATTTGCCCCTCCTGGTTGAGAATAAAAATCGGATAGGGGAAACCTTCGATAATCGCCTTGCGTTCCAGATTAAGTTGGAGCAACTCATGATCCGACTGCATTTTCATGATCTGCAATTCGGTAGACATATCATTGAACGCCGACGTCAGCTCTCCGATTTCGTCACTACCAGTCACCGGCAGAGTCAACTCAAAGTTCTGCTTTTCCACCAGCCGCGCCGATTGTGTCAGAGCTTCCACAGGACGAATAAATTTGTCGATCACTTCACGATAGAGAAAGCAGGCGATCACCCCCGACACTCCCATGATCACGATCAGAAAACGCAGAGTCGACTTCGAACTGTTCGCCGCCCGGGCGCTCTCCCTGGTCACCGCCTTTTCATAGAGTCGGACCACCTCATCGGTCAGCTTGATCATTGCGTAGCCCGTCATTAATATAGAATCTTTCAATTCCTGTCGTTCCAGAGAAGACAAAGATCGAAAACCGGGATCGAACAATTGACTGAACCTGGACAGATAGTTGGCAACCGCGGTTTCAATTCGAAGAATCGATGAGGCATTGTCCCGGCCCGTCACGGTTTCCTGTGTCAAATCCTTCAACTTTTCCAACGAGTTTCGATACCGATCCTGATATCGACGAAACGTTGCCGGACTGATGTCATCTATACTTTCCCTGTCGTTAAATTCCGGTAAATAGGCGGACTCAAGTTCAGTAGACAATATGATAAGATCATTGGTGACCTTGAGAGCCGCAAACTGTCGTTCAGCAATTTTTTCGAGCCGCTTTGCACCCATCGAAAGATGCCACAAGCCGATGCTACCAGTCAGAAAAAACAAGACCGAGATAACAGCCAGTGCGACCATAAACTTGGCTCGAATTTTCATTATGCTATGATTAAAAAACGGAAAGTGGCTATCACTTTAAACCGAGTTTTTTTCGCTTTCTATACAGTGTGGCCTGGTCTATCCCCAGAGTGGCTGCGGCTTCCTGGAGGCTTGCCGATTTTTCCAAAACCTGTTTCAGATGGGCCGCCTCCAGCTCTTCCAGTGTAGAATCGGAACCGATAGACAAATTCGCCTCACCCGAATGGTAATCAGTTCCGGGTGACGGAAGATCCTCCGATTCGATTTCGTCGCCGACGGCCAGAATCACTGCCCGCTCCAAAGCATTGCGCAATTCCCGCACATTTCCCGGCCAGGGATAGCCGGTTAGCCGGGCCATGCCGGAGCGGGAAAAGCCTCTTATATTGCGACCGGTTTCTCTGACAAAATACTGCAAAAACTCTTCGGAAAGAATCCGCAAATCTTCAGGGCGCTTGCGCAATGGTGGCATTTCCACAGAAATCACGTTTAATCTGTAGAAGAGATCTTCGCGGAAATCTCCCGATTCTATATCTTTCCGCAGGTCCCGGTTTGTCGCGGCAATGACCCGGATATCGGTCGTGCGGGTTGTCGATTCCCCGACTCTTTCATACTCTCTCTCCTGCAGGAGGCGGAGTAGTTTCGGCTGAATATCGAGTGGCAGTTCGCCGATTTCATCGAGAAACAAGGTGCCGCCATTGGCTGCGTGAACCTTTCCCCACTGGTCTTTGACAGCGCCGGTAAACGCCCCTTTGACATGGCCGAACAGCTCACTTTCCAGAAGCTCCTTCGAAAGACTGGGACAATGAACGGTGACAAAAGGTTTATCTTTTAAATGACTCCTCTGGTGAATCTCCCGGGCGAGAACACTTTTACCGGTTCCACTTTCCCCCAGGATCAAAATCGATGCCTGCGTATCGGCGGCACGGAATACGATGTCGTAAATTCCCTGCATCGACTTGTCCTGCGATTGAAAGATCGGTGCCGGCGATTTCTCCAGCGATTTGTTTCCGGAGGAGACGGCCGGCTTTGCCTGAGCGACCGGGGCCGCCGGTTTGGAACCCGGGGGCGGTTCTGATTCAGCGAGGCGACGTTGCTTTTCCGCTCTCACCAGATAACTGCGCAGGTCAGCCGGTGTAAACGGTTTTTCGAGGTAGTCCATAGCCCCGAGCTGGATCGCTTTGACTGCCGTATCAACTGTGGCATAAGCAGTGAAAACAATGGGCACCACTTTCGGAAACCTTTTTCTGACCTGCTTCAGCACTTCCAGTCCGTCATCATCCCCAAGACGAAGATCGATAAAGACAACATCGAAAGGTTCCTCCTGCATGCGCAGAAGAGCGACCTGTGCACCATCCACTGCTTCTACATAATGACCCTCGGCCTCAATCGCCACCATTGTACTGTCCCTGATCGTCTTTTCGTCATCAACGATTAAAATATCCATATCGGGTCATTACAGCAGAGAGCGCTCCTTTTCCCAAATTAAATTTTTTCCCGCAACTACTGTGTTTCAGCAGGCCGGAGCCGCTTCGGGCAATTGCATATTGCAAAATTCGGCCGGAAAACCGTGCATTTCGCAAAGAGGCATTCCTCTCTTTGCTTTTTGCAAGACTGATTGCGCATTTCGCGCGGAAAATTGCGTTCCGCCAACCCGGTATATCTCTTCAAATGCTAAGATTACCTTTGTCCATCAATATGTTACAACGGAAGACGGACGAGATGGAACACAACCTGCGCTCTCCCCTGTCATGAAGATTCTCGAAACAATAGGTAAAAACGATTCTGACAACATGAGCGTGGACGACTTCCTCGCTAAACTCGATGACCTTCTCGTTGAGAATACGACACCTGCCAATGGTGAGCGATATTCTATCTATTGCTCTGTCGGACGGACACGGGAGGAAGCCGAGCAGGGGCGCATACGGATGCGCACGCAGATACAGGATATTCTGGAGACAGCTTCCGTCTCGGAAACGGTGGAGAAATCACTCCGCGATGTGCTGAAATTGACCCGCGCTGACGAATCGAATCAGGACTTTTGGAATCACCAACAGGACGGCCTGGCCGTGTTCGTCGATTCCGATTCATGCAGAAAAATTTCAATGAGTTGCGACATCGACCCGACCTGGTCGAAATCCCGATACTGGCATCTGGCGCCGCTGTTGCAATGCGCCGCCAACGCCGGAGCATACTGGCTGCTTCACCTAAGCCAAAAGTCGGTAAATCTCTATCACGGATCGCACTTCGGATTCTCACAAATTTCAGTCCCGGGACTGCCGAAATCTTTCGACGAAAGCAAAGCCGGACTGCGAAACATAACCGGGGATGATCCTACTACCGAACCTCTGCCACCAAACAGAAATGATCTGTCCCGATTTTTCGAAGAGGTGAATGACTCAGTGGTCAAAGTTTTGAGCGGCAGCGATCTCCCGCTTGTCATCGCCGGAGTAGATCATTATCTGCCCCTCTACGAAACGGTGAACACATACCGGAATCTGTTTTCTGAAAGCATTAAAGGAACACCCGAATTTCTCGACAATGAAGAGATGAATGAGATGGCACTATCTCTCCTAGAGGATGAGTTCAACCGCAGTCAAGACGAGCAATTTGAGCGGATAGCGGATTTGGCAGAGAGTGGTAAATCGGTTTCAGGTCTTAAAGACGTCCTCTGCATGGCCGCTCAGGGCAGAGTAAAAAATCTGATTGCACCGTGTAACGAAACTTTGTGGGGAACCTACAACATGGAAAACAGTGAAATCACCGAACTGCCCGCTGCGGATATCGAATCCAGAGACCTGTTTCAACTGGCGGCAGAGGAGACTCTTCTCCATGGCGGCCGGATTTATTTCGCACCACTCAAAGACATGCCGAACGAAGCAGGTATCTGTGCTGAGCTTCGCTATTAAACGAATCAACCCCAAAAAAAGAACAGGAGATAACTATAAATATGTATACCCCGATAATGATCTACAACGAGCGGGAAATTGCAGCGAAAGCCGCTGCAATCCTGAGAAACAAAGGAAATCCGGCCCGCGTTGTGACGGAACCTCAGTCTGAGCCGCACAGGGAGAATCCGGTGTTCATTCTGCAGACTCCATTTGAAGAACGGGCCCAAGCCATACAATCAATCGAGAAAAGCTTTGATACAGAGCCGGATCTTGAGCGTGAGGCCATTCACTGTCCGCAGTGTAATTCCACCACCGTAGAGTTCCCCAATGAACCCCAGGCTTCTCCGTCGATGAAAGCTTTCGCCAAATTCAGCGATTTCCTCGATCGGATTTTCGGGGTCGAAAAGAACCACAAATTCCATTGCATCCACTGCGACAAAACGTGGAGCAAAAAAAGATAAGTAAATCAGGCGATAAATCACTAACTAAACCAATACCAAATAAACAGAAACTAAAAAACTATGAAAGAACCAGGCAAAGACATTATCAGAATCATTTTAGCATTCCTGCTGCCTCCTCTTGGAGTATTTCTCCAGGTCGGACTGCGCGGCCACTTCTGGCTGAACGTAGTGTTGACCTTACTCGGATTTCTTCCCGGTATCGCTCATGCACTCTACATCATCGTAACCCGCGGCCCGAAAGGTGAGAAAACCGGCGACCTAAGCTCGGTTTAACGCCACCTGGTCGAGGAGGTCTGCGGCGTCATAAAAATTGTCGCTGGCAAACTTCGGAGGCCTCGTTCCGTGTTCAGTGATCGCATCCAGATGAGATATGATCACAGTCCACGGACCGAGGCTTTTTTCGGTACCATTCGGATCAACTTTATCCAAAATATCCAGTGCCTGCCCGTAGTTACCTTGCCTTACTTTCCACTTCGCGTAGCGAACAAAATCAGCATCGTTTTCAGGTATAAATTCCGTATCACTATCAAAGCGTTTCCGGTCTTCCATCAGATCATATACCGCTGAGCGCAATTCGGCAGGGGTCGACGGTTTTTTCAGGAAATCAACTACTCCATAGTAGGCCGCCCTTACAGCTGTAGAGGTATCCATATGGGCGCTCGTTAGCAAAGTAGGCACGGGCTTACCCAGAGAATGCAACCGCTCCATAACACCCAGTCCGTCCATACCGGGCATTCGAAGATCCAGCGTCATGACATCGTAGGTCTCGTCATATCCGCCCTGCTTGAGAAGCTCAATCGCTTCGTTTCCGTCACAGGCGCTTTTGACATGAAATCCTTCGGCCTGAAACGTTGCCTCGAATGCGAAAGTCAGAGTAGGTTCGTCGTCTACTACAAGGATAGTTGGCTTTGCATCTTCTATTACGTTACTGGTCATCTCAGCACTTTTTGCTATTTTTGTGCCAGTTCGGTTTTCCGGACAAAAAATCCAAAAATACCGGGAATTAAACGAAAACCCCAGCGGAAGTCGCTTTCATGGTACCCCTCCCCGACCATGTCCGTAAACTCCACTCCTTCTGCCCCGGAACGGCTTGAACACCTCGAAAGGTTGCCCGTTTTCGAGGAATTTTCTTCGATCGCAGCCTGTTTGACCGGATATCCCCTGCGTATTTACCGACCCGCCTACGATGCAGCGGGCGTGATTGACTTTGCCGGTGACGCCCTGCTGCCGGGTAGACTGACCGGCAAACTGAAACCCGGACACGGCTGTCTGTCGGCAATTCTCCCTGATCCGAACAGTGAACCGTTTACCCTTCATTCAGCAGCCGGAGTGGAATATCTCGCGCCGGTTCGCGTGGGGGAAGTTTTGATCGGATTCGTGCGTAGCGGACTGGTTTCCACAGCGGAAATTTCCGGGAAAAAGCAACACAACCCGGCTGTTCATTTTCTCCTCACCGCGGTCAAAAAGTTGACATTACTCTGCGCCTCAGTGGTTAGCTCGACAGCCCGGACCCTCGGTCTGCAGGATTCGAATGAAGTGCCCAATGTGGCCCGTAGCATTGCCGAATACATTAAGGATAATCGACACAGCAAACTGGAACTCATTCAGGTCGCCGCTCATCAGGGATTAAGTCCCAGTTATGTGACCGAGTTAATGAAAAAGCACTACGGTTCCGGCTTTCGCGATTTTTTGACTGATCTGAGGATTGAAGATGCCGCCAATTTGTTGCGCGCCACTGCAAAACCGGTATCGCAAATCGCTTACGATGTGGGCTTCCAATCACTGTCACATTTCAACCGTGCATTTCGCAAAGCGACCGGCTCGACTCCCACAGAGTATCGTGCCCGGAAAGCTCCGGACCTTCTTGCGCTCCGGAATACGGGCGGTCTGCTTTCCCGCTTCGAAGCGTGAGGGAAGGACTTGCCGGAAGCCGCATCCTGGTTGATGGATTCGCAGATCATTGATCCGGTTTACCATGCTGTCTGTATTTCCAGAAACTCTCCCTCAAGCGTTCGGGGTTGCGGTTAGTCCCGTCCCCATCGCTGCGATCATTTTGGTTTTGATGAGCCGGAATGGTTTTCCAAAAAGTGTCGCTTTTGTCGCCGGTTGGTTTCTCGGTCTCCTTGTGATGATCGGGCTGATCATCAGGTTCATTCACCACATTGAGAACTCCGGTCAAAATGAAGACGGCGTCGCTGCTCCGGTCATCAAAATCATTTTCGGCCTGATCCTCCTCGTGATGTCGTTTCGCTCGTGGCAAAAGCGGCCGGCCAAAGGTGTAGAGCCGGACACCCCGAAGTGGATGGCTTCACTGGACCGATTCGGCAAATACCGGACCATGATTCTCGGCGCGCTTCTCGGCACATTTAATTTGAAGAACCTGCCGATAACGATTTCCGCCGCGGGAATTTTCGCCAGTCACCACATTACGGCGGCGAAAATCTTTCCGTCAGTCGCCGCCTTTTGCCTGGTGGGCAGCCTCGGCGTCGCCGTGCCGGTGATCGTCGCCCGGAGTGCCGGGGAGCGGGCGGAAGCGGTCCTCCACCGCTGGAAAGTATGGCTCAGCAAACACAACGCTGTGATCATGTTTGTACTGTTTCTCGTCATCGGACTCGCGGCATTGTCCGGCGGGATTTCCGATCTCTATTTTATACGGAACGGTTCGGATTGAACGAGAGCGAGAATATAAGCTTTCAGAGTTCCGCCCTGCTTGTTTCCCTGAGACAGAATATCGTCAGCCAGCTGTTGATCGGAAAATCCGTAAGGACGGCCGAGCGCATACTCGATGAGATGTTCGACAAAACCACGGGCGAACTCCTGCTCGCGTTCTGCCAGGCGGTCCCGAAGTTCGAAAAAGCCGTGAAACGCCGTGCCGTCTGGCAATGTCCCGGTGTCGTCGATAGGATGCTTCTCAAATTTCCGCACCCGGTTGTTCGTCGCGATTTCGGTATACTCCTTTTCCCGCCACTGCCCGGCGGCATTGAAATGCTCCAACCCGTAGCCGATCGGATCGATCTTCCGGTGGCACTGCGCGCACTGCGCTTCCTCCATGTGGGCTTCGAGAAGTTCCCGCGCCGGCAGTAGTTTCCCGGCGTGACGACTGAGCTGCGGCACGTTGGCCGGCGCAGGCGGCGGCGGATCGTGAAGCAACTTTCGCAACACCCAGCTGCCCCGCTCCACCGGAGATGACTGCTCCCCGTCCGATCCCATGGCGAGAATCGCAGCCATACCGGGAAGACCACCGCGCGGTAAATCCTCCGGAACTTTCACGGCGCGGAAGTGAGCCCCGTGCACAGCTTTGATTCCATAGTAATCAGCAAGTAGATCATTAATCACGATCCGGTCTGTTTTCAGTAGTTCCCCGATGGGGCGATTGCGGTCGATGAGATAACGTATCGTTTCGAATACCTCGAGGCGGGCCGCCATTTTTACCGAGTCATCAAACTCCGGATACAGCCGATAGTTAAACTGGAAAAAATCGAGCCGGTCCATATGCAACCACTGGTGGGCGAAACCTTGAACAAACTCATCAATCCGGTCATCGCCAAGGAGTCGGTTCACTTCACTGAGTAACCCTTTACGGGTGGAAAGCTGCCCTTTTTCCGCCGCCTGCCGCAACCTTGCATCCGGAGCCGTACTCCATAGAAAATACGACAGGCGCACAGCGAGTTCTTTATCGGTCAGTTCGCGATTTTCGGTATCTCCACCCGGCTCCTTTAAGTAGAGAAAACCGGGCGAAGCCAGAATGATCGAAAGAGGCATTTTCATCGCCTCTTCAAAACTCTCGCCACCTTCCCGACGGGATTGATACAAATCTGTCAGCCTGCGTAAAAATTTATCATTGGCGTCTTTGATTCGAAACGCTTTCCGGGCGAACCGGGCGAGAATTTCGCGGGCATATTCGGTATTCTTTTCAGCCCCCTTACCGCGGAAAAAGATTTCTTTGTGCGAAGCCGGAGGCCACTCCCCGATGACAGGCCCTTCCCATTCCAGCCAGTCAACCCAGAGCGACGGCTCGATATTAAATCCGGTATTTCCCACGGATTGCATTCGAATATACCGGGCTGCATTGCGACTGTTGGGATGCCGCTGACGGAATGCTATCACCCGTTCGCCAATCGGTACCTTTTTGCCGGTTTCAGTACCTACATCCATACTCAGCGGCTTGCTCAGAGGCGGCAAATCGATATCAAATTCGATTACTTCCGGTTTACTTAGCGGGGCGCGAACTTTTCGACACCCGATCAAATCGATTGCGGCTTCTATATTTTCCCCTCTATAGCCGACTTCGACAAAAGTCCGGGCCGGTTCCGGTCTACCGTTCACCCCAATCAACGCCCGGATTTTATACTTACCGGCGGGAGCCTGATCCGGTATAGCAAGCCCTACCTGCGGATTGGGGGAACTCACCGTGAGAAACGCACCGGTCCACGTCTCTTTGCGACTCAGGTAGTCAGCATAATCAGGCCCGCTTCGATCCCATACCAGTTTGCGGAAATCGATCTCCTTTTCATCAACGAGGCCTACCTCCTTCGGTGTAACTTTCCCTTTCCCTGCCGTAAATTTCTTCCATGCGATATAGCCCCTTTTTTGATAGCCGCGAAACACCATTCGCACCCGCTGGTTAGCTTCCTCCTCGGCTTCGATTCGCTGCGTCACCGTTTGCGGTTTTTCCCCGGTTACGATGGCCCGGTCAAGTGCTTCGCGAGCCAGTTTGATATACTGCTCGAATTGATCGCTTGAGAAAAACAGCGCACCACCTTCGGTATCAAATCCACCCGGGTTACTGTCATCCGGCAAATTGGAAGCATCCACTTTTACGCCGAGGAGACTCTCCATGGTATTTTCGTATTCCCTGCGATTGAGCCGCCGCATCGTGATCAGTCCGCCGGTATCCGCATGCAGATTCCGGGCATCAACCATTCGTTGCGAAAGCGCCTCCAGAAAATCCGTTTTATCTCCCGGCGTCGGTTGGGTTTTATCTTCCGGTGGCATTTCTCCGGAATTGATGGAATTGAGCACTTTTTGCCAAAGCTCCGCCGACTCAATGGTTCCGAGATCGAAAGAGAGATTCTCCAGATCGACCTTGCCTTTCTCCGTCGCTTCATCATGGCAATCGAGGCAATATTTCTCGAAAAAACCAAAATGCTTCTCCGGCATGACAACCCGAAACTCCGCGTTCTCAGCCGCATGAAGCCCGGCACACAGGCCGAACAAAACCGTTGTAACTTTGACAAATCCACTCCACATAAGAATCCGGGAATGTTTCAAAGGATCGCCAGCCTTCAACCCGCAGATTGCAGTCATTTTTGCTGTGATTGTACCCTGTTGAATCCGGCACTGTACCCTGTTGAATCGGTGATTGTACCCTGTTGAACGAGAGAACGCCGGTCGCTAACCCAGAACTTGTTTAATCAACTCCCACAGGCTCCTGAGATCGACCGGTTTACCCATGTGGTAATCAAATCCGGCCTCTTTACACTGTTGTACATCTTTGGGATCCGTGCGACCGGTCAGGGCGATGTAGATCGTCCCGGCCAGATCATCCATAGCGCGAAGCTTGCCGACGACATCGTAGCCACTCATGTCGGGGAGGGTCAGATCGAGGATGATCACCCGCGGCCGGTGTTGGCAGGCTTTCGCAATTCCCTCGCCGCCTGTGTTGGCGATCACAGAGGAAATGTTGCGTAATTTGAGAAGCTCCTGCAGGGCTTCTGCGGCGTCTTGGGAATCTTCAATGATGACGACATCCGGATTGCCGTCCTCCGTTTTTTGATCGAGGTGATTTTGTATCGATTCGAGCAGCGCGCGGCGGTTGACAGGCTTACTGAGATAGGCATCGCAGCCACTTTCCATACATCGGGTCATGTTGCCCTGCATGGCGTCCGCGGTCACGGCAATTATCGGAGACCGGTAACCTATAGCCCTCAATTTCTCCGCCGTCTGATAGCCGTCGAGACGCGGCATTTGCATATCAAGAAGAATCACATCGGGGATGTTGTTTCGGGAATCGAGAGCCTCTTGTATGATCATCAGGGCTGCCTGGCCGTCGTCGGCTTGCTCGACGTCGGCTCCGGCGGAGCGGAGAATTTCGCAGGCAAGCTCGCGAATATCTTCGCAGTCATCGACGACGAGGGCACGGCAGTTCAGTTTGGGCAGAACTACAGAATTGGATTCACTCTCCGCTATATCGTGGTCTACCGGTTCGATAAATTGGTCCCGGTCAACCGGTCCGGGATCGATAGAGAAAGTAAAGGTGCTGCCGACACCAGGCTCACTGGTGACTTCGATCTCTCCACCGAGCATTTCCGTAAGGCGGCGGGAAATCGCGAGCCCCAGACCGGTGCCGCCGAATTCCCGGCTGACTGACATGTCGCCCTGAGTAAATGGCTGGAACAGTCCGCGCTGCTGTTTCTTTGTCATACCGACTCCGGTATCCGAGATATCAAATTGCAGATGGGGCCGGTCGGAATCGATAAAGCGGACCTTCAGGTCGATGCTGCCGGTCTCGGTAAATTTGATCGCATTTCCGATCAGGTTGACAAGGATCTGTTTTAGTCGCCGCGAATCGCTGACGATTGTAGCCGGGACCGGCCCTTCGTATGTGACGGAAAAATTCAAACCTTTCTCCCCGGCCCGCACCTGCATCATCGAACGGACATCGGCGACGAGCCAGTGAGGCGCGAAGCTTTCTTTAGCGATGTCCATTTTGCCGGCTTCGATTTTGGAAAGATCGAGAATGTCGTTGATGATCTCGAGCAGGAAATGGCCGTTGCGTTGGATCGTGCGCAGATGCTCGATCTTCGCCGGGTCGGTTTCGTTGGCAAACAGCAGATCCGTGTAGCCGAGCACCGCTGTCATCGGGGTACGAATTTCGTGGCTCATATTGGCGACGAATTCGGTCTTGGCGTCGTTGGCGGCCTGAGCGAATTGGCGCTCCTGCTCAAGCATGGCTTCGTACTCGCGCTGTTGGGTGATGTCCAGCAGAGTGCCGATGATCATCCGCAAGCGCCGGTTTTCCCCTTTGCCTTCGAAGATCAATCGCTGTTGCATCCGAACGTGGCGAGTCTCTCCATCGGGGCGGACGATGCGGTGATCATGGCTGTAATCGGTATTTTCGAGATCGTTGAGGACGCGTTCGGTCAGTTCGGCAAAACTCTGGCGGTCATCGGGGTGAACAAAGTCCGGGACCTCGCCTGCATGGTACGATGGTTCATGATCAGCAGGTAATCCGAGGATCACTTTCATCTCAGCAGACCAGTGAACCTTGCCGGTTTCAGGTTCGATCTGAAAGTGTCCGAAGCCGGCTGTTTGAGCCGCTATGCGGAGACGTTCTTCATTCAGACGGATCTCGTTTTCAAATTCCTTCCGCTCGGTGATGTCCCAGTTCAGACCGGAGAGCTGCACCGGCAGGCCATCCTCCACAGGAATCCAACTGCCGATTCCCGCCATCCACCGAACGCCCCCGTCCGGGCGTATGATGCGGAACTCGACGCTGAAATCGATTTCTCCGACGCGGCTTCTTTCGGTGATGTCGCGCATCAATTCCCGGTCGTCCGGATGGATCATGCGATAGAAATTTTCGCCGCTTCGCCCGGCGTTGTGAGACAGACCTACAGCGGCACACCACTCTTCGTCGAGGTTGGCTTCGTCGGTCTCACTGTTCCAGATAAACGAACCCATTTTCGCTGATTTCATCGCGAGGGCGAGTTGCCGCCGGTTTTCCGCCAGCTCGGCAGACGCGGCCCGTTCTTCGGTCTCGTCCCAGTTCAGTCCAAAAATCTTTTCGACTTCTCCATCGCTGCTTCTGATGATTTCGCCAACGGCCCTCAGCCAGCGAATTTCCCCGTCAGGCCGAATGATGCGAAACAGTTCGTCATAGCGATCACCGCCGTCGGTTGCCTTTTCCCACCCTTCTTTGAGCATTTGTAGATCATCGGGATGAACGGACTCATAAAACAATTCGGTACTCGCCACCTGGTCTCTGGAGATTCCGAGGAGATCATAAAGCCTGGGTTCCCAGAAGCTTTCTTCCGGGGCCCATTCCCAAGCTGCCATGCCACCGGATTTCAGGGCCATTCTCAGGCGCATGGAATTCTCTGACAACTCAGCCTGGAATTGTTTGCGCCTGGTAATGTCGCGCACCGCCAGAGAAGCGTGCGCAGGTTGCGGTGGATTGCAGGTCTGATCAAAAAATATCTGTTTGCGCACATCCAACCAGCGCTCCCCGCCCTTAGGCAGGACGATGCGATGCTCTACCGATAACAACCGGTCTTCGCCACTGTTGAGACTCTCCTCAATAGCCAAATGCAATTCATCCGCGTCGTCGGGATGAAACGTGGCGTGAAGATCACTGCGGGAAGCCGTCATTGCCTGATCACCGAGACCGAACATCTGAGCCGCCTCGAGGCTGAGCTCAGCCATATCGGTGCGGTAATCAATGTGCACCAGCCCAAACTGAGCCACCTCGATTCCCAGTTTCAACCGTTCCTCCGAATTCTTCAGCGCGATTTCAGCCGCCTTTCGCTCGCTGATATCAACTCCCGAAGGGATCAGGTGAGTGATGTGCCCGCCCTCATCGGAGACCGGCACCAACATAAAATCGATGACGATATGGGTGTCATTGGCCATCCGAACCGTCTCGTCGTAGCGAATCGTTGCGCCGCTTTGAGCTTCCCGAACCGCACCCTGAAGCCGACTAACCACCTCCTCATCGAAGTTCCACCAATAGCAATCCCAGAACAGCTTCCCGACCACATCCCCGCGCTCGACTCCCCCGGCCAGCAGGGCTGTCCGGTTTACTTCGAGGAGAACTCCGTCACGGTCCAGCACGCCGACGAAATTGAGCATATTGTCAATCACGCGGCGCAGACGGGCTTCATTTTCAGCCAGTTCGACCTCGCGCTGCTTTCGGTCAGTGCAATCGGAAATCACACCAAAGAAATCATCCAGCCCGCCACGATCCGATCTCTGAGCGGTGCCAACGGCATGCAACCAACGCGTCTCCCCGGATGGCAATTTTACACGGTATTCCTCTTCGTAGGGGGTGCCTGTTTCGATAGCCCGCCCAATGGAAACAGCGACCCGCTCGCGGTCATCATCGTGCATCCGGGCAAGGAAATCTTCCAGCGACGGCGAATCTGTCTCGGCAAAGCCGAACATGCGGCTGAGAGATGCGTTCGGGATCGGTTGATTCGACTCCGTGTCCCAGCTCCATACAGCAGATCCACTTACCGCCAGTGACAATTCGAGACGAATATTGGTTTCCGCCAGCTGCCGGGCCTGTTCCAAACGCTCGGTAATATCCGCGCCGGAGGGAACAATGAAGATGAGATTTCCATCGTTATCGTAAACCGGATTAAAGGTGGTGGCCACTTGCCGGATCGAACCGTCAGCAGTGAAGAAGCGCAGATCTTCCTGAACCGTTTCGCCCGCTGCGGCACGGTTGACCATGTCCTTCACCCGCGCACTGACCTCCGGATCAAAATTCCACCAGGCGGTTTCCCAGAACGGTTTGCCGACGGCATCCTCCCGTTTAATGCCGGCTGATTGATAGGAAATCTGATTGCACTCGATCAAAATGCCGTCGGGAGTAAGAACCCCGAAAAAACCGGTTGCCCCCTCGATCACACTACGCAACCGGGCTTCGCTGTCAGCCAACTGAGTCTGCCAGCGGCGACGCTCGGATATATCCAGAAACGTGACCACACAACCGACCGGTTTGCCGTCGTCAATCTGCGGGTGCGACCAATATTCGGCATCGAAACAAGTGCCGTCGGCACGCCAGAAAACTTCATCATCCACATGAACCTGCCTGCCTTCCCGGTAGGCTTGATAGATATGGCACTCCTCATTCGGGTAGGGAGATCCGTCGGAACGGGTGTGGTGTACCAATTCATGCATATGTTTGCCTAGCAGGTCCTCAGCCGACTCATATCCGAACAGCTCCACGCAGGCTGCATTGGCGAAGGTGCAGTTGCCGTCCAGATCGATTCCATAGATCCCCTCGGCAGTGCTGCTGAGCAGCAGTTCCAATTGCTGCTTACCTGCGGCGAGTTCCTGTTCCCGCGCCCTGGAATCGGTAATATCCCGGGTAACGGCTACGAAATTTGTCAGTTCGCCCGCTTCATCGAAGACCGGCCGAATCACCACATTCCACCATTTCGGAGTCCCTCCCGCCGTGGGGCAGCTGCCTTCCAACCGGCCTTCACCATGCTGCCTGGCCTCCTCAAAGGCTTCCCGCACGGATTCCCTGCTTTCCTCCGGCCAAATCGTCCAATATTCCTTTCCGCAAACGGAAGCAAAATCGTCGATCTCCATCAGAGTCCGGCCCGACCCGTTGATCTGCAGCACCCGACCTTCCGGGTCGAGCACCTTAACGCAGTCGGGGCTGCTTTCGAACACAGCGGAGGTGAAAAAATCTTTGCTGCGCAGTTCATTTTCCGCCTGCTTCTGCGAAGTGACAATTTGATAGATGCCGGTCACCCCCACGGCGACCCGCTCGTCATCAAACAATACTTCTGCATTTTCCCGGACCCATTCGCAAGTGCCGTCCGGTTTGATATAGCGATAGGTTAACTCATAGGTGGGATCCACAGGCGTCCGGGACTTGTTGATTTGCAGGAACGTCTGAAGATCATCCGGGTGGATATTGGCTAAAAAATCCTCCGTATTGTCGGTGAGCCCGAGCGCCTCTGTCACGGGGCCGAACCGGTTCACACGGGAGGTAATCAGGTCGACCTGGAAAGCGCCCATATTCCCGGCCAAAAGACAACGCTTCAGCATGTCCTCGCTCTGATTCACCGACTGCGGTTCTTCGTTTCTGCTGCTCATTTCCGGGGAGGAAAGCAATCTACACGATCTGCCCCTGGGTGAGTAGTGAAAAGTCACCGACCGGTCCGGATCAGGTCAAAGGAAACAAACCTTTGAGGGTGAACCTGTCGGATTCGTCAGTGGATTCGAAACGACCGCCGTTTCGCTCAAATATCTTTTCCCATTCAACGGGAAAATCCATCTTACGTCCTTCCGCAAGCCGAATCTCGAAGCAGGCTTCATCAGCTTGAATTTTTACCGAAGCGACAGGTTCGCAGTCGGCGGAAACCGCAGCCGCCAGCAAAGTAGCGAGCAAATCCGCAACCATGGCTGCGTCAATATTGATCGACTCGGATTCGGCTTCACAACTCCACCCGACCTCAGCATTCGGGACGAATTTGTTAAATCGCGATTTCCACATATAGAAAAAATCCTGGACCCCAACCGGTTCGATATCCGCCTCGGCAAAGCACGCTACCAGGGATCGCAACTGAGATTCAACCAGTCCGAGTTCCCGCCGAATCTTAAGCGCCAGCTGGTGCGGTTTCGACGTCGGGTCAGGATACGATTCTTCGAGAAGCATTGCTTGCAGGTCGAGTGCATAGAGATTGTTCCTCACATCGTGTGCGTGGCGGCGAACTATGGCTTCCGTTTGTTCTGACATGACGTATTGGCTTGTTTAGCAATAGTTCGCGATAAACAGAGGCGCAACCGGGAATCGCAACCACCCCGGTCGCCATCTAAACAGGCTGAACGGATTTAAGAAACTTTAGGCTCCGGCATCGCCGGGCCGGAATACGGTCTCTTGTCCCCTTGCAACTGACGGCTGATGATTCGGGAAAGCCACAGCCCCGGAAACAGCAGGGCTCCCGTAGCCATGCCGACGAACAGAGCCCAAAGTCCCCACATCGACAAACCGGCGACTCCAAGAACTAATCCTATCGTAAGGCCGGATAGAATCGGCACCACGGTCCGGGGGATGAGACCCAGTCCGATCATGATGTAGCGATTAACCAGTCGCCATCCCATAGCGAATAGAAGCACCGAGTGACATATAAACAAAGGTCTTCCGATCAGGAATTCATCACCATAGAGGACAGGAATCAACCACGGACCGATGCCAATCAGAAAAACGGAGGCCGCCAGGGAAAGAGCACATAGATACTTGTAGTAGCGGAAGATCACCGCGTGCATCCACTCGTGATCGTTCAGTTCTTTCGCGTCTGCGATAGCCGCCCAGATGGGGCGGCCGACCATAATTAACAGTCCGGTAAATGCCGTAGTGATCGACATCAATACATGAAACACCGCCACATCAGCCGGTCCGGAGAGCCGCCCGACAATCAGAGCGCAGACGGTGTAGTCGACGAAATACACAACAAAAGAAGTAGCCGTAAACGACAGTCCTTCCCGGATCAATTCGATCATGGTGACCCGTCGAGGCAGTTCCCGACTGGCAATCAACCAGGGCCGTTTCCGTAGCAGGAGAACCATACTGGCAACCCGGGCAATAATATTTGGGCCGAATACGGCGAGCAGTAAAAAAGAAACGTCTGGTTCATAGCGGACACCTGCAAATATAATGATCGCTCCGATAAAATTACCTACTGTGGCCCAGGCATTCACCACGCCTGCCTCCATATAGCCTTCCCTGAGGCGATCAGTCATCTCCACAACAAGTTGAGAGGCCATTAAGATAATACCCAGCCATAACGCCGGCCGCATAATCTCTACATACGGTTCGTATTTTTGTCCGAACAATACCGGCAGGGGCACTATAGAAACGACCAATGCAGCCAGCATAGCCCCGAGAAGCGCAAGCCCCAAAACGAGCACCAGACCGCTGATAAACAGTTGCGCCTGCTTTTTCTGATCGCCCCTCGAGTTGGCTTCTGAAATCCGCCTGCCCAGCGCGGGGCCGACTCCCAGTTCCAGAATCGCTACCGTAAAGACCGAAAGAGATATCGTCGCATAGATACCAAACTCTTCGCGCCCGAGGACTTTCGCCGCCAGCGGCAGCGAAATAAATTGAAGGGCGGCACTGCTCCCTTTTGAAATCAGCGACGTAAAGACAGCAAAACGGATCGAGCGGTTTCGCCGGTTTCTAGATTCCTGTGGCATTTGTTACAGACCCTCAGTTGAGTCGATTATGCGTGAGCATTGCGTATTTTTTGCAACATTCAAGAACGGCCTCATTCTTAAGAATGGGACCGGTGACGCTCTCGAACCTGCCGCAATCAAAGATATCATTTACTTCGATTAATATAGGTCCGGACTCGGAAAACCCGATATCCATGCCGATAAACCGGTTGAAGGGGGCAAAGCATTCCTGAGTGCGACGGGCGATATCAAGCGCCTTGTCCCAATCGGGAAGCACCGCATCGTCTGTTTTCTCATAAGCTGCAGGTGTAAAATCGTAGAACCTGCCTCTACCGTCCGATGACAGAGGGCCAAGTCGCCCGGTTTCAACATCGACACTGACTCCAACTCCGCCGTGAGTGCCGCTGTCGAGAAAATTTGAACCGATACCGATTCGGATATAGGCACCGACTATGATGACTTCTTTTTCGGGAGTATACATAGTCACCATCCGCACGGTATTTAACGCATTGGGCGAGAGACCGTTTACGTCTTCGTGCTGACGAACCCATTCCTGGATAACAGCACGCGTCGGCATCGAATGCCCTTTCAGCGGAAGAGCAGTGAGCGGGGCAAGCATGGGTGTCATGAGAGGCGGCAAACTCGTCTTGATCGGGGTGTTATCTTTACTCGTGATCCGCAAAGGCGGTTTCTCACATTTCTCCGCGCTGGTCGCCCTTCGCGCATTTTTTGTTTTATGCACCGTCAATCTGCTATATGCCATCGCGATTGGCGGTGAAGTTTTCCGGGGGAACTATTTCATTGAGTATTCGATCAACAGTTCCTACACCATAGCCATCCTCGTCTATATGGCACGACCCCGGCTGAAACTTTATGATCGAATTCTCGCATGGGGGTTTGTGGTTCAGTGCGGGTCCACTACCGGAATGTTTGTGTTGATTCTGGCGGATCTAGTGGGTCGGAAATTCTCCCCGAAGATGCTGATTGGATCCGCTGTCATGATTCCCTTTGCTATGTTTGCGCTCATCCAGTTGATGCTGGCGCGGGGGAAAGAAGTCTCGCTCGACTATCTGATTAACAGCGACCGGGGAGTTCTTCTGTCTACGTTTTACCGGACTGTGATTCCGGACTTTCAACTATGGAACTGGTTCACCGGACTTGGCGTCGGTTATCCCATGCACCAATATATCACCCACGACTCAAGCTTTACCGCTTACCTGATGAGACTGGGTGATGGAACCATCTATTCTTTCTGTCTGCATATCGAAGCGATCCGTCTCCTTTCAGACTTCGGTATCATAGGCATCTTTCTTGTAGGTATGCAATTGTGGCGAAACTGTTCGATCCCCCTGCTGATTTTGCTGGTCGTCTGCATGATGACCAATACTCACATCTATAATTTTTCCGGAGCCCTCCTCGCTTCAACTATATTTAACGGCGGGAGAGCCCGTTCCAGAGCCCCTCAAAAACTAAACGAACCTGTCTATGCCTGAAAATTCCAACACCCCGACGATCGCCGTTGTGATTGCCGCGAAAAACGCCTCACAACACATAGGAGAGGCTCTCGAATCACTGGTCGCACAGTCCCGGCTCCCTGATGAAATCATTATCTATGACGACGGTTCCAGTGACGAAACTTCGCAGATCGCTGAACAATTCTCCGACAGACTGCCGATGTTGAAATTGTTCCGGGACCAATCCTGCGTCGGAATTTCCAAAGCCAGAAACCTCGCCAACGCGGCGGTGAACTCTGACTACATCGCGGTTCTCGATGCGGATGATCTTTTCGATACCGAAACCGTCAGTGCCTACCTCGACTTTATCCGGCAAAATCCCGACACCGACCTGATCTACGCGGATACTCTCATCTTCCGGGATTCTAAACATGCAGCCAAACGAAGAAACTATCCTGAGTTCGCAACTTCCCGAAAGGCAATTCGCAAAACTCTCGGCACGCCTCTTATACCGTTCAAGCACTCAAGCATGGTCTATCGCACCCAATCCGTCAGGGAATTGGGAGGATATGACGAAGCGCTGAAGATCAAAGTCGACATTGAACTATTCCTCCGTTTTCAATCCAGAAACAAAAGCGTTCGGAAACTCAACTTTCCAGCCTCCTTTCACCGGAAGCACGACAATCAAATCAGCCGAAACCGCATCGAGGGGATGAAAGTGTACGCAGACCTGCTGGAACTATATGAACCCGATCCGCTAATCCGCTACTTCCTGCTTTCCAAACGACTACCTTCAGAATTAGCCAAATTCCTGATCCGGGGATAAAACCATGCATTCTTTCAAGAAGATATTTCCATTACTGGTAATACTACCGGCAGTCGCAATATCTACTGCGTCACCGATAAAACTACAACTCAGGGGAAGCGACACATTCGATAGTTGTGAAGTCAACGACCGGGAGCTGCGCCTGTGGCGTTCAAGCTCCGCCGAATATAAAATTCTCGAAATCGCCGGAGAAAAAAACGAAGCAACTTTTCAGTTCAACGGAAAAGGCGGAGCCATAGGGCGAATCTCCCGGATCAGTCACCGGCGTTCCGTGAATCATTCGGTAGTGATGTCAGGCTCCTTGACTGGCATTGACCGCAAAGCAGGTAAATATCTCTGGGGTGTGTACGGCTGGGTTCTCGACAAGCCGAATTGGGACGAGGCAAATGTGAGGCACGAGATCTATATCATTCAATCGATCAATCGAAATGAGACCGACCCACTGATTGGAACCCTCGATGTCGGTGGCAAAGTTTATAATATGCACCGGTACCGGTTTTCCGGCGGCGGCTACCGGTTCAAGGCAGTGGCACAACAACTGTCAGCTCCGACCGCTGTAGCCACTGTGGATCTATCACCGTTTTTGAACTACTGGAAGAACAACGGACTGGGTGACTCGCGTTACCTCCACGAAGTTTCCTGGGCCGTAGAGTTGCTCACCAGCGGGGAGCACACCGGAGCATTAACCCTGCGGTGGCAGTAATCCTGAAAACGGCAATGGCGGCGGAGTTCAGCAAGTCATCATCACTCCTTTTTCTCCGCCGTCCGCATTGGCTCAATGGTGTAGGCCATCTCGAAGGATTCTCCCGCTTTCAGCCTGGCGGGAAGCTCGATTTCGACCCGACCAATTTGCAACAGGCGCCAACCTCCGGCACGCAGTCCGTTTGGAACGAGACGCAGTGAGCGGGCCTGGTCGAAGCGGACTACGGCTCCGTTGCCGGTTTTATCGAAGGCACGGAACGTTTGGGCTTTCACCTCTCCCTCGCCGACTCCGCCAGCGTCCCATTCCGTTCCCCGGGCCTTCCATTTTCCGCGGGCTATAGGCAGGTTTTCCACGAGACGGGTGAGCTGGAGGTCTTTTTCAGCTGTCAGAGACAACTTCACCTCCAGACTCTCCGGCCCGAAGGTGTAGCGGCGGAGATAGCGCAGCGGTAGAGATTCGATTCGCCCTCCGATCGACAAAGTGCCAGCTGACTCATCGAGTTGGGAAGTGTGTTCATGGTAGTCTTCCCAGTAGCGGGTTCCATCCGGTTTGGTGGCAATAACTCCGTGATGGGTCGTGGGAGCCCAATTCGCCGCGAGCAGTAAATGACCATACTCCGGGGTCCAGAATCCGGACAGACCTCCACCGAGAAAGGGCGTGATCTTTCGCATGTCGATCACGCCGCCATTGTCTTCCGCAGCATCCGGGAAAGGGGCGCGAAAGTCTTCTTTCTGCCGGATATAAAAACGGCCTGCCGGTCTGCCGGTGAACCCGTATGTGTAGTAAGCGGGACGCTTCACAGCCACCATCTGACCGCCGAGGTCGCGGATGAAAGGCTTCTCTTCCAAACAGGGAAATTCTGTGCTCCGGTTCGCATTTTCAGCGTAGTGCAGGTAACGCGGGGTGTTCAGTCCCGAGCTGGCAGGGTGTTTGGGGTTATCCAGAAATTCACGGATAGCCCGGCGGGCTTCTTTCTCCTCCGCAGCCCGTTCTTTCGGTGAAAAACCTGGCTTCGCCCAGATTCCGACTTCCGGCACGACGTCGTCGACGATGCCTCTGGCCCCGCCCCATTGTTCGTTATAGAAACCTTCACCGACACGATGACCGAAGTTGAATCCTCCCAGCATTTTGCCATCCGGCTCGGGTGCCACGGTGTGATTGAAAAAGCGGTAGGATTTCGCCAGCGAGTCGAGGATGTTGCGGTCGCCACTCATCCGGTAGTAGACGGCCTCGTGCCAATGCGTCATTCCGATATAGCTAGCGTCCGGTCCGGTGGCTTCCATGTGCCAACCGGCGGGGTGCTGACCCGCAATCCAGCGCAGGGCATAAAGCCGGGCCAGGCTTTGATAAAGAGGATCCCCCGATCCATCGGCAAAGGCCTGAAAAGCTACCAGGTAATGGCTGGACTGATTCCTCGCGGACACCAGACCATCGGTAAAAGAACGATCAATAAGATGCCGGAGCCCATCGGTCCAAACCTGGCGGACTTCTTCCGGCAGGTGCGGAGCGGCGACGCCGTAGACGGGCAGTGTCTTTTGCCCCACAACAAACGCCATGTTACCCGGATAGGAATTCATGTCCGAAATCCCGTAGAAAGTTTCATCCTCGGCCAGGGTCATGAGGTCGCGCAGGGCTGCGGCGGCGGCGCGGTAGAGCAATTCCTTCTTACCAAACCAGGGATTGGCGGGTGAATCGTGCAGTGCTCCCAATGCGAGGTTTTCCGCCGCCGTCCCGTAGTGGCTCGAAGCACCTCCATAAAGCCCTTCGATCCGCCTTAGGCGATCCCAGCGATTATTGGGCGGCTCGGCATATTCCTTGTCCTGCCAGCCGTCGAGCGAGCCGCTCCAGTGACTTTTGGGGTCCAAATTCTGCTGTTCGAGCCACTTCGGCACCGCCGCGACAAAGCTATCCTTGAGGCGGCGATTCTTCAGGGGATCAGCCAGCCAGGCTTCCTCCCGGGACTTCAACGGAACGAGGAGGTCCTCCGTGACACCTACGTTTTCGGGACGCAGCAGCTGCGGGAGAAGCTCCGCGATGCGACGCTGAAACTGGTGACAGACAACGGTTCCGTCAGGAAGTTGCTCCACGCTGCCCTTGATACGTCGGGCCGTTTCCGCGTTGTCGCAAAGGATGAAGGGGAATCCCGCTGTGCGCAGTTCCCAGTTCTTCGGATCGGGAAACTCGATTTCCCAGACCTCATCCGTTTTCCCGACTGCCCACTCACCTTTGCCGTTTTTTTTGCTGCGGACCAATTCCTTCCCTTTCTCATCGTGAATCACGAAAGGGCCTCCCGCCCATTCGAGCACTTCGGAATGGGGTGGAACATAGACGTAGGCCTTGTCCGACGGATTGGCCCACGAACGGGCGATACCGTTCTGGAAACAAACTCCCCGGGGTGCCGATTCCGGCAAATCCAACTCCACCTGGATTTCCCTGTTGGCGCAGGAAACCCGGATCTGATAAATGCCGACTCTGGAAAGGTCGAAGGTTTCCTCCAGCAGAACCTGACCTGGTTGCGGATGAGGCTCGTCCGGAATCAGATTGATTTCATCACACGGCTCCCAGTCACTCAGCACCGATTCCGGTGCAGTCTCCAGGTATTTCCACCGGATTACCGATTCATCGGGATCCAGCACCCGGGCCAGAGCCGTGACCGCTCGGGACCGGTGAGTTTTCCGCAGCAAAAACCTGGCCTGCCCACCCCGCCCGTCACTGACCACATAAATGGTGACAGCCGGCCGGGGAACGAAAGGACCAGCGAGCGAGCGCTCACTGCCCCCCTTTTGATCCTGACCCGGAGCAGAGGGGATCGAAAACACGAAGAGAAACAGGACCAACAAAATCGGGTGGAGGGACCAAGGACGCGAAGCGTGTTGTAGTTTTGCGGAACTCATAGCTTCCCCTCCTTCGACCAGACTGACAGTCGGAACAACTGACGAATTGGGGTGAATGATCAGCTCGCAGCCGGGCTTCACAGATCAGTGTAATCACTTTTTTCCCGGAGGGGAGGAGCATTAATTTTGATCGCACTTGAAGAGAAGAATCACCCGCCTATTTTCCGGTATGGCCGGCTCGATGAAACGAAAGAGATATGATATCCTGGTAGTATTCGACTGTACCCTGTTAGATTGAGGACTGTACCCTGTTGAATGGAAAACCTTACCCTGTTTGGTCTACATACCGGGAGTCCATACTATAATGAATTTAGGCGCAGAGGAAAAATTACAACCTCCAATACACTGTGCCGCCTCAAGTTGGCCGGGGACAGAAAACATACCCACTTTAACCTCCCTTGAACGGGAAATCGCGATTTGCAAACTCGCCATATAATTGGTCTGCGTTTTCGGGTGCCAGCACGCCATCGTGCGCTACGTATCGCGCCGCGAATTCGAAGGGTTTGTGTTTTGAAAACGCGAGGTCTTTATCCAGCATGGCGGAGACTTCCATGAGCCCCCAATGCTGAACGTAGTATTCATTCAACGGATTTTCCGGGTGCCCCATCAAGGCAATCCCCACCGTCGCGTCGCCAATTTTACCGGTACAATCGACCCAGCGAGGGGCTTTGGTTTTGCCTTCGGCAGCCCAGTAATTGCCTAGAGGATTGACCCTGCCTTCCGAGTCCCGCATCGTTCCTCCGTCCTCAACATCCAGTAAATCGTGCACTCTCACTCCGCAGAAGGAATGGCGATCTCCTTCGAAAATACACTCCCCTTTTGACGGTACGAGTTGGGAGAATTGATCGATAATGGTATGAGGTTCGGATTGAGAAATCTCATATCGTCGTTTCTCAAGAACTATGGTTTCGCCGTCAGCTGAATTTTGCCGACGGGTTTGCCATTCCAAACTCAAATCTATATCCGCCCGGTCACCGGTTTTCCATGTCGCGGACACGATTCGCTGAATGCCGGACGGTCCGAGGTGATACAGATTTTTCTCCGGAGTATGCCAGCGGTCCTTGCGACCTTCTTCGGGAAAATTCAATTTCCGATAGAAATCAATCACCCGGCCATCTTCGGTTCTGACCCGGCCATGACCGCACATAATCGATTGATGATGGATGAAACAGTATTGATGCGAATCCGTTACAGGAAATCCTCCGGGGGTCAGAACCGGATAGAACTCAGGCTTGAGCCGGAAATGAGTCGGGTAATCCACCGAAAAAATCAGCGAGGTCACGTATCGGCCGTGATTGGTTACTTTCAGTCGACGCGTCTGCCCCCGAAATGGCACCTGGTCTTCTATTTGGAACGCACCGGCTTCTGCGGTTTGCGCCGCACGGTATAGCCCTCCGGCCGCGATACCGATACCAACTGATGAGATAAGATTTCTACGATTCAGATCCGCCATAGGTCAAGGGTAGCTTCAATCAGGCCGGTCCGATACGGCAAATGCAACCCGGACAAGTCTTAGCTTCGGAAGTTCCGCTACTTCAATCTGTCCCCTGTTAAATAGAGAACGGTCCGGAAGATGCACTACCATTTTGGTGAAATTCGTGTCGCGAACTCTCTTGTTGGCGTCTATCTGAGCCATTGTGAGTATGCGGACAAGTGTCCGCAACACGATTCCGGGCTATTGCCGGTAAATCTCCTCAAGATAGGCCAGCAGATCACTCATTTGGTCGACGTCGATTGCAGCTTCAAGTCCGGCGGGCATCAACGAAATCAGAGTGGGGGCGAGTCTTCTCACATCTGCCCGGGAAATGCGCACGGTTTGATTGTCAGGTTGGCGAATTACGATATGAGTGTCCGACTGGCTGTCGAGAAAACCACTCAAAACCCGGCCATCTTTCGTAGAAGCGGTATAGAGTTTGTAGCGTGGATCGACGTTGGAACTGGGATCAAGTATCGAATCGAGCAGGCTTTTCCGGGAGCGTTCCGTCAAAGTCAGCAGATCAGGCCCCAGGTTGATGCCGGTATTTTCAAGCCGGTGACAGGTAACACAGGCGCGACGAAAGATTTGCCTGCCGACTTCGGCGTTTCCGCCTTTTTTCAAGGCCGGCGCATAGTGGGCAATGACTTCTGCCCTCGAATTTTCCTCTTTGATATTCAACACCATTTTAAGCCGGGCCTTTTGAGCCTGAGGAAGAACCCGATCGAACTGCGCTCTATTTGATGCATCAAGAACAGACGGTGCAATCCCGCCGGATTCGATACTGTCAAGAAGCCGGACGGCCCAGGCAGACCGGGTCAGCAAAATACTGATAATTCTGCGACGACTCGGCCCGCTGTATTCGGACCACTTTTGGAGAAGGCTGGAGGCGACTTCGGGATGATTGATGGAACCGAGTTTTTCAATAGCCCGGTTACGAATCGAAGGGGGATGTTTTTCCTCCAGAAGACTCGCCAACATTGCGATATCGTCCTTCCCGTCACTTAACAGTCCTATCGCTGCTTTTCTATAGTCCAGTTCCGCTTCCGAATCGATAGCGATTTTGGGCGCTCGGGAAATCATCGATTCGATAGTTTCCTTATGGGCCGGGCTGAGCGAGGAACTCGAAAGTAACGGTTTCTTCGCTTCTTCGAGCCGGGGTATAAGCGACCCAAGAATCCGATATCGCATTGTTTCGTCGAATCCATCGGCTTCTCCGCTGATAATCGATAATGCCAATTCGGAAGACTCTTTCTGACCGGTCAAAAGGGCCAGAGCGCACAATTCAGTAATGAGATCAATACCTTCCCCCTGCAGCCCGGTGAGCAACGCCGGGAGGTTGTCACTGTTGACTGACGAAAACAGCGCCGCCCGCCAGTAGGGTTTCGTTCCGTGTCGGCGAAACAGTTCAGCCAGCGCTCTGTGACTTCCGGGATCGTCGAATTCGCCGAGCGAAAGAGCCAGTTGGAATTGCACCCTATCATCCGGGTCATCAATCAGAGTCGCGATATCGCTGTTTTCGGACAACCGGATTGAGGCACGCCGCAAGTCGGGATTTCTCGACTCTGATGCAGTTTTCAACACCTCTGATCTGAGGCCTCCCAGCTCACGGAGTAAATATAGAATGTGCAGGCGCGTGAGATCTAATGTCGTCCCGGTGTGGTAAATTTTTTCAGACGTTTCCATATCCCCGGACTGCCGTCGTTGAGTCAAAATGCGGTGCCCCAGGTCGCGCTGAATTCCGTTCGAGCTTTTCAGTAACTTAAATGGCTCAGCGCCATTTTTTTCAGCTGTCGCCGCCCATGCCGGGGGGCGTTTTCCTTCCGGGTAAACCCGATAGATTCGCCCCCGGTCGTGACCGGTTCTGTACCAGGCTTCCAGCTCGGCCTTTCCGTGAGGCGGAAGAAACTGAGGGTGCTCGATGACATATCGATACATATCAACAATCCACAGGGCTCCGTCCGGACCGGTTCGAGCCATGACCGGTCGACACCAGCGATCATCCGAGGCGAAGAATTCTGATTGATTTCCGCCATCGTCCCGCTCCGCCGACCAGGTAAATCGATCAGGCTTAAGAATTCCGTGATGAACCAGATTATGAAACGGCTCGCAAATAAAATAGTGTTCTGCAGAATCGGAAAACAGTAAGTTATCCCTGTAGAACCCAGGCCCGCAAGCTGATGTGAAATGGCCGGATTGAGCGAAATTATGATAACGTTTTTCCGGAGTCTTGGCAGGATATACCACCTTCATTTCTCCGGTATAGGGTTCGACGTAGGGGAGCGGGTAGTTGGTATGAGGATTACGCCTCAAATAGCGATCCTCGAGAGCATAATGATATACCGGACGCGAGTTCATACAGCCGAACCAGTCTCCTGAATCGGTGCGGACGCGGCCAAACTGGGTAGGCCCGGAAACCGCCTCGATTTCACCCGTGTCGGGACGAATCCTGAGATCCCGGCCACAGACTTCAACACTGTGTCCGTGCTCCGTTGATTTCACGATACCCTGGCTGCGCCACCCGTTAGCGAGATAGACCCAGCCATCCAGTCCCCAGCGCGGCCCGTTGATGCGAAGTTGTTGATTTCCCTCAGGCAGGTCGGTATAGATCGGCTTGACATCGTCCGCCATTCCGTCGCCATCGGTATCGCGCGCAAACAGGATTTCCGGAGCTGCAGTAATAATAACTCCATCCCGCCAAACCATGATTCCATTGGGAAAATTGAGCCCCTCAAGAAACAGTTCGGACTTGTCGTAGATCCCATCGTGATCGGTATCTGAAAGCACGCGAACCCTTCCACCCGGCTTTTCGGGATTATTATCTATACCAATCGGATAGTCAGCCATTTCGACCACCCAGAGGCGACCTTTTGTATCCCAGTCGATGGCAACCGGATCCATCGTGAGCGGTTCGCTTGCGACTTGTTCAGCCACAAAACCTTTGCGTACCTGAATGCGGGCAAGCGCCTTTTCCGGGGAAGTCGGCGGCTCTTCGGGATGCAGAGGTTTGTTTTCAACCGGATATCCGGAAACGGCGAGAACCGGGTTTTCCGATGCTTTGAGGGGACGGTCAAATACAGCGACCTCATCAATTTTCCCTTCGAAACTGAACATCCCGTCTGCCCGCCCTCCAATATATAATTTCGTATCGTTGTCAGGTCGGGTATCAGGAACGGCGGCTTTGATTTCAGGTTCGGAATCGCCGTCCAGATAGACTCGAACTTCCGGACCCTCGCGAACCAGCAATACATGATGCCAATGTTGGAGTGTTAAATCCGTAACTCCGGTGATTGCTGTTTTATCCTCATCCCCGTTGTAAAAAAGCAGCCGACCGGTCGGTGCCGTGGCTGTCCCGGAAATACCGAGGTGTTCGCATTGCCGCTTATTTTTATCCTGCCCCAGAGAAAAGAAATACCCGGTTACTGCACGGGCGTTGTTAGGCATGGCATTCCAAAACCACATACTGACGCTGTAGTTGGTTTCCCTATTTAGCGAGGGTTTATCGCAAACCATTCGCCCACCGGCAAAATGAACCGAGCGGTTGCCGCGGACGGTCGAAGCAAGCTCCGGAGCGGAGGGGCCGGGAAGAAAAAGTGCATACCCCGGTTCGAGCGTTCCGTCTGAGTTATTTCCGGAAGCATCGCTAATCCGGTTACCACTGTGGGCGCTCATTCGCCACCAGGCCAGGAGCCCTGGAACGTTTATTTTTTCACCATGCGCAGCGATCTTCTCCGGGGGAACGATAGGTTTTTGATTCGCTACTTTCTCAAGGGATCCGAGTAGAGTTTCCACGATCTTCGGTTCAGCTTCGACCTCCAGACCTGCTGTTCGGGCCGGCCACGTGGTATATCCGCCGAGATGGTGCTGTTCCGGCGGCGGGATATATCCGGCGGCACCGTTTGCCAATTCGATATTCATGAGAGGCTGGAGCGGGCTCTGCATTTTCAGCTTTAAACCGGTGATGCCGTATACTTCATTGGGAAGCGTGGCGATGCCGAAGTCACCGATTCGAACTGCCTGAAGCTTCAGTTCTTCCGACGGGTTTTCCTTGATCCAGAACACTTCCTTAGCGAGGACTTCGGCGCGTCCATTGGGAAGACGATCACCGATTTTTTCCACTATAGGTTCCGCCCACGCGATGCGATCTTTATCAGGCAACCTTCGGCCGAGACGGAGCTTTTGTTCGTCAATAGCCAGGGGACAATCGGAACGATATTTGATCCCCTTCAACGCTTCAATCGCAAGATCTGCGAGGGCGCGGCAATAGGCATCGTAGTGGCTTTCTGTTCCTGCGGGAAAACCTTCGCTACGAGGTTTGCTATAGTCCATCCACTGCAAGTCGCCACTGGTGCCCTGAGACATAATACCGATAAAATCCCCGCCGAATTTCTCTTCCAGCAATTTGCAAAACGTGCCGGTGTAACCGGATGAAAGCGACCCGAGTGCGTAGTAGTGCTGGGAAAGATTTCCCAACACGGCGAGCGGAACTCCTTCCCGGGTGCGGATGGAAAGGAGCGTTAAATCGGGATCTTTCGGGCCGGCCGGGCCTGCTGTGTCCGGGTTTTCGTGACCGGGATGCATCATCGCCCGAATCGATTTTTCCCCATAGGGATCAGTTCGCATTTTGTGTGGTAGATAAATCCACCGCCTCGTGTTGGTAAACTTCTCCGCATTTGCCACAGTCCAGCCAGCTTCTGCAGGTTGGAGAGCTGCGTTGGCACGGAACACTGATTCCGCGATTTTTGGTATCAGAAAGTCCGGATATTCGGGGTCTGCAGGGCAACCAAGACAACGCATGGCGGAAGGAGCCGTGTGAGTATGGGTGGCGGAGATAAGGATATGATCTGCCGGTATACCGGTTTGCTGAACGATCAGAGCTTTGGCTTTATCACAAAGTTCACGATCGACCATACAGGTATCGACGACGCAGATAGCGATGCGCACATCCCCGTTCTTCAAAACCAGACTTCGGGCGAATAGAGACTGGACGATATTCTTTGCGATTCTCTGATTGAAACCGCCGTTTTGAATCACGGGCAGTTTGGGCGGGTCGATGTTCACTGCAGAGGCTCCGGCTTCGAGCGCTCCGTTGGCGGTTATTCCTATAGAACAAAGGATGGAAACAAACAGGGGTATCAGCGCAGTTGAGAAGTTTGCTTTTGTCATAGTGCCCCGGCAAGCTGTTGTCGTTCACCGTGCCGCGCAATTTTTTATTTGGCGCGATCGGCTATGATTTTCCCCAACTGTACCCTCTTTGGTCCGGGATCGTACCCTGTACAGTCCGGGACTCAACAGGGTACAATCAGCCAGACGCGGGCTTGCGATTTCCCGGCTGCATTCGAAGGTGCCTTCGGCATCAACGGCTATCAATATGAAAACTCTCTTTCGTCATCTCCGGGAAAGACTTCGCTCCAGTCTCTGGGTCGTTCCCGGGCTTTGGATGATCTCGGCTATTATCGGCGGCCGGCTCATGGTGTTTCTTGATCTTACTTTCCACGAAGTTTTCGAGGAATGGTTCCCCCACCTCAGCCAAAGTAAAGCGGACGGGTTTCGTTCCCTGCTCACGACGATTTCCTCATCGGTTCTGACCCTCGCCGGCCTGGTATTTTCGGCAACTTTGGTGGCTCTAAGCCTCGCTTCGAGTCAGTTCGGTCCCCGACTCCTGCGAAATTTTATTCGATCGAGAATGAATCAGGCAACCTTCGGTATCCTGATAGGGAATTTTGTCTACTGCATAGTCGTACTTCGATTCATGAGTCCGGAGTTCACACCACAACTTTCTCTTCTGGTGGCATTCATTTTTGTTTTGGGTTCGCTGATCTGCTTTGTTCTTTTTGCCCACACCATTATTACTTCGCTACAGGCTGATCAGGTAGTGGCCGATGTGTATCAGGATTTGGAACAAGCGGTTGAGACATTTTTTCCCGATGCACTACCTTCCAACACAGAGGAAAAAAAGGCCATCGAAAAAAGGGAGAAATGGGAAGACCCGGACGAAAATGTTTATCTACCTTCAGAAAAAGGCGGTTATTTACAGGCGGTGAAATACGAAAGTCTGGTAGAGATTGCGGCCGATCTCGATATCCGCATGCGTGTATTAAGACTCCCGGGAGAATTTGTACACCAGCAAACGGACCTCATTTCTCTGGCCGATAAGTTCGAGTTAAATGAAGAAGAGAAGAAAAAGATTTTGAACTGTTTTATTATTGGCCCGATTCGAACGGCCGAGCAGGACTTTGAGTTTTTTGTCCGCCAACTAGTTGAAGTCGCTCTGCGCGCGCTGTCGCCGGGCATCAACGATCCATTTACCGCCATTACCTGTATCGACTTTCTCAGTGAAGCCCTGGCCCGGATTGCGAGACGCCGCCTGCCCCGCCAGGTATACTTCGACGTAGACGGCAAAGCCCGGGTAGCGATCCGCCCGGTAAGTTTTCAAAGCCTGCTCGATACCGCTTTTCTACAGATTCGGCAGACCGGAGGTACCCGTCCGGATATTGCCATTTCGCTACTTAACGGCCTGCGCTCGATTGCCCGCGCCACCTCCACGGAAGAGCATCAAAAAGCGGTTTTACAACATACCGATTGGACCGTGCAGACAGCGAAAGAACATTTGGATACCGAACATGACCTACAGTGTGTCGAGGACAGGCGTGATCAGATTCGGAAAATCTGTCAGGCCTGACTATACGACACCGTAGGCATGCATGGCTGTAGCCACCTTTTGGAAGGCGGCGATATTCGCTCCGTCTGCATAGTCGACAATTTTTTGACCTTCACGGGAACCAGCCTCGACACAGCGGTTGTGAATATCTTTCATCAGGGATTGCAAGCGTTCGTCTACTTCTTCCCTCGACCAACTCACCCGGATCGCATTCTGACTTTGCTCAAATCCGCTGACTGCTACACCTCCCGCATTGGCCGCTTTGCCGGGCCCGAAAAGAATACCGTTATGTCGAAAGCGCTCTACCGCTTTAGCAGTGCACGGCATGTTGGCACCCTCGCAAACCGCCACGACACCATTGTTGATGAGTGTTTCCGCTGCGCTTTCGTCCAGTTCGTTCTGGGTGGCACAAGGCATCGCAATTTCACAACTTACCCCCCATGGTTTTCCTTCGTGAAAGGTGACTCCCGTTTCGTTCTCCGCGAATTCTGATATCCGACCATCGTCCTCCTCTTTCAGCTTGACCAGATTGTGCCACTGCTCTTCCGTCAGGCCTTCCGGAATATGCACATAACCGTCGGAATCGCTCATCGTGATAACTTTGGCGCCTTTTTCCATAGCCTTGTGCGCCGCATAGAGAGCTACATTACCCGCACCGCTGATGGCGACCCTCTGCCCGCCGAGTGCTTCGCCGTGCTGGTTCAGCATATGCTCACAGAAATACATACATCCCCAACCGGTGGCTTCTTTCCGGACGGCACTGCCGCCACAGGAAGCTCCTTTCCCCGTTAGAACACCCACCCAACGGTTCTCCATCCTGATGTAGTGGCCAAACAAATAGCTGATTTCGCGGGTTCCCACGCCTATATCACCGGCCGGCACGTCGGTGTCTTCACCTATATAACGATGCAATTCAGTCATCAAACTTTGACAGAAGCGCATCACTTCCCGGTCTGATTTACCTTTCGGATTAAAATTTGATCCTCCCTTGGCTCCTCCCATAGGGAGACCGGTGAGAGCATTTTTAAAAATCTGCTCAAAGCCGAGAAATTTGAGAACACTCTCATTCACATCCGGGTGGAAACGCAGCCCGCCTTTGTAGGGACCCAGGCATTTATTAAACTGCACCCGCCACGCGCGGTTGGCGCGGAAATTCCCTTCGTCATCCTCCCACGACACCCGGAAACTTATGATCCGGTCCGGTTCAGTGAGCCGTTCCAAAATTTGCTCTTTGCAATAGCCTTTATTGGCTTCGTAAATCGGAAACACGGAAGAAGCGAACTCTTCGACAGCCTGGTGAAATTCCGTTTGGTGGGGATTGCGCTTTTTTAAACCGCTGATGAAATCTTCGTATCGGGTGCTCATGTGTCTTTTAGCAATATTACACTATGATTCCTGCAAAAAAAGAAGCCCCGGATGGTCCGGGGCTTTTTCCTTGAGTGAACATGTGTGAGAAAGTTTAAGAGATTTCGCTGAAGCTCCGTAACATCCACGCGTCCTGTTCGTGTTTTTGAAGCAATTCGACGAGGAAATCGGCTGTCGCCACGTCGTTGAAATCGTCTTCCACCATGCCGGACTTCTCCCGGAGGAATCGAATCACGGTTTCGTTGTCGGTTACCAGCGATGAAATCGCATCGTCTCCGTCAATAATATTTCCAGCAGCTTCTTTCAATGTGGCGGCGGAAAGAAATTCACTCATCGACCCGGGAGCTACACCACCCAACATCCGGATTCTCTCCGCTGTTTCATCAATGGCTTTTTCCAGAGCCGTATACTGCTGTTCAAAAAATTCATGGAGAGAGTGGAAGCGGGCGCCTTTCAAATTCCAGTGGAAATTCCTCAATTTAACATAGAGGACATGCTGATCTGCGAGGACCGAGACGAGCACCTCTATTACATTTTTCTGATCTTCTTTCGTCAGGCCGTTCGAGATGTTTTCTGCAATTTTAATATCTGTAGTCATTTGTCTGTCGTTTTGGATCCGCCTTGCGTTTAAAGCGGTTACCACTCTTTGATTGCAAAGCTCGTTCCAATCGCAAAAAGACTCTGTAACCTACTACTATTCAGCCTAAAACAGAAAAGCCGACTGATCAGATTTTTTGAAAATATATGCAAAATGCAATGCCAGATTGACTATACCTTGCGAATAGCAGGCGGCAGGAAATAAACGGGCGACACGAATCCTGGCGCAGTCTTGCAGAACCCCTAACCATTCAGCTAATTAAAAAGAGATTGAGCCTTCCATTTTGAACAGGCTTGAAGTAACGTCCGCACCGCTTTGAAAAAAATTTTCCAGTCAAACGTGGTGATTATCACGTCGTTTATCACCATCATTATTCTGCTGGGAGCAGGTGTATGGTATGCGGCCAGGTCGGAAAAATTTGTAGCAGAATCCATTTCCAACATGGCGGCCGACCGGGAGCGGGTGGTGGAATTACGCAGACTGCTCTCTGCGGTCATGGATATGGAAACGGGGCAGCGTGGATATATTATCACCGGCGAACCGGATTACCTTGAGCCTTATGAGCAGGGCGGTCGCAACCTGGAGGAGATCATCGCCGAATTGGAGCCGTGGTTGAATGCTTCTCCGCAATTGACGGATAAATGGCAGGAAACGCACCGGTTAATCGAAAAGAAAACCGCAAACCTGGCAGAAGGAATTCGCATTCGCCGGGAATCGGGTTTCAACGCGGCGCAGGCGGCGGTAACCGACGAGGTCGGAAAAGTTCTGATGGATGGCATTCGGAAACATATCCGGGATATTCTCAATACTGTCATTGAACTGGCTGATCAATCCAGCGAGCAGGCGAAACTGAGCCTGAAGCGAAACACCCTGGCGAGCACCATGCTCAGCGCGGCCACGATAGCGATGACATTTGCGGGCATTTACACTCTGATCAGTGCGATCCGGGCCAAAAACGAATCCCGGGAGATGGAACTGGATAAACTAAGAGCCGAGCGAGCTGACCGGGAAAAAAGTAAATTCCTCGCCAATATGAGCCACGAAATCCGCACTCCCCTGAATGCGATGCTCGGGTTCGGCGAACTGCTGGAAGAGCTGGTGGAATCCGACCGGGCCAGAAAATATGTCGATGCGATTCGAACCAGCGGCGAAGGTCTTCTTAATCTGATCAATGATATTCTCGATCTTTCCAAAATCGAAGCCGGGGCCCTCGAACTGGCCAAAGAACCGGTGGTAATTCGTGAATTTGTTGACTCCATCAAACTGGTGTTTTCCCAGAGAGCACTCGAAAGCGGTCTCGATTTTGATGTTTCCGTCTCGATGGACTGCCCGGACTACCTCGAAATCGATCCTTTCCGGGTTCGGCAGGTATTAAATAACCTGGTAGGAAACGCCTTCAAGTTTACCGAGAAAGGATCAATCGATGTTCTGTTCGCCGTAGACCCAATTGCAAACAGGGAAGACGCCGTGGACCTCTCGATTTCCGTCCAGGATACCGGACGGGGAATCCCGCGCAAGCAGATCAAAAAGATTTTCAAACCTTTCGAACAGGTTGAAGCCGAAGACGAAGCCCGCGGCGGCACCGGTCTCGGGTTGAGTATCAGTCGGCGTCTTGCCAAACTGATGGGTGGCACTCTGACTGTGCAGAGCGAATGGAAAAAAGGTTCCACCTTTACCCTCCGACTCCCGGCAACCAAAGTGGCGGCCAAAGCGGACGCAACAGAAGTCGGGGAAAGCGCCGCTGAAAGCTTAAATATCTTCAGCCCGGTGAAGATTCTGATTGTGGATGATAACGAGTTCAACCGGGAGTTGCTGGCCGGCTATTTTCACGGCACCAAACATACGGTAACCTTTGCCACAAATGGGAGGGAGGGTGTCGAACAAACCGTGAGGCAAAAACCCGACGTTATATTGATGGATATCCGTATGCCGGTGATGGGTGGGCACGAAGCTTTCCAGGAAATCAAATCAATGGATGAATTCAGCGACCTGCCCATTGTTGCGGTTACAGCATCCAGCCTTTTGCAGCAGGAGCTTAATTTGCGGAGAGATTTCGACGGGTACCTCCGCAAACCGTTTTCCCGTGATCAGTTGGTCACTGCTCTGGCCCCGGTTTTGCCGAAAATCGGATCTATCCAGGATCAGGAGCAGCAACCCGAAAAGAACGTTTTCTCAACAAAGGGCGATCCAAAAAAAATGCGGGCCCTCATTGCCAGGATCAAGACCTGGCAGGAAAAACGCGTACCGGATCTCGCGTCAGCGATGGTATTGGGAGACATCACGCGCTTCGCCGAGGATTTGCTGGAGGCTGGAGAAGAATCCGGGTGCCAGTTAGTCATCGATTACGCCAAAGATATGAAGAATCATTCAGAATCTTTTGAATTAAGCGCTGTCGAAACGATTTTGGATCAGTTTCCGTCATTGATAAATCAATTGGAAAGTATGGTATAGTCCCTAAAGAAAAATCACTGCAACATGCCGAAAATTGACCCTTCCTCGGGCACGATACTTATCGTCGACGACCTTGAGAAAAATATTCAGGTAGCGGGCGCCACGCTTACTGCCTTCAACTACGAAATCATGGTCGCTTCCAACGGGGAAAAGGCCATCGAGAGAGTTTCCGCTCGAAAACCGGATTTGATCCTTCTCGATATTCTGATGCCGGGTCTCGACGGATTCGAAGTCTGCGCGGCATTGAAAAATAACAGGGAAACCAGAGATATACCGATCATTTTCCTCTCTGCCAACGACGACAAAAACATCGTTGTGCGGGCGCTGGAGTCAGGCGGGGTCGACTTCATTACCAAACCCTTTAATAAAGCCGAACTGATCGCCCGGGTTCGCACCCACATGGAGTTGAAACAGGCACGGGACGCTCTCGATATGATGGTGGATAAACGGGAAGAGTTTATCGCGATGATGGCTCACGATCTCAAAAACCCCCTTTCCGGCATTCAGTTCAGTTCCCGGCTGCTCGGGGAAATGAAGGATACCCTCCCCGAATCCGCTGTAAAACTGGCCTCATCCATCACCGAAGCCACTGATCGCACCATCGAATTGATGCAGGATTTCCTCAATGAAATCAGAGAATCAAAAACCACTTTTGAAGTCCGGGTTAAAAATATAGACCTGATTCCTGTGCTCAGGAAAGTTGCCCAAAAATTTCAGGCAACAGCCGGTCAGAAGTCGATCAAAATCAATCTGGATCTCCCGGAAACAGCCGTGATGCCGGTCAGTGGGGATACCTTCGCTATTGGTCGGGTCTTTGACAATTTGTTGTCCAACGCTATCAAATTTACCCATCCCGACAGCGAAGTGGAAATCGTGACCGATATCGAAAGCCGGGTCGTTCGCTTTTGCGATCGCGGACCGGGTTTGACGGAGGATGACCGCAAAAAGTTATTTGAACAATACACCCGCCTCAGCGCTTCGCCGACGGGAGGGGAAACTTCCACGGGTCTCGGTTTGAGTATTTCAAAACGACTTTGCGAATTGATGAACGCAACCATCGAAGCCGAGGAAAACCGCCCCGAGGGAGGTGCCTGCTTTGCGGTGACGTTGGCCCCGCCGAAACCCGAGTAGGCCCGCTCAGTGCATTCTGCATGTGCTGCGGTTGCGCATTGCAACTGAATCGACGGAAAATACGCCCGACTATGCCGACCAACCCGCATCACAGCTGGATTGGCAGCGATGGCACATTTTAAGCAGATACGGTTAAGCATGACAATGACGAGAAGAAACCGCTATGCTCCCGACCCATCGACTTTGAACTTCGAGAAGACCATGAACGCATTTGCGAATCAGGTCAGCCAGATTTCCGATCGGGTATGGGAAAAAACCTTCGCCCAAAGCTCCGAACATAGTTCATCCCGTGATGACTACCTTTTCACAATTGGAATGGGAATGTTCGAGACCGAAGTTTCCCGATTGAAAAAACAGGCCATATCAGACGAAGCCGAATTTGTCGAAATTCTCGATTCTCTGACCTACATGACCGAGTGGCTCGACAAATGGATCGCCTACCTCGATGATCCGAAACACAGCAGCCTCGTTTCCTCACTTCGCGAAGTGAAGGGAAAATGTCTCGATGCTTCAATCGATCTCATCGCAGCGTGGTTAATCGACAGCAGAGCCACCGATGATAAACCGACAATACGTCATCATTCTGCTTCAAACTCTTTTGCAGAAAAGCTTTGATCCTCTAGTCTGGTGTCATGAGTCATGACACCTCCTCAGCTTCGAGGAAAAAATTTCTACTCACCGGATTCCTTGCCGTAATTCCGCTCTGGATTACATGGCTGGTGCTTTCATTTCTGTTTCAGGCCCTGTCAGCGGTCGGGATTCCCATCGTCAAGAGCCTCGCCGATCTTGTGGAGCCGAGGTTTCCGGCGTTTAATCATTTTCTGACCAATGACATCTTTCTCGGCATTCTCGGATGCATCGTCGTCCTCGTCATTATCTATTCCCTCGGTGTGTTCACCACCGTCGTGATCGGCAAGCAGATCTTTCTCTTCTTCGAGCACCTTCTGTCGCGTGTTCCGCTGGTCAGTCACATTTACGGAGCTGTCAAAAAACTCACTGTTGTGCTCCAGGAGAAACCCGGCGGAGATGTTGAGCGAGTTGTGCTGATCGACTTTCCTTCGCCGGAAATGAAAACTGTAGGCCTCGTAACCCGTGTGATTACCGATCATAACACCGGTCGCCTGCTGGCCGCCGTTTATGTCCCCACTACTCCCAACCCCACTTCAGGCTATCTCGAAATCGTGCCGGTGGAGAAACTGACTCCGACCGACTGGACCATGGATCAGGCCATGTCTTTTATCGTCTCCGGCGGTGCGATCGCCCCCGACAAACTCGTCTACGACAGGCCTCCCGGGGTGGATGCAACCCTGTAAGGTCCTCGATTCAACAGGGTACAGTCGCGTATTCAACAGATTATATGAGAAGGCATTGAAGCCGCGTTAGCGGCAAGGCAAT
>JARGOZ010000037.1 GCA_029213025.1 Verrucomicrobiales bacterium
AACAATACAATGAAAATACTTAGAAAAAACTACTTGAATTATTCTGATACTCTGTTCCCAACATTGACAGAATTGTGCGGAGTTCCGAAAAAGGCCGGCAACGATAGCCCCAGTCTGGTTTCTTTACTGAAAAATCCAGATGAAAAATGGGAACACAAGTCGATTACGTGGTTGGCTGAACCTGGTAGTTTCGGAATCAGTGCGCGGGACTGGCGCTATATCCATTACGCCAACGGTGATGAGGAGCTTTACCACATTGCCTCTGATCCTTACGAATGGCACAATCTTGCCGGTAACTCCGACCATGAAAAAGATCTGGAGCGAATGCGGTACTTCGCTCCGGCAAAATTTGCCCCGAAGGTCAAAGTCTCTATAAAGTCGCTGCCGGAACTTTCCTGGCAGAAACCTGATGGCGGTGCGGTTCCGGCCTCCCGTCCCGATGGATCGGGTTTCGAAGTCGCGTTTATTAACAAGAGAAAAACAGAGGTAGAGATTTTCTGGATGGACCGGAAGGGGGCCCCTAAGTCATACGGGTCGATCGCACCTGGAAAGCCCCGCGAGATGTCGACCCGGCCCGGCGCTGTGTGGATGATTGCGAATCCGGATTCGCAGAAAGTGATTGGCTACTTCACCGTCGGTGACCGGCGGGCAAAAGCAGTCATTCCTGCGAAATAGATCGCACAACTCCATTTTCCCATTCCATTGACAACACTTTCCCGCTTCCCGACCCACCAGAGCCTTCGGCACCTGGTAGTGTTCCAGTGAGCGGTGGAGCCAGGCCGCCCATGGAGTGTCGATCTGTGAATAGCTGATAAAAGCCTGATATTCGCGAAGTGGTTGATTCCCTGGCATCTGTTGAACTCTCGCGAAGAGTCGTAGCGGCGCAATCCGGAAATGCCCACTATTCAACAGGGTACAGTTTCGGACCAAACAGGGTACGATGCGGTTCCGGGTGGTCTACAATGAGGCCGGAAATTCCTCTGCCTGCCGAGTGCATGGCGTCTACCGGATCATCGCTGCCATATGACCACACGTGGATATCCCGGGACTGTGCTGCGTCAATGAGTGGCTGGCTGGTAAACAGAATCGGCAGTACCAAATATCGGCAGTTGAGACTGTCGGCCCGATCTAAAATTGAGCCCGGGCGAAACAGCACACGAAACCGGTTTTTCCAACTCTTACCGAGCACGGTATAGCCAAGTGCAAATCCGCTGTTTTGGTATTCCTGAAGTATAGAATACTCGCCAAACAGGATAGCGTTTTCTTTACTCACTCGACTCGCCAGGGTTTGAAGTAGAGAATCTCGAAGTCCGGGCGTTTTGATATCAAAAACCCACTTTAGTTTCGGGTCATCGAAATGACTGAGAATTTCCTCCAGAGTGCGGATTTTTTCTTTTGGTTCGACGAGAATATCTACCGATCTTACTTCGTCGAGACTCAGCGAGGAAAGGGAACCGGCACCGTTCGTCTTTTGATCAATCTTTTCATCGTGAAATACCACAATATGCCTGTCTCTGGTTGCACGAATGTCAATTTCGATCCAGTCGCAACCGGCGGCGATTCCTGTCCGGATCGCGTTGACAGTATTTCCGGTAGTGTGTCTGCTGTTCGTGGATTTTAGTCCTGATCCGCGATGCCCGATAATTTGTGGAGTTCGGGGCGGGGCCGTGATCTTCCATTGTCGTTTTGCAAGGCCGGGAAAATTCTGATGGGAAAAGTGAAGTCGCTGGAAAAGCAGAAAACTCAGTGCGCTCAACAACAGGACAAGGAGAACAATGCCGATCCGAATTTTTGAAAACCCGGCGGTTGCAGTCATGATGAATGTTGAGAAATAGCTCGTAGATAAAAGTGTATCATTTCTTCATACAGATCGTCACCGCCTTTTGCGAGAATATTGAAGTGGTAGGCGTCGGGGATCTCCTGCCATTTACGACTGGATTCCGGCAGTTTTTGAAATACCCGCCTGGCGTGGTTGATAGGTATAACTTTGTCGAGCGATCCGTGGGTCACAAATACCGGCACTTTTACAAACCCTGCTGAATTTTCGGGTGCAATTTCCTGATACCGAAATCCTCCACGGAATCTGGCGAATTCCACAATAGTGCTCCGGAAAATTTCCGGAACCCGGTGCGATGTGAGATTTCCTATCGAATGTGTCACCACCTCTCTCATGTCGGCAAAAGGAGCCGCCGCCACACCTGCAATGATGCGTGGTTCATGGGGAATGGTTTGCAACATCACAGCGGCACCCAATGAATTTCCGAAAGCTACGACGGGACCCGGTTCTGAATTGTGCTCCGACAGTATGGCTTCGATATGATCGAGAACCATACTGACATCACTTCGCTCCAATAATCCATAAGTGCATTTAGTTCCGCCACTTTCTCTGTGAGCCCGGGCATCAAAAACAATGCAACGCAGATCGGCGGCGATGAAGCGCTGGGCGATGGTGAGCATGTTCTCTTTCAACCCTCCGCGACCGTGCATGAGAATTACCGTTCCTCTCGGATCAGGCGATTTCTTCACTCCGGCTTTGTTCAGTCTTGCCCTCATCCTGCGGGTTCTTTCGGCTGTGCCGGGGTTTGGGTGAGGGTGGACGATATAGCCTTTGAGGAACTGGCCGTCTTGCGTAGGTGCTTCGAAGGGCTCCAGAATCATGCCGTAGTCGGAGGGATTGGCATTGACCAGGTGGTGGCGTTCCTCTAATGGCCGCCGCTTCGGGTGCAGAATCATATTACTCCCGATCCAGAGAACTCCGAAAACTCCGAGCTGGGAAAACATTCCGGAAATGAGGAAAAAGGTTGTTAATTTCTTGCGGCTGGGAAATTTCATTCGCCCAATACGGGCCCGGTGGCGGTATTCTTTCAGCTGATTTCGGTCTACACAGCGGCTTTCATGCCTCCGCGAATTTCCCCGGCACCGACTGCTCCGTAGTTGTCGAGAAAGTCAGGGACCAACGGTCGGCTGTTTGGCATACTCAGCCAAATCCGGAAAAGACAGCGCTTCTCCTCCGTTTCCAGGTGATCGGTAAAGGCGGAGCGACGGTGAAGAGTAACCCAGTTATTCAGAAGCAGGATGTCGCCCGGCTTTTGTAGAAAGCGAATCGCATTTTCGCTGCGTCCGGCAACTTCTTCCAGATAATCGAGAGCTTCGCGCTGTTGGGCGGAAAGGTTGGGCAGGGCGGGGTCCGCGTCGGCCCGGGCGATCAAAACGCGGAGAAAGCTGCAGGCAAAGTGTTCGTCGCAAAATGAGAAAACCGGTTGCTCGCAGTAGGCCTTTTCGTTACCTCCATCAACTGTGTGCCGTTTGTAGACAAATGTAGATTGTAGTATTTCAAGTAGATCCGGCCGTTCCTTCTCAATTTCGTTATATAAATGCATCGAACTAACGATCTCGTTTTCGCCGCCGGACAGGGCCTGTTTCCAGCACAGGAAAGCGATGACATCGCATCTGTCAGTGTGGAACGAGAGTTTTTTCCGGGTGTTCGGGCCGCGATTGCCCGGATCGTTCTCGGCCAGTCCGGCATCTTCGACATTAAATACCAAATCACCGGACGTGCTTTGGGAAACGGGAGTTCCTATCGTTTGGCACCATTCAAGGAATGCTTCCCTGGCCGAATTTTTCTTGAGGCCCTCAAGGTTAAAGCCGCGCAGTAAAAGGGCACCGGATCCGTTTTCCAGCCGGTCCTGGATTTCCGCCACGCTGATCTTATCAAAGTTTGCGACGAAATCATCGATACGAGTGGAATTCGTCCACACTGCCGGATGCGATATCATTAGCCTTCCAGTTACTGCTTTTTCTTCTCCGGTTTAGGTTTAGCTGCCAGTTCGGCAATTTTTTCCAGGTCTGCTTCCCCGGACAGGTATCCCAGTTCGACAAGGAACCGATCGGTTTTTGCCACCGTATCAGAAAAGTGATCGGGTGTTTTGCCCTGGTTGAAAAAGCCGTGGGGTGCGCCCTCGTAGGTATGCAAAACTGACTTGATGCCGGTTTCCTTCATCTTGTCGCGAAAGGCCTCTGCGGTAGCTACCGGAATGAGTTTGTCTTTGGTGCCAAGAAACACGATCGCCGGGGGATCGTCTTTGGTGATATTGTGGGCCGGGGAAATTGCCGGGAACCACTCGGTAACCCGGCTGTGTCCATATCCTTCAGGGCCGTTGTCATAGACCGGATTGAAGAGTAGCAGGGCAGCGGGTTTCGATGATATAGAAAGGTCTTCGCCCTGTTCTTCAAAGCCGTCACAAATGCCGGTTGCGGCGGCGACATGACCGCCTGCAGAACCACCTCCAGCGAGGATTTTCTCAGGATCGATACCGAGGCGGGACGCATTCTTCCGGACCCAGCGGACGGCTGACTTTCCGTCGCTTACGCACTGGTTGGGAGTGGCTTTCTGCCTCGATTTGACCCGATAGTCCGCTACGAATGCGACCATACCCCGTGAGGCGAGATACCGGCTGTGGGGTTCAAACTGCCCCGGGGTACCTCCGTTCCAACCTCCGCCGAAGAAAAACACTACAGCGGGTCGTTTGTCCTTTTGCGGATCGTGTCCCGGAGGGTCAAAACGGTAGATCCACAAATCGTCTCCGGATGCTTTTTTATATACTTCCGCAACAGCCCCTTTGAAATTCATTTTGCTGGTCTCCGCGCGAAGCAAAGGAGAGAAAGTCAGGGCGATAAACAGGGTTAAAAATGTCTTCATATCTATAGGGAAATTTCAGTTTTTACGCGGCTTTCTTTTTCGCGGGAACTTGAGTTTTTTTCTTTTTTGGTTCCGGTTTCCAGGACCAGTTTGGCGAGGGCGTGTGAGCTGCTTTGAAAATGGCTTTTGCTTTATTTACCAGTTCGGGTTGGGACGCAGAGAGATCGTTTTGTTCGGCAATATCGGAAGACAGGTCGTAGATAGCTATAGGTGCATCGGGATTCTTTTTGATATCGTTTTGCACAGCTTTCCAGTTTCCCCATCGCGCCGCTTTTCGACCGCCTTTTTCGTAAAATTCCCAGTAGAGATAGTCGTGCCGTTTTTGTTCACCCGATCCGGTCAAAGTCGGGAGAATTGAGATCCCGTCGATTTTTTCGGGTGATTTAACCGAAGCGAGTTCACAAAATGTAGGCAGCATATCCCAGTGGGCGGACACGAGGTCGCTGGTTGTGCCAGGAGCAATTTGCCCTGGCCAGCGGGCGAGAAGAAAGGTACGGATGCCGCCTTCGGTGAGGTCCCTCTTGTAGCCGGTGAACGGGCCGTTGCTGTCAAAGAAATCGGGGTCGTGGCCGCCCTCTTTGTGGGGGCCGTTGTCGGATGTGAAAAGTACGATTGTGTTGTCATCGATTCCGAGTTCCTTGAGGAGGCTCATCACATTACCTACATCTTCGTCGGCCTTTTTCATCATACCGGCGAAGGCTGCGATGGGGTTGTTCACTTCCGTGCCCGCGTATCTGCCGACTTTATCTTCAAACTCCGGAAACTTTTCGCGGAAAGGAGCGGAGTATTCTTCAGGAACATGCATCGCTGCATGGGGAATCGTAATCGCGAGGTAGGCAAAGAAGGGCTTGTCTTTGTTTTCGCGGATAAAATCGAGAGTTTTGTCGGTAATCAAATCGTGGGCGTAGGTTTCCCCGTCGAGTTTCACTTTTTCCCGGTCGTCCCAGAGGTGGTCCGGGTAGTAGGTGTGGGCGCAGCGTTGGCAATTGTAGCCGTAGAAGCGATCAAAATGTTCCATCGGGTCACTTTCCGATCCGGGATAGCCGAGTCCCCACTTTCCAAATGCGCCGGTCGTGTAGTCGCCTTTTTTGAGCAGACGGGGGATGGTGACGATATCCGCCGGCATCGCCGCCTGGCCTTCCGGCTGGATCTCGCGGTTGCCGCGCACATAACTGTGCCCGGTGTGAACTCCGGTCATCAAAACACAGCGCGTAGGTGCGCAGACGGTGCTTCCCGAATAGTGATCGGTAAATTTCATGCCTTCTGCGGCGAGTTTGTCGATATGAGGAGTCTGAAATTTCTTCTGGCCGTAGCAACTCAAATCGCCGTAGCCGGCGTCGTCCAACAGCATGTAGATGATGTTGGGCTTTCTCTCATCTGCTCCCAGACTGACAAGTCCGAAAGAGCAAAATACTGCAAAAAGAATCGTAAAACGCATCGCCGAATCTCATCAATTCGGCGCTGATCGTCAATAGCGGATCACCGTGGTTAATACACCTGGGGGACGATCATCGACTCCGGAACCGGATTCCGGTGGTAGTCTTCGTAGTGTTTGCGCTTCGGTAGGTTAACGGTTTCCTGCTCAACTTCCTCGTAGGGGATTTGATCGAGGAAATGCCGGATACAATTTAAGCGTGCCTTCTTTTTGTTGTCCGCCGGGACAACCCACCACGGAGCTTCTTTGATGTGGGTTCGCTTGAGCATGATTTCCTTTGCTTTGGTGTAGTCCTCCCATCGGCGGCGGGATTCCAGATCCATGGGACTCAGTTTCCATCTTTTCAACGGATCGTGGATTCGGGCGGCAAAGCGAAACCGCTGTTCATCGTCCTGAATGGAAAACCAGTATTTAAACAGCCTGATACCCGACCGGACCAGCATTCCCTCAAACTCGGGAACGGAACGGAAGAATTCCTTGTATTCCTCATCGCTGCAGAACCCCATCACTTTCTCGACTCCGGCGCGGTTGTACCAGCTGCGGTCGAAGAGGACTATCTCGCCGGCGGCGGGCAGATGGGAAACATATCTCTGGAAATACCATTGGGTTTTTTCCCGGTCGCTGGGAGCCGGTAAAGCGGCGATCCGGCATACTCTCGGGTTGAGGCGCTGGGCGAACCGGCTGATCGCGCCACCTTTTCCGGCGGAATCCCTGCCTTCGAATACTACGACTATTTTCTCTCCGGTCGCCACCACCCAGTCCTGCAGTTTGACCAGCTCAATCTGGAGTCGGTGAAGCTCGCGGAAGTAGAATTGACGAAACTCGGATACGTTGTCTCCCTGTAACAAGTCCGAGTGATTTTCCTCGGAAAAGTCACCGAAGTTTAACTCAATCTCTTCGTCAAAATTGTCCTTGTAGGATTCCTTGAAGCGGCGGAAAAATTCTTCTTCGTCCATATTCGCCATCATGGATTAGCCTGACAAAAATGGAAGGCAAAATATAGCGAATTTTTCTTTTACGTAGAAATGGTGACAATTCCGAAACAAGCCGTTATTTCCGGGTCGCACCCTGTTGAATTGCTGCACACGCCGGGCAAAGGGAAATTTATCAAGCAGTCGGGAGAATATATATTTCTATTCCGTAATCCGGGTATGATTCGTAATGTTGTTAAGCATCACTACGGCACTTCGTCTGACAGAGACAAACTATGAATTTCCCGGAACTTTTTCAACCTCTGCCAATTTTATCGTCGCAAAGCAGCAATCGAATTTTTATGGCCCCGCTGACCCGTGCGAGGGCCTATGATGACCATATCCCGACGCCGCTAATGGCAGAGTATTATGCCCAGCGGGCCGGTGCCGGTTTGATCATTGCCGAAGCCACTATGGTCATGGAGGGAAATTCGTCTTTTGTTACTGAACCGGGGATTTACTCGGAGGCCCATGCCGGAGGCTGGAAGCGGGTGACCGATGCGGTTCACAACAAGGGAGGCATGATCGCCCTGCAGCTTTGGCACGGAGGCCGGGCCTGTCATCCGGTTCTCAATGGCGGGATCTATCCGGTCGCGCCAAGTGCCATCGCGATTACCAATGATCAGATTCATACTCCGGAGGAAAAATTGGATTACGTCGTGCCGCGGCCATTGGAGGATGCGGAAATTCCGGCGATCATCGACGGATATGAGCGGGCGTCGGAGTTTGCCAAAGAGGCCGGGTTTGACGGTGTGGAGATTCACGGTGCGAACGGCTATCTTCTCGATGAATTTCTTCGCGACGGAGCAAACCGGAGAACCGGGCCGTATGGAGGTTCCATTGAAAACCGGGCCCGATTGATGTTCGAAGTTATCGAAGCGGCAGCGGGAGTTTGGGGGATCGAAAAAGTGGGTTTGAGAATCTCGCCGCTCAACAGTTACAACAGCATGATTGATAGTGATCCGCTGGCCCTTTCAGAATATGTCGCGACCAGGGCGAATGAAATGAATCTCGGTTATCTACATGTGATGAGAGGTGATTTCCTCGGTCAGCAGAAGGGAGATATACTACCGGTTATTCGGAAAAACTATAGTGGGCCTCTGGTGGCAAATATGGGATACAGCGCAGAGGAAGCAAACCGGGCAATCGCGGCGGGAAATCTGGATGCAGTTGCCTTCGGCGTTGCCTGTCTCGCAAACCCGGACTTGCCGGTGCGATTCCGGGAGGATGCCGCATTGAATGAACCCGACCCCGCTACCTTTTATTCTCCTGGTCCGAAGGGCTACACCGACTATCCGTTTCTCAAATAAGGTCTTTGATTACTTTGGCTTTTTCCACGCCGGTCAGTTTCATATCGAGACCCTGAAACGGGAAGGTAAACCGGTTTCCGTCGATCCCGAGTTGGTGCAACATAGTGGCATGGAGATCGCGGACATGGACAACGTTCCCTACCGCATTGTAGCCGAGCTCGTCGGTTTCCCCGTAGCTGGTGCCGCCTTTTATGCCGCCGCCGGCCATCCACATGGAAAAGCCTTTGATATGGTGATCCCGTCCGGCGCCGCCTTTGCCCTGGAACATCGGGGTCCGGCCAAATTCTCCGCCCCAGATCACCAGGGTGTCATCAAGCAGGCCGCGTTGTTTTAAATCGGTAAGCAGTGCCCAGGTAGGCCGGTCGGTTAGACCACAACAGATATCCATATACTTTTTCAGATCTCCATGGTGATCCCAGCCGCGATGGTAGAGATGGATAAACCGGACGCCCCGTTCTGCCAGTCGGCGGGCAAGCAAACAATTGGATGCGTAGGAACCGTCGCCGGGTTTCGCGCCGTAGAGATCGAGGACGGCTTGCGGTTCCTCAGAAATATCCATCAAACCCGGAACGGAGGTTTGCATTCGGAAAGCCATTTCGTAGGCGGCTATTCTGGTGTCGATTTCCGGATTACCGACTATAGAATTGCGTTTCCTGTCCAGTTGGCTGATGGCATCGACCAGAGCCGCCTGTTGCCCTGCGGATACTCCTTTCGGGTTACTGACGTAGTGAACCGGATCGCCTGCTGAATTAAACTCCACACCCTGGTATTTTCCCGGCAGGAAACCGGACGACCACTGACGCGACGCGATGGGCTGAGGGTTCCGCCCGCCAACACTGGTCAGAACTACAAAACCCGGCAGATCTTCGGACATCGAACCGAGCCCGTAGTTTACCCACGAACCCATCGAGGGACGCCCGCTGATGACCGTTCCGGTATTCATAAACGTATGGGCCGGGTCGTGATTGATTTGCTCGGTAACCATACTTTTTACCACTGCGATATCATCGGCCATTTTTGCCGTCCACGGAAGGTAGTCGCTGACCATAAGCCCGCTTTTGCCGTACTTTTTAAATTCGGTTTGATGGCCGAGAACTTGTAACTCCTGCCCCTGAAGCTGGGCAATCGGCTGGCCTTTGGTGAACGATTCCGGCATCGGTTTTCCGTCCAGTTCGTTTAGCTTTGGTTTGTAGTCGAAGGTCTCGAGGTGAGACGGGCCGCCTGCCATACACAGAAAGATCACCCGTTTTGCTTTGGCTGCGAAATACGGTGTGTCCGGATGATCTGCGGAGGCAAAACTTGTTCCGTTACCCAGTAGCGAGGCGAGCGCGGCTGAGCCGAGACTGAAACCTGACTGCCCGAGGAAGGTTCTTCTGGTGGCTGGGTTCATATCAGTTACGGGTTATGGTTTCATTCAAATTGATTAACCCACGTGCCACGGCTGTCCAGGAAGCCAGTTCCACAGGATCGAGATCCGGAGGTGTGGGGGAGAGCCCGGTGGCTATAAGTTGGTCCGCTGTCTCCGGGGATTTTAGATAGGTATTTCCTGTTTTCTCCAGTAGAGATTGGAATACCGATTTTTCACCGGTATCCGGAGGACGGTTTAATACAGCTTGGTAGGCAAACTCGAGACGATCATCAAAGTTCGAGCCACCTTCGATAAGTATTCTCTGAGCCAGAACCCGGGCGGCTTCGACGAAGGTGGGATCGTTGAGCAGTACGAGTGCCGCGTTCGGTGTATTGGAGCGGGGTCGCTCGGCGGTGCATTCCTCGCGGCTCGGCGCATCCATCGCTTTCATCATGGGGTGCAGGAACATCCGCTGCCAGTGAACGTAGACACCGCGTCTCCATTGCCGCTTGTCGTCATGATTTTTATACTGTCTTTTGGGAAAGTTGAGATGGCGGTAATAGCCGGCAGGTTGGTAGGGCTTTACGCTGGTACCTCCGGTTTCTTTTATCAGGAGATTGCTTACCGCCAGAGCATTATCGCGAATGACCTCGGCCGGCAGGCGGTAGCGGGACTGGCGGGCCACGAGTTGATTGTAGGGATCGCGGGCGAGAAGTTCCGGCGAGGCAATGGAGGATTGCCGATACGCCCGACTGGTAACGAGAAGCTTTACCATAGCTTTACTATCCCAGCCGTTCTCATAAAAAAACACTGCAAGGTTATCGAGTAGTTCGGGATTGACCGGAGGCTGACCCTGCCCGCCGAAGTCAGCCAGCGAAGAGGAAATACCTGTTCCGAAAAAGAGATACCAGAAGCGGTTGGCAAAAACCCGGGCGGTTAAGCCGCCGACTCCGTTTTCCGGATCTGTCAGCCACCGGGCGAGGTCCAACCGGGTGTGGCCGGGGATCGAGCCCAAAAATTCCGGAACTCCGGGGCGGACCGTTTCGCCGCTGTCGTCCTGCCAGTTTCCTCGCGGGAGAACTCTCATCGTCCGTGGCGGTTCGGCGGAGGTTATCATTGTGCGGCGGCCTGAGTTGAGTATTTGTTTTTCTTTACTGCGCAAATTTCTCCATGCTGCCTTTTTGTTTTCCGGGAACCGGTTCTCTATTTCCAGTTCAATTTCCTTCAGTTGCTTCTCTACGGCCTTTTTTGATTTTTTGCCTACCAGGAGGGATTTCTCGAGTGCGGTTCTATTTGTGATATATTTTTCTATCTCCGGCTGAATTTCTGTTCCTGCCAGGTCTTCCATCTTTGCTCGAATTACGGCGAGATCTGACTCCAGTTGATCGGATAGAAATATCATTTCCGGTGGCCTGTTTGTCGGCAGAGCGTTGCCGTTGTAGCCGTCGTCGTGAATGTCGGCAAAGTAGGCGGCGAGCGAATAGTGATCTTTGATGGTGTAGGGATCGTACTTGTGGTCGTGGCACTGGGCACAGCCTACGGTTGCCCCCATCCATACGGCGGAAACATTTCGGACCCGGTCGGCTGCGTAGATGGCATTGTATTCTTTGGCCTGGATGCCGCCTTCATGCGAAGTCTGCAGCAGACGGTTGTAACCGGATGCCACGCTTTGCCATTTGTCCGGTTGCTCCAGAAGGTCGCCGGCGAGTTGTTCTATAGTAAATTGATCAAAGGGCAGGTTGCGGTTGAATGACCTAATTACATAGTCGCGATAAGGCGAGATATTATGATCCTGATCGCCGTGGTAACCAACAGTGTCTGCGTATCGAACAAGGTCGAGCCAGTACATGGCCATCCGTTCGCCGAAGTGTGGCGAGGCGAGCAGCTCATCGACTACATTGATATAGCTTTTCCGACCACTCAGAAAATCGTCGGCCTGTTGAGGAGTGGGAGGTAGCCCGATCAGATCAAAATACAGTCGACGGATGATTGTAGTTTTATCTGCTTCGGGTGACGGCGAGAGACCTTCCTGTCCGAGTCTATACAGGATAAAGTGATCGATCCAGTTCAGCGGCCAATCATTATCGGACACGGCGGGGAAATCATGCTTTACCGGGGGCACGTAGGCCCAGTAGTCTTCGAATTCAGCGCCTTCTTTAATCCACCGGGAAATCAGGTCAATTTCCTTTTTTGTTAGCGATTTATGGGAATCGAGTGGCGGCATGGGATCCTCTTTATCCAGAATTCTCGCCATGGCTTCGCTTTCGCCAGGTTTGCCGGCTGTTATCACACTTTTTGCCCCATCCGGTGTATCGAGGCGGAGATCGGCTTTGCGTTCATGAGAGTCGGGTCCGTGGCAGAAAAAACATTTGTCGGACAGGATGGGGCGAATATCGCGATTGAAATCCAGTTCGCCGGCTGAGCAAAGAGCCGTAAAAACGAAGAGTAAACAGGGTACAATTACTGATTCAACAGGGTACAGTCCGGGACTTAACAGGGTACAATGGCGGGTCATTTCTGTGAAAATCAGGGTTCAACTGTACTTTCATGGAGAAACCGCATTGATCAGCCTCTTCATCGCGCCATACGGCGAACCAACGGCTGTAATAAATCGGCAATCGATTAGTTTGTTTTAGTGGGAATTTAACTTATTCTAATACATGGCTGAGTTTGTCTTTGCTGACGATTACATTCTGGAATCCGGAAAAACGCGCGATTTTTACGTGGCGTTCATGAAAGGTATGATCCATAAAAACAACAATCTCGTAGGAGTAATCCAGGGGTTTGGCAGTCTTATGTTGCTGGAGGACGATCTTTCTGACAGCCTAAGGGAGAATACCGAACAGATGGAATCCGCAGGACGGACGATGTCGGAGTTGAACAAGAAGGTTCTCACAGCAGCCGGGTGTGGTCGCGTCGAATGCACAGCGGCAAATCTCCAGGATATGTTTCAATTTCATGAGGAAAAAGCTGAGGCGATCTGCCGTGATTTGGGGGTTACCTTTAAATTTCAAGCCAGTCCGGGATTGCCGGCAGTTGTTGTTGATACGACAAAATTTTCCGAAGTTTTTGAGAATCTGGTAAGGAATGCTGCGGAAAGTGCGGCGGAAACGGAGAAAAAGGCGGTGCTGGTCGAGGTGTTTCCTCCCGGGGCAGCTACTTCCACCGGCCATGTAGATATGTTTATCAGGAATACATCTGCGGACATTCCGGTCCACAAAATACCCGAGTTTTACGAGGGATTCTATACTTCCAAGGGCAACGATCACTTTGGTCTGGGTCTCACCACGGCGGCCGTTTTGTGCGGGCAAATGAATATCCGGCTCGGTATCAAGTGCAAAGACGGGACCACTGCTGTGTGGCTCGCCATTCCGGTCGCGAAATAGAGATTTTTCTCTGTAGACCGTCGAAACGACGGCAAAATTGAGATTATCAGTCAAAAACCTGCGATTTTTCGCGGTTTTATGGCCTGTGTATGCGTTTCTATGCTGATTCGCTCTCGACTTTCGGTCAATCGCTTAGATATTATTGTACACGAAACACTTTACTACATGAATATCCCGGACACGAACGGGTATCCAGTTTACCGAGATGATTGCTGAAGAAGGAACCCTCCTTGACAGGTGGATTAGGGGGCGTGTCGTGCTTCCCGAATGGAATGAGGTTGAAGAATCGTTTATCGACGAGAAAACAATCCTGGGGCCCTGGATCGAGCGCCTGTATTTCGCATGGGCGGATAGTTCGATGATGGATCCGGAGGGCAACATATGGCTCGATATGGATGTCCTGTTTCCGATCATTCGGGTTTCCTCTCTCGTTGATATGGCGAGATTCGCTCCGGGGAAAGCCGAGCAGGCGAGGATCGAGGAAAGGTTATTTCTGCGGGGGCAAAAAGTCGCGCGGGTGATCGATAATGTCGTAGCGAAGGTGGATCGTAATAACGGAAAAAGGGAACTGCGCCTCGCTTTGAATGCCGAAATCTCCAAGGAACTCTATCTCATCATTCGCAATTCCGACCGGGCGAGACGTCGCCAGAACAGCTTTTACGATTCACTTGAAGAGAAGCGGGAAGAGTTAAAGTCGGCGCGAATAAGAGGAAAACGCATAACCAACGATGAGTTGACCGGCGAAGCGATGACCGGTGCGGAGGCGGAATTTGCCTACGTGCGAATGCCTTCCTTATATAAAGAACTGGTCGGGAATCCGCAAAATGGACTTGTCGTAAGGAAAGAAACATTTGCAACGATTCGTAAAAACAATGTGGCGGATGAGCGGGAGTTGGGTCGCCTCTGTGACCGGAATAACTGGTCGAAAGAGTGGTATAAAAATTACGCTTCATCACTTCATGCAAAACAGTTGGTAGGATGAACGGACTTTTTGATACACGTTTCTTTCTCGATTCCAAACTGATTCTTACCGAACTGGGATATTTGGATATCTATCTACTTTCCCTTGCCGGGATTAGTATGGGGCTTTTTATAGCGAAGCAAATCTGGTACCGGACAGTAGATCCCGTAGCTGTAGTTGACCCGGTCGAGCCGACTGTAGAGAAATTGGTGGAAGAACCGGTGGAACCTGCCGTGGTCGAAGAGGAAATTTTCGTGGTCCCCCCGTCTGCAAAGGAAGACCCGGTTGTCGCGCCAATACCTGTGCCCGTGCCTGTGTCCCGGGCCGGGAGATCGGAAAATATGTTCAAACGCGTGGTCGAAGAGCCGATTGTCGAGGAGGAAAAATCCCGGCGGATTGTCTACATCATGGATGTATCAAAGTCTCTCAGCGCCGGACAGTTTGCATTGTGTAAATCGGAACTCACTCAGGCCCTCAAAGAGTTGCCTGAGTCGACTGAGTATCAGGTGATCTTCTTTTCCGGTGCGACCTGGTTTGCCCATCAGCGCATGATTGAAGGTGGCAAAAAAGGGGAGAATGTAGTCATTCGTGACGGGGATAAAATCGTGACGTGGAATTCCGGTTTTGGCGAGTTTCGCTTTGAGAAAGGAAATCACAATTTACCCGAAGGTGAGTGGCGAAAAGCTACCAAGGAAAATATCGATGCCTCGCTCAAAGATGTCGAAGAAGTAAAAAGATCATTCGGCACGACCTGGCACCTGCCATTTATGCTGGCGATGAATCTGGAGACGGTTCCTACAGAAATCTATTTTCTCACTGACGGGGAGACTGCTCACCAAAATCTGGTGGCTGAAGGGATTGTTGACATGGTCAAATCAATCGGTCCGGAGACCCAAATCCATACCCGCGCGTTGATGGTGCCGAAGGCGGCTGAACCTTTGCGGCATATTGCGAAAGAAACCGCCGGCGAGTATCTGCTGATTGATCTGAATGTCGTGTAGTTACGGCAGTGCCGGCTTTATGATTTCGTAGCCGGTAATTTTGCCTTCTCCTTGTTTGGGAGGTTCTATTTCTATAGTTATTTTCCGGGGAGGGATTTGATTGATCAGAGTGACCCGGAATGGTTTGCCGTCTTTTCCGGAGAAATCGATTTCGCCGACTGTGGAGCGCTTCACTCTCCAGGTAAAGGTATCGCCGGTTTTGTTGGCATGAGTTCCGTCCGGGTTAATTCTGCGCCGCCAGAGTTCTGTAGGCACGGTGATCTGTCCGGAGTTGGAGGTGAAATCAGTGCCATTATTCCCTAAGCCGTCCTTTCCGGTCACGGAACCGCTAAGGGCAAAGTTCCCGTCGTCACTTGTCATGGTAATGGTCCATTCTTGAGAAACGATTTTATCCACGTCGCCGAGGCGTACCATATGCGGTGAACGGTCAGCGGTGCTGCCTCGGGCCGGCTTGTGGTTTTCGGGGCCCGGGATGATTCGGGTTGTGACAAATGCCGGAAACTCAGCAGCGGGGCGAGCATTGATCATCACAGGGATCGATTTTCCCTGTTGCGACTTTTCGCCGTAAAAATCAATCCGGCAGGCGCCTTCGACGTCTTTCACGGAATGGACCAGCTCAGTGGAGGAGACCTCCTGCGGCACAATGTGTCGAACGATATTTTCGTTTATCACGAGAGCGCCGTGATCGCTTTGATGCACGGCGTCCTTCAGCAGCCAGGTGAGAGGTTGCTTGTGTTTCGTCAGATAGGCCGCGTGTTCAACGCGGTTGTCTACCCATTCGCAGTTGTATTTCTCTGCGACTTTCCGAACCTCTTTCCACTGCTGTTGGTGAACTGTGGCAGGTGTATTCTCCCCGGCCCGCTCGCGAAGGTGTAAGCTCGCTACGATGACATCCGCTGCGCTGTGGCTGCGAAAATCTTTCAATAGCTTATCGAGGTCTTCTCCGGTGCCTTCCGAATAGAGAATTACGAGATCCGGATCTTCCCCGAGGACAAGCTGTCTCATCCATCCTCTGGTGAAGTCATAGGCCACTGCAGAGCCGACATGTTTTTTATAGACAACTTTCGGGGCGTTGGGAAAATGAGCCCGTACCCACTGATTGAGTCTTTCCCCGTTGCCCAGCATATTGGTATAGCTGGAACCGATGCCGTAGACGAGGACCTCGTTTCTGCCGGGCCCGGGATTTTGGAGAAGATTGATGAAACGTTTCAGGTTTTGCCCGTCGCCAGGCCGTGGGCTTAAGTCCCGTTCCGGGTAGTGGGCCCGCCAGTTTTTCCAGGCGGCAGTGAATTCCTCTTCGCTAGCGTCCCGCAGGTGAGGATCTTTTGCTTCTATAGATTTCCCGTCAGCACTTCGACCGAAGCGAAACGAAGCTTCGCGGGTTCCCGGTGCAGTGCGGAAGAAAAACGAAACCCGCTTCCATTTCCCCGCTGTGGCCGGCATTTGTAGCGGGGTGTGTTTGCCGTAGTATACAGCGTTGGTTTCGCAGGTTGCCCTCCCGGTTACCGGGGATTCACTCCGGGCGGTAATAGTGAAACAGTAGGGACTGTTGCCTTTCAGTCCGGGCGCTACAGTGAACGCATTCTCCGGCCGGAAATTCGTAGTTTGTAAAGGTAGAGATTCTGATGAGTTATTTTCGAAATCATCCGATACCTCAACCAGGCCCACCTCGTCCGGCTCTTCCGCTTTCCTCATTTCCTGCGCCACTACAGAGCTGAACAGGAGCAATGCCGGGACAATGAACTTTACATCAATCATCCCGGATAGTATCACGGGCATCCGGTCCGGGTATTGGCGGGATCAGTGCGAAATTATTTCTCCGCTTCGACCGCCGGTTTGGGATCGAGAAACAAAGCGACCGCGAGGCAGATGATCGAGCCTGTTAAGAGGCTGAGGCTGATTTGCTGGGCGATGAAGGAATCCTGCGCAAACAGACGGATTTCTTCGGCCTGGACGAAGAAAAATTCGGTGATTTTCTCCGGCGCTGCCCCGGCCGTGAGTACCTTGCCGAATTCCTGGATCAGCTTCATGATACTCGCCGCAAAGACGATAGACTTGTATTGAATAAAAATGCTGACTGCGGAAAATACCAGGGCTGTGATGAGAAGGATTTTTCTCATACGTTTCACTTGCGCAACACCTCCCGGGCTTTCTCGAATTCCGACCGCAACTCATCGTAGTTTCGAGTTACGGGATACTGGGGAAACTCTTCGATGACGTTCTCCGGGGGGCAGAACAAAATCCCCTGATCCGCTTCGCCCAGCATTGTAGTGTCATTGTAAGAGTCACCGGCGGCGATAGTGTGGAAGTTCAATTCCCGAAACCGCAAAACGGCTTCCCGCTTCTGATCGGGCATACGGAGATTGTAGCTCTCGACTTTTCCATCGCCGGAAATGGTCAGGTTATGGCAGAAGAGCGTGGGATATCCCAGTTGCTTCATGAATGGAGCTGCGAATTCGTAAAATGTGTCGGAAAGAATCACAACCTGCATTGTTTCGCGCAGCCAGTCGAGGAATTCGCGGGCCCCGTCGAGCGGAGTCAGGGATTCGATGACTTCCTGAATCTGGTGAATCTTCAGCCCGTGTTCATCGAGAATTCGGAGCCGTTGAGTCATTAGTTCATCGTAATCAGGAATGTCCCGGGTCGTGGCGAGCAGCTCATCGATTCCGGTGCGTTCCGCGAAGTTGATCCATATTTCGGGAATCAAGACTCCTTCTAAATCCAGACAGGCAATTTCCATGGTTCTTTTCGATTCCTGGATACTTTGGTTCTCCACGAATGTAAAATAAATTCCTGGGATTCCTTCTCCCGGAAAGAATTTTCACAAAGGTCGGGTAAGTTCGGGATCCCGTCGACTGATGATTCGAAAAATCAGATAGAGAAACACACCGAACGGCCCGAAAAACAGGATCGGAGGGATAAAAATGAGCCTTTGGATGAGATGGTGTCGGCTTTTCAAGGTGTCTTGCGCCACCCAGCGCCCGATCCAGAGATCTCCCAGAATCATGTGATTCCACGAACCTAGAGCGCCCTTTTCCGATCCGGTAAATTCTCTGATCGAGGCGAAATCCGGTTGCACTAACATCGGCCAGAGTTCTTTCAGCAAAGGCACAGTGTTGGCGAAAAAGATCCCGGCCAGCAGAATCAGAAAAAGATCGACTGCCAGCATCGCTTTCCGGTTACCGGGTAGAAATAGGATCAGTAGCCAGAAGGGACCCGGAGCGTAGGTGATGAATTGAAAAATTGTTTCCGTCATCACTGGATTTTCCAAAGCGTGTTGTCGCTGCGAATAAAGAGTGCGTTGTCGGAAAGAGCCGGTGTGCAGAGAATCGTTTCGCCGAGATCGATTTCGCTGACGATCCGGCCCTCCTCTGCGGTTAACTTGACGCACTGACCGAGCCCGGCTTCATTGAACACGTAGAGATGATTTCCGGTCGCGACAGGGCTGGCACTGATCGGGCCCTTTAGACGGGCTCTCCAGTTTCTTTCCCCGCTGGAAGCATTGGCGCAGGTCAAAACCCCGGCTCCGTTGATAGTATAGATCCGGTCACCGATCAGGATCGGGCTGGCTGTTCCGGGACGCTGTCCGCCCTCGTTCCACAGTTTTTCGACTTCTCCACCGTCAGTCGGGGCTTTCACCGCGGTGAGCCCGTTTGAAGGAATGTAGATCGTATCTCCGGAGGCGACACTGGAAGGAATGGTAGCGGCGCCAAACTTGTATTCGAAAACCGGGGAGCCGGTCGCGGGTTGCACCCCGAGGAGCCCTTTGCTGGATTGCAGTGCGGCAATGGCTGTGTCGTCGATTAGTAGAGCAATGGGCGAAGTCCAGTTGGCAGCTTTGGGCCGGTCAATCTTCCAGCGGTTTAAGCCGGTTTCGGTATCAATTCCCGCTGCGAAAGATTCGGAGTCATTTTCGATTTGCAGCACCAGAGTTCCATCCACAACTACCGGAGAGGACGACATTCCCAGGCTGTTCGATGCGTTGGGATAGTCAAGAGTCAGGCCTCTCATCCACTTGATATTTCCATCGAGATCGACGGCGATCAAATCATTGGATGAAAACAGGGCGAAAATCGATTTTCCGTCGCTGGCCGGGGAGGGGGCGGCAACGCAGGTCTTTTTGTGGCACATAGTTCGCCCAGTGGCGAGGAACGTTCTTTCCCACAGCTTCGCTCCATCTTTCGACGAGAAACAAAGTATATGTAGTTCTTTTTGCTCAGGCCCGCTGGCTGCAGTAAGAAAAACCCGGTCGCCGGCGACTAACGGGGTGCTGAGCCCTCTGCCGGGAAGGGGAACTTTCCATGCTACAGAATCTGCAGAGAGTTGTTTGGTGAGTCCCTCACAATTAGAGCTTATTCCGCTGCCTGAGGGGCCCCGGAAATTCAACCAGTCGGCAAACGATATGCTGGTTGATAGTAGGGTGAGACATAGAGAAAGTGTATAAAGTTTCATCAGTAGAGAAAATTACGGTTTGGCCGGGCGGCGGCGTTCCACCTGTTCTTTCTGCGGTGTCGGCTTGCGGGTGGTTGACAGGATGGCGGTTCCGGTTTCGTCGCAGACACGGATTTGAAATTGCCATTCTTTGGTCCAGTCGTGTTCCTGCTCATCCTGACACGCTTTCACCAGTATGGTGTTCTTTCCTTTTTTGAGTTGAACCGGTAGTTGGTATTGATCGATTCGCATCCCCCGGTGGTATTCATCTCTACCGAAGACGAAGTCGCCGTTCAGCCAGATTTTCCATGCGTTTTTGCAGCCGAGCCGAAGTTGAGCGTAGCGATCCTGGTCGGATTCAAATTCGGTGTAGGCATATCCCACTACACCTTTCAAGGGATTGTAAGGCTGGTTGAAATCCACCATTCCGTATTCATCAGTCGTAAAATAGTTCTTCCAGGCGACTTCTTTGGTTTTGCCTTCATATACTGCGTTCAGGTCGACACCGTTCTCGGGCTCGTATATCGCATCGAAGCCCTTCCGGTCTGTGTTATCAAACGGTCCGACCACGTGCCAGTGCATCAGGAAGCCAAAGTGCTTGGGTAGATCGAGAGTTTTGTTGGCTTTCTCCCGTAGCATCTTCGCGATCTTTTTGATCTGATCGACATCCCTTGCCGAATCGAGAGCGGTTTGCAGGGCTTCCGTTGCTTCATTGGTTTTGCCTTCGTCAAGCAAACTTTGTCCCTTCGAAATCATGAGTTGAACCGCGTCGAGACGCAGTTCCGGCGAGGGATCATTCAGAAACCGGGGCTTCAGGCCTGAGGCCTTTTCCGCATCGACAGATGCGATCAAATCGAAAGCGAGTTTCCGCGCCGGGGAAGGGTGCCTGGTATTGAGCAGAAAAGATTCTACATCACCCATGGGAAGGCTGTCCGGCGATTCCCTGGCCGTTTTGGTGAAGATGACTTCGAGAGCGGATCGAATCCAGTTTTTCGCGACTGGCCCGGAACCGTCCATACTTTCGAGTAGCGGGACGATGGCCGATGCATCCAGCTTCGAGAGCGTTTCCCATGCAGCAGCGGCAGCGGTGCTACCGGCACCTTCCGGGCCGGTTTTGCGGATGATTGCGACAGAGTCCGCCACCGGATCGGCTTTAGCGGGAACAAGTAGTGAACAGACAACCAGGCAGACAAGGGCGGAAATTTTCTTCCAATGCATGCCGGGAGCCTAGTCTCGTCCTCCCGAAGAGAGCAAGCCCGTCATTTCGCTATCCGGTTGGTGCGGTTTGTGGTGGTCACGACCGTTCGTTTTTCAGCCGATTCCCCGCCCAGCGCCCAGATCCACGAGAGTACAACCATGACGATATTTGTGTCGGAATACAGCATCGTCGCGATGACGGCGACGGTGAAACGCGGGGCGAACAACCAGCCCAGCCAGTAGAGGAAGCCGCTACCGAACGAAGTGGCGAAGAGCATTGTCAACCGGGGAAAAAAGAACATGGCCACAACAAAAAGCCATGAGTGGTGGTCCCAAAAATTCATGGCCTATGTTAGGCTGATGTTGCCGCAGTGCCCACTGTAATCCGGGTGAAAATTTGGAAAGCGGCGATCGGAATTCCCTGCACAATAGTGGAAATCAGGAAATTCCCGGATTGGACTGGTGGATAGAAGCAACCTTTTGGTGCGCTCGGCACGGCAACTGCTGCAAGCACTATGGCAATCTATGCATAGTGCGATTCCAGCGGGGGAACACAATTGCTTATAGTCAGGTGGAAATTCCATTAGAAACTCTAATCAATAAAGATTTTGACCAAAATTGTTTCTAAAATAAGCTATGCTCATGAAAGAGATCCTCCCGAATGAAAGAGAACAATTTGATGAAGCTGATGCTTTAGATATCCGCGGAATCGCCAACGGGGATCGAGAGTGCTTTCAGAGATTGCATGACCGGTATGAATCTCTGCTCTATGCCACGATCTTCAAAGTGCTGAACGATCACAGCGATGCCGAGGAAGTGCTCCAGGAAGTATTCTTCTCTTTGTGGAGGAAAGCGGGGCAGTTTCTCGAAAGCCGCGGCAGGCCTGTGACCTGGCTTAATTCCATGGCGAGAAACCGTGCGATTGACCGAATCCGGATGAAACAGCGCCGGGCTAAATTGAGAGACGGTTTCCAGGAGGAACAAACGATCAATCCCACGAACAGCTGCGGAGTCAGTGGTAGCCAGGCGGCAACCAGACGGGATGCCTGTCGGGCGGTTCGCAGTGCCATTCTCGAACTGACTCCGGTCCAGAGGGAAGCGATAGAAATGGCCTACTTCGAAGGGCTTACCCAGAAGGAAATCGCTCAACTGCTCGGGGAACCTCTTGGAACTGTGAAAGCTCGCATCCGTAGAGGTTTGGCGAAGTTAAAAGACACGGTAGACGGTGATCAGGATTTGTGATACTTATAAAAAATATAGATAATCATACGTTTCCGGATTATCTTTCGAAGTGAACACTTCGGATTCGACAGTAGGTAAAACATCTCATCTCATTATCTGTGGCGGACAAAAGCCGGTGCATTTTTCATTGAGTGATCCCTGTGTCAGCCTTGGAAGGACAGGGAAGAACCAGATCCAGATTCATCGGGCCAGTGTCTCTTCGGAGCACCTCGAATTTCGCCGGATGGACGGGGGCAACTATCAGATCGTTGACCTCGATTCCCGGAACGGCACGACGGTGAACGGGATTTCCATCGGCACCTGCGAGTTGTGTGACGGAGACCGGATCGTAGTGGGGCGACGGATCACGATTCATTACCTCCAGTTGGCGACCGGAGAGGTTCCTGTCGATCCGCCTGCATTGACTGATAGATCATTACGGGAATTTCATTCCTTTCATGAGAAGCTTGATTTTCTCGCTGATCAGGAGCGTTTGCTACAACGGAGGCTACACCGTAAGACCTTGCATTATGAAGAATTGCTCCGATTAATCGTCGAGCTGAAACAGGATCCGGAAAAGGTGTTTCGGAAGATCTACGGGGAAGAGGAAGTTCACTTTCCGGTTAAATTTTCTGATCGTCTGCTGACTCCGGTCCGAACCGATGAGAAAGAAGAGGTCGCTCTTTCGTCGTAGTTTTCGATAATCCCGTTTACATTCCGTCCGAATCCGCAAAGTTGCCTGCATGGCGAAAGGACTCGAAAAACATAAGGAACGAATGGCGGTTTTATCGTCATTTGGCAAAGATTTGGCGCGGCGAGCCAAATCCAAATGCGAACTCTGCGAGTCTTCCGGGATTAAACTCGTCCCGCACGAGGTTGAGCCTGTGCCTGCCGAACCGCAGTTTGAGAACTGCATCATGATTTGCGAAAGTTGTGATGAACAGATTAAAAATCCGCGGAAATTCCGTCCCGGCGAGCATTGGAGGTGCCTTGCTGAGACGGTGTGGAGCGAAGAACCGGCTGTGCAGGTCATGGCGGTGCGCATGCTGAAGCGCCAGGCAAACGACCAGGCTTGGGCGAGAGAAACCCTCGACGGACTTTTTCTTGACGAAGAGATCGAGGAGTGGGTAACAAAAGCGGACTAAACTGTTATACCCCGTGAAGATCGATTTTTCATGAAGCCTCTTTTTATTTTTATTGTTTTGTTTTCCGTTCCAGCTCTCGCTGTTGACTACAAAAAAGATGTGCTGCCCATCATGAAACAGCACTGTTTCGACTGCCACGCCGGCGGCAAAGCCAAGGGCAATCTGGATCTCGAAAACCTCGACGAAATGCGAGACTACCAGGTGGGAAAATTTAATATCATTCGTCCCGGGAACCCCGAAGAGAGCAGTTTTCTGGAAAAAATGCATCTGCCCGAAAGCGATCGGGATTTTATGCCGCGCAAGGGCTCGAAACTGCCGGACCGGGAACTCGAAACTATCGCCAAATGGATTAAAGAAGGCGCCGTCATCGATGCCGCCAATCCGGCCGAAAAAGAGCAGGAATGGGTCAAAAATGGCGGATCGGAAACCGGGGCTGCCATGGCCGTTCCTAACCGGGAATTTCACCAGTGGACCAGCAGTGACGGCAAAATGATCGAAGCCCGTTTTCTTGGGCTTCAGGGCGAAGCTGCCAAACTGCTCATGAAAAACGGCAAGTCCTACACCGTTCTGTTCAGTCGACTGTCTGCGGAGAGCGTTGCTCAGGCAAAAAAAATGGCAGGTCAATAGCCGCACCCTTTTATCTATGAGAATTCTCTGCATTTTCCTTTTTTTCCTGACCAATGCCTCCTGTCAACCGTCCGGAGGTCCGCATCAGGCATGCGGGTGCAAAATCGGCGAAGTAAGTGAAGCTTCGGCAATCATCTGGACGCGCCTCACCAAAAATTCGTCCGCCAACCCGGCGGGCGCGCCCTGGTTTGAGGTCGAGTACAAAGGACAGGGGTTCCAACCGGCTTCTGAAAAGAAAAATAACCGGCGACCCGTTCTGGGAGTTCGGTATGAAGAACCGGCCGCTTCCGCCGCAGATATCCGCTGGGCGGTTCCCGGTGCTCCGGGAGCGACGCGAATCCAGTATCGACCGGAGGGAGCAAAAGAGTGGATTTTCACCGAATGGCAAAAGGTTGATCCGGAGCAGGATTTTACGAGGCAGCATGTGCTCAACTATTTGGAGCCCGGTTCGCTCTATCAGTTTGTGGTCGAATCCCGAAATCCCGAAGGCGGCAAGGGAGTCTCCATCAAGGGAAGTTTCCGCACCGCTCCGGAAGAAACCGATGCGACCGCCGAAGTTGAATTCGCGGTATCCACCGGCCAGGCCTTCCGGGACCGCGACAATGACAAAGGTTTCAATATCTATCCCGCTATGATTCGCCAGCATCCGAATCTCGATTTTTTTGTTCACACCGGGGATATTGTTTACTACGACCGTCTCGCCAAAACACCGGATCTGGCGCACTACCACTGGCAGCGAACCTATTCTTTACCTACCAATGTAAAATTTCATAATCAGGTTTCCAGTTACTTTATCAAAGACGATCACGATGCGTGGACGAATGACTGCTGGCCGACTATGAAGTCTCCGGACATGGGAACCTTTACTTTCGAAAAGGGGCTCGACATCTTTGTTCAACAGGTTCCGATGCACGGGCGTTCTACTTACCGGACCCAGCGGTGGGGGAAACATGTTCAGATCTGGTTGGTGGAAGGGCGTGATTTTCGCAGTGCCAATACGGATCCCGACGGTCCGGAAAAGACTATATGGGGAGAGGAACAAAAAGCCTGGTTTAAAGAAACCTTCGCCGCGAGTGATGCGACTTTCCGGATACTCATCAGCCCGACTCCTGTAGTTGGACCCGATCGCGACAAAGGCAAAAACGACAACCATTCCAATCAAGTATTCAGTCACGAAGGTAATGAAATCCGCGACTTTCTCGCTACACAAAACAATGCCTACATTATCTGTGGAGACCGGCACTGGCAGTATCATTCTGTAGATCCGCGGACCAAGCTAAATGAATTTTCCTGTGGCCCGGCCAGCAATGCGCATGCCGGTGGTTGGAAGCAGGAAGACTATCGGGAAGATATTCACCGGTTTCTCCGGGTTGACGGCGGTTATCTGTCCGTTCTCTCGAAAGGCGAAGAACTGATTTTTCGTCACCATTCCGACGCGGGTGAAGTGGTAAACGAAGCCGTTTTCCAGGCTTCGAAATAGGACCTGACAGGGTACAGTCAGTCATTCAACAGGGTACAATCCGAGGCCTAACAGGGTACGATTGTGTCGTCCGGTATTTCATATTGTGAAAAATGGTTTGTGTTTTGTTAAAATTCGATTTTAATTTTATTAAATTCGATTTTAATAATGTCAAAAAAGGAGCCGCAAAACTGGCTGGAATGCCTCAATGATGAAGATGTCGCTTTCATTAGACGGTTTCTTCTCGCATCCGGTTCTCTCAAGGATCTTGCGAAAGCATATGGAATTACCTACCCGACCATTCGGGTGCGCCTGAACCGGTTGATTGAAAAGATCAGAATCTACGATTCAGCTGACGAACGATCCGCTTTTGAGATGACGGTTCGTGCGCTTTTTGCCGACGGAAAAATCGATGCGGAAACTCTGAAAACACTGCTTCAAGCTCATGAAACCGAACTCGAAAATAACCATGAAAAATAGCCTCATTTCTCTGTGTGTAATTTGGCTGTCCGGCTCTGTTACTACATCATTGGCAGACGATGACCCGATCCAAAAGATTGGTTGGAAAAAGATAGAAGGCATCGCTGCGCTGGACCCGGTAAAATCTGAAACGGGCTCCCCTAAACCTATATCCCTGCTACAAATAAAAGATCCACCGATCAAGGAACGGAATCATGCTGTCGGCGGTGAAATTCGTTACAGTGGAGTCTCCGGAACCGGATTTGTGGAAATGTGGACAGTCTATGAAGGGGGAGGCAGGTATTTTTCCCGAACCCTCGGGAATTTCGGGCCGATGGCGAAACTGGCGGGCAGCTCGGAGTGGCGTCCGTTCCTGCTGCCGTTTTTCGGCGACGGAAAACAATTACCTATACAACTTGAAATAAATCTGATTCTTCCCGGCGGTGGTGAGGTCGAATTCCGAAACGTAGGCTTGTATCAATTACCTGGTGACCGGTTGCATACAGGTGCCGACCGCAGTGGTTGGTGGAGCGACACTTTCGCGGCGAAGCTGGGCGCTGTCGGTGGTTCGGCGTGCGGTGTGTGGGGCGCATTCTGCGGCATCCTCTGCGGACTTGGGAAAGGCCGCCTTTTCGTAACGAGCACGATGATCATCGCGGCAGTAGCAGGGGTAATAAGCGGGGTTTTCGGCGTGGTGGCATTGGTAATCAACCAACCTTACGCGGTATGGTATCCACTCGTGATTTTCGCTGTGATCTTCCTACCTGTCGGAATCGGCGGCTATATAACTGCGAGGAAAATTTATCTGGCTCGTGAGCTGCGTGCGATTTCCGCGGCGGGATAGAGATTAGGAAACCGTGCTGTTGATTTTCCCGTTGGCTTCTCTCGCCAGGCGCACGGCTTTTTCCACTACCTCTCCGGCGACCAGAAATTCTCTATCGCCCGGTACTTTGAGCGTACCGGTCAATGCTTCCCCGGCGGCAATCCCAATACCGACAGTCCATCCCTCTTCGGGTGAAATATTTTGCAGATCCTCGAACAGGGCATTCCCTGCCCGTTCCGCCTCTTTCGCTGAGTCTGTTGATTCCGGAGTGGCACCGAAAACGGCGGTGAATATTTCTCCCAGATTTTGGTGGGGCATGCCCTTGAAGCGCTCGACCGGACGGGTGAAGGAATCATTGATTTCCTGAGATAGCCGAATCGCTTCATCCGGTTCCAGCTCCGTCATCAGCGATTCGTAGCCATCCAGGTGAACGGCGAGAACTACCACATCGCGAATCACACCGTGCTGAGCATCCGGGCGGTTTAAAATTGCATCGGTGACGGCTCTTTCTGTAGTCCTGCCCAGTGATTCGCGGATATATCTTCGTTCGCGCAAACCGGCGACCATACGGTTGAACTCGTAACCAAGAATACCCAGTTCGTCCGACCCGACGATATCAACCCTGGTTCGCAAATCCCCCGAGCCCACTTTTGCCGCTGCGTCGGCGAGATGATTTAGTGGATCGACGACAAGACGCCCGAGCAGCCAACTGCCGAAAAAGCCGAAGCTGATACAGGCAAGTGCAGCTGTTCCGGCAAAAAGCCGGTGTTCTTCATCAACGAGGAGAAGTAGAGCAATGACCGGACAAATACCGGAAGAAATCGTCCAAATTAAACCTCGTCGGGTCAGAGAAAGAGACAATCCGCCCGGAGTACACCACGGTTTTTCACTTCTGGTAAAAAAATGCGAGTAGAGCAGTTTCTGGCTCAGTAAATCGATCACCAGAAATACCTGGGACAGTGCAATCGCCGCCCCGATACAGACCGAAATAGAGAGCTGTAAAGCGTAGCCTGCACCGGCGTCCCGCAGGGGTAACCACAGTCCGGGGATCGATCCGGCCCAGCCAATTGCCGAAATCCCGGCACCGATCCAGGGCAGATTGATCACCCGCCTCTTTGCGTTTCTGTGATTCGGCAAAGTAAAGACTACCCAGCCCCAGATCGACAGCAGTGGGATGTAGGCAATCAAATTGTAAACATTTACCGCACTGGTAAAACGGTAGGATTCGCCTTCAAAAAACAGCGGGATAATATGCCGCTGATTAAACCAGATATTAAAACCGATTCCGAGGAACTGAGAGACGACCAGGCCGAGAAATACATACCAAAGTCGTTTCTGTAGTTCGGGATGATCCAGATTTTCTGATTCAGATTCGGTTTCCGGGCGCGAAAAATAGATATCGAGAATATCCGCTTCCAGCTCGACGATATTCTGGTAACGCACGGCGGGATTCTTTTTCAGAGCCATTTCCACGACTTTGTCGAAATCGCGGGGCAGACCGGGATCAACTTCCGAAGGCGGCATCCAGAGTCCCATCGGCAGATCCCCCGTGAGCAGTTGGTAAATTACAATGCCGAGACTGTAGATATCCGCCCGCTGATCAATTCCGGTTTTGTTATTGATCGTTTCAGGAGCGGAATAGAGAGCCGTTCCGCCGATCGAGCTTTGGGCAGGACTCTCTCCGATAATCCGGGCGAGACCGAAATCCACAATTTTTACAATACCCTCGTCATCGATGAGAATATTGGCGGGTTTAATATCGAGATGCACGAGGTCGCGCGAGTGGGCATAGGCGAGACCGTCGCAAATCTGCCGCAGCATCGAAAAGCCGTCCTGAAAGGGTATCCTGCCCCGGTCGAGCATTTGCTGAAGGTCCCCGCCGCGCACGTATTCCATGACGATAAACGGAATCCCGCTCTTCGTTTCGCCGAAGTCGTACACCGATACGATGTTCGGGTGGGAACATTGCGCGAGGACATGTGCCTCTTTGCCGAAGCGTTTCCGCAGACCCTCAATATCCCCGGGAAGAATTTTGATCGCGACCTGCCGCTCCAGCCCTTTCTGAGTAGCGAGATAGACCGCCCCCATCCCACCGGAACCAATCAGCTCGGTGATTTCATAATTTTCGCCGATGTCCTGATTTAACGCTTCGACTTCGGGAAGATTGGAAGTCGAAGATGGCCCGATCTTCATTGGTGACATTTGATCACAGTCCGATTACATTTGCAAACATGGAAAAAACCGGCTCGGACAAACACGCTTTTCAGCCTACCCGATGGACTCTTGTGCTTGATGTAAAGGGCGAAGGAGAGGATGCGGAGAAGGCGCTTGAAGAGCTGTGTGAGAGCTATTGGTTCCCGCTTTATGCCTTTGCGAGGGGAGCTAACTGGAATTCAGCCGACGCCGAGGATCTTGTGCAGGGATTCTTTGTCAAACTGGTCGAAAAGCGGATGTTTGAGTCGGCGGATCAGGAAAAAGGAAAGCTGCGGACCTTTCTGCTCACCGCATTTCGCCGCTACGCCAAAGATGAAGCTGTGAAATTGAATGCGGCGAAACGGGGCGGGAAAACAGAGAAGATTTCTTTCGATTATACCGAAGCAGAGAGTTGGTATTCCGAAGAGAGAGTTGAAGGGGAATCTCCCGAACAACTTTACGACCGGCAGTGGGCCCTAACTGTTATTGAAAAGGCACTCGAAAGTCTGGAGCAACACGCCGAGTCGAGGGGGAAAAGTAAAGAATTCCAACTGATGAAACCCCTTCTCATGGAGGAAACCGGTAAAGAGGAATTTGAAAAAGTAGGTGCTGCGCTGGGCATGACTGCCAACGCCGCTAAAATACAGATTCATCGTCTCCGATCCAGGTTCCGGGAAACGGTGCGTGCGGAAATCCGGGAAACGCAACTCGACGGGACGGATGAAGATGATGAACTGCGCTATCTGATGGCTCAACTTTCCAGAAGTGCATGAAGCGGGGGCGGCTGAAAGGATTGAACCCGCAGAGCCTTATGCGGCTCGCCGTGGATGAAAATCCGCCGGAGGACGAAGATGAAATTCCTGAAGTTCCCGGCTATGAAATCCGGTCCGTGCTGGGCAGGGGTGCTGCCGGAACTGTGTACGAAGCCAGGGTGAAAAACGGTCCGGGATTGGTAGCGATCAAGCTGCTGACCGGCGAACATATTTCGGATGGCCTGCAAAGAGAGCGGATCGCACGGGAGGCGCAGGTTATGGGCTCCCTGTCTCATCCCAATGTGGTGAAAATCTACGAATTCATCGACCTCAAGTCGACGGTTGGAATTGTGATGGAATTGGTCGAAGGCCAAACACTGCGCGAAAGACTCCGAACCGGTGTGGAAGTTGAAATCGATGAAGCGATACGAATTACCGGGGAGATTGCCGATGCCCTGGGTGTTGTGCACGAATCGGGCCTGACGCACCGGGATTTGAAGCCGGAGAATATTCTGATCAATTCAGAAGGGAAGATAAAAGTTACCGACTTTGGTATCGCATTTTCCGAAGAATCCGGCGCACCCCGACTGACTCTTACCGGAATGACTCTGGGGACAATTGGCTATATGTCTCCCGAGCAGGTGGACGGGATTTCTGTAGTGGATTCCCGGAGCGATATCTATAGTTTAGCAGTGGTCCTGCACGAATTGATCACCGGCGAGTTTCCCAATCAGATTCTGGAACCGCCGTCTTTGTATCGCCCCGGCCTTGCTGCTCATATTAATGAGGCGGTGGTGAAAGCTCTGAGTTTAAGTCCATCCGACCGGTTCGCCACGGTTTCTGAATTTATCAAAGCACTCGGAGGCACCGGCGATGGTGAGGCCAATGCCAAACAGTCCGGTCTTTTTAAAGGATTTGGAAGAAAGAAGCCTTCGAAAAACTGATTCCGTCCTTTTTTTCGCTTTCCACATTCCTGACCAGAGTCTAAAACCGTCGCAATGAGTGCTCTTGCGATTTGTTTGGCAGGAATGGTGGTAGTCCTCGGGGCTATTATCGCCCTGCGACTTCATGCCTTTGTCTCCCTGCTTCTCGGAGCTCTGACAGTGGCGGTGTTGTCATCTACGGTGGGGGCCAGTGGGACTTCGATTTCCAAAGCCGTGACCGCCGTGACGAGTGGATTCGGAACGGCCTGCGGCAAAGTCGGGGTTATTATCGCCCTCGCCGCGATCATTGGTCAGTGTCTTCTCGCTTCCGGTGCTGCGGAGCGGATTGTGAAGGCCATTCTCGGCCTTTTCGGTGCCAAACGGGCTCCGATCGCTTTTCTTTCCAGTGGTTTTATTCTCGGGATCCCGGTGTTTTTCGATACGGTGTTTTATTTGATGTTTCCACTGCTGCGATCCTACGCGCGAAAGGTCAAAGGCACCTATGTGCTCTGTGTTCTCGCCACAGTGGCCGGCGCCAGCATGGCGCACTCGCTGGTGCCGCCCACGCCGGGGCCGCTGTACGTCGCTAATTCTCTCGGCGTCAGTCTCGGGGTGATGATCCCGGCCGGCCTGGTCCTGGGAGTCATTTGTATCGCCTGCGGGTATATCTATGCAAAGTGGGCCAACCGGCGATTTGATATACCGTTCCGGGATGATGAGGCCGCTGCGGATAAAGATGTTTTGGAAAGTAGACCTTTGCCCTCCCTGTTCCTGTCTTTACTGCCGGTAGTTGGTCCGTTGATATTGATCGCCGCAACGAGTTTCCCTATGATGCCCTATCAAAAAGGTGGCGCACTGGCGGATCAGGACCCCGGTTGGTTGGGATTCTGGGCGGATAAAAACCTTGCTCTTGGTTTGGGTGCTGTAGTGGCTTTGTTCATCGCAACGAAATACAGAAACGAAAGCGACGGTAGTATCAAGGACTTGATTCAAAACAGCCTTTCCGGTGCAGGAATTATTATTCTGATTACCGCGGCGGGCGGAGCTTTCGGCCAGGTTTTAAAAGAAAGCGGAATCGCTCAGGAGCTGGTCGCTATGTTTCCCAATGCCGGGGATGCTTTGCTACCTATTGCTTTTGTCGTCACAGCGTTGGTGAGAATTGCCCAGGGTTCTGCCACTGTTTCCATGATTACCGGAGTCGGTATAGTGGCACCGCTGCTCGAAACGATGATGCTCAGTTTTCACCCTGTGTATCTTGCCCTCGCGATCGGGTGTGGTTCCAAACCGGGACCGTGGATGAATGACAGCGGGTTTTGGGTAGTAGGCAGAATGGCGAAGTTCACCGAAACCGAGACACTGAAGACATTTTCCGTCTTACTTACCGTTATGGGTGTGGCAGGATTTATCGTGTGCTGGATCTGCTCGAAAGTTTTTCCCATGGTATAGAACGAATTGTCGTCATAGCAATCCGTTCTGCTACGGCATCTTTTTTAATTGGATGTTGTCGTAAAAAATCCGGGTCTCGCCTGATAACATCAGCACCGGGATCATTCCGGGCAGACCGTTTTCCGGAAAGCGGAAAGTCATCTGCATTTCCTGAAAGGGTTGCCCGGCTTCAAGTTGACCGGAAGTTTCAGCTAACCATTCACTGCCTGACCAGATGCCGAAGCGGAACACATTCCCGCCGATATGGCGGACCAGATGGCCGGCACCGGGACCAAAGTTTCGGTGGGAGCCGATTTGGACCGACAGCCGGTATTCGGCTCCTGGTTCGAAATCATGTATCTCCTGGGCGACAAATCCGTGATTGACCCATAGATATCGTTCGCCTTCCGCCGGTGTAGGTAATCCTCCGATTGCATCGGTTATTCGAACTGTGCCGGAGTGTTGTTCCAGAGCATCCGTCCAGACTCCGTCTTTTTGCCAACCGGCCTTCCACGCGAGAGGAACGTCCCGGTAGAGTCTTTCGGTCTTGCAGCTGCGGCTCAAGAGGCCGATTTCAAAACTGTGATTCACGATCAAATTGTCACCGTAGGATTTAGGAGTAACGACAGGAATTGATTCGGGAAACCGGTGCGCCTGATCCCGGGCTACAATGCTTTCCGGCTCTCCTATATCGAAAAAACGCAGGCCTTCTCCCGGTCCTACGGCTCTGTTTTTTTCCGCCACCGTTCCCGCTCCGTTGAATACGATGAGGTCGATGCTGTCCTTGTCGGAAAGTACTCCGATTTCGCCTTCGGAACTGGAAAACGTAAATCGATCAGTTTTTATCGTGAATCCTTTGGGGGTGCGTGAGGTAACCTTTGCCACCATCCGTCCCTCGTCCAGTCGAATACCATGCCCGGAGGTTATCGAAAAGCGGGCGGGGGCTTCGATGATCAGGGACACGGAATCGGATGTAAAGATTTCGCAAGTTCCCTCCGTCATGTGATAGCTACCGTAGGTAAGAGACGTTCTGTTCCACGGGGTATCATCGGCAAACTTTACATTGGCTTCGCGCAACACTTTCGGGTGCGATTTGAACCGGGAGAGTAAATCGGTCCGGATTGCGAGGAGAGCGAGCAGGCAGGCCAGTCCTCCAATCACAGTTATGATTCCGATTTTCCTGAGTAGTGAAGGATCAACTTTAACTTTGGGAATAAGCGGTGGTTTGTCGATATGAACGCCGTGACGATGAGTTTGATCCCTGTCTTCGTGCGCCAGAACCGGAGGTCCGGAACCGGGCACAGGTGGCAGAATTGTTTCGGACGAGGGCGAAGGCGGGAGTTTTGGCCTGGTATCTGTATCCTGCGGAGCCGATGCTTTTTTTCTTTTTCCGGGGAAGATTCTTTCCACAAAATTACCGGTGGCAGAAAGGGCTGTGGCGAGCATGCCCAGCGCGAGGACGGCATATTTCGGTGGTTCGTCTGCTCTTTGATGTTCGGGATGATCAGATTCCGGCTTGTTCGGGGATTTGGATTTCCGGGAAAGGGAACGTCGTTTTGTCGGGGGCAGGCGGATGATGTCGTTGGCCAGTTCGCATTCGGGCCAAATGTCGAGTTCCCCGAAACCGATCATGATACCGTCGATCATGCGGAGATCGTTGTATTGGCGGGTCCGGGTTTTGCTGACGTGAATCTCTGAATTGAGCTGGGCGACGAATTTTTCGCTTGCCGTACCGTCGAGGTATTTCAGTGCGAGAGTCCAGAAAGCTTCGTCTTCCGGTTCCTGGAATCCTTCATTTTCTCCGTTCTGCAGCGTTTCCCACAGATATATCAGACTGTGCTGCCAGAGTTGGTAGACTTCCTCAACAGGGATGCCGATCTTTTTCGCAATCGTCTTACAACTCATCCCTGATTGATAGTGGAGTTGCAGAACCGCCCGGACTTTTTCCGGAAGCAAAGTCATTTCCCGGGCGACATCCTCGTAGCGTGTGGCGAATCCATTGCCGGGGCGTTTGATAAAATTCTGATCCAGAAACTCAACCGTGCCCTCATCGAAAACCCGGAACTGAAAATGCTCCCTTCTCAACAGTTCATCGCCGCGTTCTTTTACTGTGTCCCACAGGAAAAACAGGAAGACCTGTTTTGAGGTGAATTCCTTTTTCGCCTTCCTGATTTTCTTTTCCACATCCGCTTCGAGACGGCGGGCCAAATCAACACTGCGCAGGTGCGACCTGCCGAAGCCCAGAATTTTGGTCTTTTCTGTTTGGAATAGTTTGAGCCTGTTCTCAATGTTCATTTAGTTCCTGATGGGAAACGGAACCCGAATCATAAACGTTAAGAACGAGGGTAAGGCATTTTTGAATACTTCTCACGCGAAAAAAGAGTGAGGGCGGAGCCTCACAGCTCCGCCCTCGTTGCATCCATCTTCACCATTGTCCACCTGGGACAAATCTGTGTGTTAGTTTGTTTTCGTGTCTTTCTCGGCCTTAGACGCGCAACTGGGAGTTGATGCCTCCAGACAGGCAGAACGTTGGGGCCGGTCCTGACTGCCGGTTTCCCGGTCAGTCAGCTTTCTCATCCGGCAACGAACTTCTTATTCTGGATTCGTTTTGGCTTCGATGGATTGTGGTTTCGTCGTTTGGGTTGTATGAATTACTGAAAGTCGCTGATGCGGGATTTGGATTTGATTCTCAATGGAGTGGCCGCCGTTTCTTTGCGTCGACCGTCTTTCGATTTTTTGACCGGACGCCTCTTTTCGTCGTACCGCTTGTGGGCCGAGATTTCGAAGTCAATCCGCTCCGGACCAAGTCCGATGAATGGATCACTGTGGTGCACCGCAGGTTGCCCTGTTATTGTCATATTTGTATTCACTGTTTGTTCGGGTGGTTTATAAGAACTGAATCGGTCTGATAGTAAGTTATGGTAATTATAAAATTTATCAAAAATATTTTATAAAAAAATGACCGATTAGGGTTTTGACCGCAACTATCCGACGGCGATAGTGAGGTCACAATGAGTCACCCCAGCGAGTCCCGGACCAGTCAAATAGCGAAACGTGTTGCATCTTTGCAGCGCCCTTTTTCTTCCGTGACAGCTTATGATTATCCGATGGGACGCCTTGCTGATGAGGCCGGGATCGATGTGATTCTCGTCGGAGATTCTGTGGGTATGATGGTCGGCGGGATGCAGGATACCACCGGTGTGACTCTGGACCACATGCTTTACCACACCGAGATCGTCGGACGGGCGGTGAAAAACGCAATTTTGATCGCAGATCTTCCAATTAATACCTACCGAACACCGGATGAATCGGTCAGGAACGGGAAAAAGCTCATTGAGTGCGGCGCGCATGCTGTGAAAATCGAAGGCGGTCTCCGCCAGGTGGAAAAAGTGCGCGCGATGGTGGAAAATGATATTCCGATGGTAGGTCACCTCGGCATGTTGCCGCAAAGAGTTCGCGAAGAGGGGGGATACAAAAAGAAAGGTAAGACAGATGAAGAATGTCGTCTACTCCTCGAAGCGGCCGGCGCTTTGGCGGACGCCGGGGTAGCGATGATCGTCCTGGAAAGTATCACCACGGATATCGCCACCAGGATAACGGAAAATATATCTGTGCCGACGATAGGGATTGGCTCGGGACCGAATTGCAGTGGCCAGATTCGGGTATTGCACGATGTGATAGGTGCTTATCCCTGGTTTGTGCCCCCGTTTGCGAAAGTATATATAAACGTTGCCGGGCAGGTTTCGGAAGCTTTGCAGCAGTTCCGCAAAGAATTGAAATGAGTCGGGCTCAGTGAATCCCGCCCAGGTTAAAATCTTTGCGGGGTTTGGAAATGGAGATGGCAAAGCCGCCGACCACATCGAGCAGGCTGATGATCATCAATAGAACGCAAGTGGAATTGCTGGCGGATGACCAGAGAATAAACTGGAGAAGCAGAGCGATGAAAATCAACATCGAAAAGGTGTGTTTCACTATCGCTCCGATGGAAAACCGGATCGACTTCAGTATTTCCAAAAACAAGAATATGATTCCGCCCATTACAATGAAATCCCCGCGTGTGGCATGCCACAGTGCACCCGAAGGCAAAGCGATGGAAAAAAGAGGCACCGCTTCGGGATCAAGTGCTCCGGGACTGACCAGAATCGTAATCGTAAAAACGATTAAGATGATCAGCAGAAATGGGATACCGAGCAGAAATTTCATAGGTTGGCGGTGGCCTCACGGAGCATAATTGTCACGCCGTATGTGCCTACCAGAATTCGAAACGGATGACCAGCGAAAATCACCATGCATTTTTCGGGTTGCGAGGAATTCGGCGGTATCGTGAAGGGTTGAGCCTGTTGGAACAGGGGCAAAAGCCTGGATTTTTCCATCAAAATGATGTCCAGTATCGTTGAAACACTTACATGAGACGCTTTTTACCTCTTTCTCCGGTCGTATGTACCCTCCTCGGGCTGGTTTCGATAGCGGCAGCGCAGCAGGGAAATCTCCCCGCCGATTCCTCCGGCTCGCTCAAGCCCATCATTCCGGCACCGGCGGATGCAAACGTGCCAACTCCGAATTCTTCGGTCGTCCAGGGAACTTTGCAGACCACTACCGTGCAGTCGAATCAACCTCTCTATAACCCGGCGATGAAAGTCACAGCCGACCGATACTACGATCTACTGGGAACTACCGGAAGTTACCGCGTCAATACAGACAGGGCTAAAGATCTACAGGAAGAGGCCATTCAGCGGGCTCGTCGTCAAAAGCGGATCAAAGAGCAAATGTCCACGGTTCGCCATTACCGGATACCGTCCGACTCGGGTTCCGCTGCGGAGTTCCTGAAAGAAAATCCTCCGCATCCCAATCCACCACCTCTTTCAGAATCTTCCGATCCTGAGCCGTCTTCCGGGGAGCCTGCGGCCGGGGCTACCTATCCCGACAGCGAAAATGAAACTTCCGGGATGCCACCGGAACCGGAGATAACCTACATCAAGATGCCGGGTAGTGGTGGTTCACTGGCCGCCAGACTCCGCGCGAAGAAAGCCCGCAACGCACCTCCGGAATCAGCACCGGATTTTTCCGATGCCCTGGCTGATGGTCCGGTTGACGTGGGCAATCAGTCCGCACCGGCCCCTTCGGTATCAAACGTTCCGATGCCTCCGCAAAATGTTTTTCGTTCCCGGGGGCCTTCCGCAGATGATGTCGAGCAGGAAGAACAGAAAAAAGGATTGTTCGGGCTGTTTCGCAAAACCGGTAATACTGAATCTCCCGCCGCTGATCCGATTCCACCGGTTGAGCCGTCAGTGAGTGCTGCGATGGTTTCCGATACACCTCTAGCTCCTGAGTATCCCGCTTCAGATATTCCGTCTTTCTCGACGGCTCCATCGGTTCCCGATCTGACAAACAGCGCGGCTTCGGATGCTTTGGTAAAACCTCCCGAAAAAAAGACTCTGTTCTCGATGTTCGGTAAGAAGAAATCACCTGAACCGGCTCCCGGTTCCAATAACGCAGCGCCTTCTCCATCTTCACCTCCTCCGGTGTTCCAACCTTACAGTCCGCCGCCGGCACCAAAGCCGACTTTGACTTCGATTTTCCGTCCCAACGCATCCGCGAAGAAGGCCAATGCCTATTCCCTTGTGCAGGGCGAAGAGGTTTTCGCTACGGTGGGAGGGGAACAGGTAAAATTGACCAAAGGAACCAGAGTCAGAGTGCTCCGCACCGGCACGGAAAAAAGCCTGGTCCGCCTGTATGATAACCGCCAGGCAACGATCGCCAACTCCGCTTTGGTGCCTGAGGAAGAGTAGATCCGTTCAATCCATTGCAGAAAGCGGGATCTCTCCCGCTTCCGCAAATTAGACGGGAACTTCTAGCCTTTGGGGTCGAGAAGTTTTTTAACGACCCTCTTTACCCTGGATTTTCCGTAGCTGTGTCCTTCGATAGCTTCGACCACTTTTCCGTCGGGTGCTTTCGCTACGATGCCGTGAAGTTCGAGACCGGCATTTTTGACTTCTTCATCAGCAGCGGGTGTGCCGATTTTCACGGTGCTCAACGTAATATTTTCGTCGGCGTACTCCTTTTTTAGATCATCAACTATGACCTTTATTTTGTTACACATCATTCACCCGTCTATGTAATAATAGGCGAGTGATGCTTTCTTCTCCTCCGCCTGGGCAGTGCCGAATGCAAATGCCAAAGCGAGGACCGGAAGTATCATTCTGGTTAATCTCATCGTCGCAAGGCTAGCTGCGATTCCGGATTGGGAAAAGTCCGGATATGAGACAACAAAAAGCCCCGCCTGAAAGCGGGGCTTGAAAATCACTCGGTCAACTCCATCGGCTTCAGAAACTCTGAGCCGGGTTGTGTGCCCGTGAAAAACAACTGATCTCTTGCTCTCGTTGCGGCTACATAGAGAAGTTGCCTTTCCGATGCGAGCACTTCCTCCATGTCGACCTCTTCCGAGACAGACATTTCTTCAACTCTTTCCTGAAGCGGGATCGCATCGCGATCACAGGCCATTACAATCACGGCCCGGTATTCAAACCCTTTGGCCAGATGCATGGTGCTGATCGAGATCTGTCCGGCGGTAAATTCGTCGGTATCACCCAGTTCCCTCCAGTCGGCATCCGCTGCGTTCACCGCAGCACGGGCCCGGGACATGAGCGAAGGGCTGCGCACGAAGATTCCGATCTCCTCGTTGATTAATCCCTGTTTCTGCAATTTTTTGATCTGATCTGCCACTGCCTTGATTTCCTCGTTCGCATTGCGAAAAAGTCTCACACTCGGAGGCGGACCGTTGAATACGGAAATGGTGCCTTTGCGGTCTTCCACATTTCCGTCCAGATCGCTCACATGATCAGGGAGCAGCATGTCAGCACGCTGCCGGATTTGATGGGACGTTCTGTAGTTCACCTTCAGTGTGTAGGTGCGTCCGACAATGTTGACGCCCTCTTTGCTCCAGGAAAATGGAGCCTGAAAAATGCGCTGTCCCAGATCACCGGTGAAAAATAATCCATCGGGGCGGTTGCCACCAACTACACCGAGGAAACGTAAATCGGGAATTCCAATATCCTGAGCTTCATCCACGACAACGAAATCAAATGGATTTGAGCATTCTCCGGTTTTGAGTTGCTCTGCGAGAGTATAGAAAACATTCGACCAGGTACGAAGGCCGGCCCCGTTGAGGATCGATTTGGTTTCTTCGAAAATTTTCCACAACCGGTCCCTCTGCAATTCGGACAGGCGTTTTTTCCGACCGGCCCGGGGCGCATTTTTGTATTCCTCCCAGGTGCTGACCTGGCGGGCATCAATGACTTCATCCCATTCGTCGTGGATGAATGCTTTGGTAAAACCGCTTTCGTCGAGGCGGTAGGTTGCCTCCATCAGCGCAGCGTCGACTTCGTCTCCTTCCGCTATTTTGCAGTCGGGGTGGAGCGGCGCCCAAAGTTCTCTGGCAACTTCTTTAATCGACTTGACCGTGATGCGCATGCCCAGATCGGAATCGGGGCTTACCAGCCGGTCGAGTTTGATTTTGATCAAATGCGCAAGGGCATCGCTGATCGTTGTTACCAAAATGTTGGCAGCCGGATTATTGCGGCCCAGGTGGAGAGCCCGGTGAAGCCCAACTACAGTTTTTCCTGTTCCGGCAGAACCCGAAATTCTCGCGGGGCCTTTGTAATCGCGTTCTACGATTCTTCTTTGCGAAGGATGCAGGAATACCGTCCATTTCTCCCATGGATAATCGAGAGCCAGTGCGAGCTCTTTTTCATCGGAAACAAGTCGGAATCGACGTTGCGCATCGGGGTGGCTGAATCCCTCATCGCATTCTGGCTGATTGCCGTTGCTTGCCACGGTAGGCTTGCCGCCGGTGGCGATTTCCAGAAGCGCTTCGGCTGCCTCCTGGGGAAGGTGGTCGGCCAACTCGAGGAGTGAATCCTCGGTCACGCTGCGGACGTCATTGATCCACTCTTCAGGAACACCATAGCCGAGCAGGTCATCGTCGGTAAGTTTGGCGAAAAGATATTTTTTCCCGGGCGAAGCTGGCAATTCTTCCGGGGTAGGAAAGTTGATTACCTTGTCGCGCAGTTCGACAATTTGAGCCGCTCCGGTACGGGGGTGCTTCTCGATTTTGCGTACTTCCGCCCATTTCCGTACCTGGTCCTGCTTGCCGACAAAGCACAACAGTACGTTCTTCTTCGTCTTGTGTACGACGGCGTGCAGATTGCGGTCCACGTTAACAGACCGGAAGTTTTTGTCTTTGGAACGTGCTATGCGGTGGAATTTTACGGAAGGAAGAGATTTGTCACCCTGGAGGTCATATACAGTGTTTCTAATTGCCTTTTGCTCATTGTCCGAAAGTTGTAGTAATGAGTCTTGAAAAGTGTCTGCGATACGGAGTTCCATACTTTGTTAAAGCGGTCTATTCCGTAACTGTCTGGTTTGTGTTGATCATTTTGGTCGTGTTATCCCGAAAAAATCTTTAGCAGTTTTTTTCGGATCTGGCAAATATTCAATTGAGCTAATATTTAACTTTTCTTAAACGTTTTGTGTGGAATTTCCCGCAAGGAATGATTGCGGTGGAAAATGTGGAAATTCTAGGCGGTTTCAGGAAGCGCAACCCTCATTGCGGTTCCTGAGGTAGCAAAGTGAATCCAGGTTTCGACCTCTGCACCATTGGAAATACAGCGAGCATAAGTGGAAAGCTGGCCGGAGTATCCCAGGGCTACGGACTGTCTTTGCTCGTGTGATCCGGGGAAAATCTTGTGGTCAAGAATGACGGTTCGACCATCGGCGAGGTGGAGGAGGTGATCGATGAATCCGGTGATTCTCTGGCCGTCCTGGTTGATCACGGAAAATGGCACTTCAACCTCCTCCGACTGTGGTGCGAAGGTATCGTTCACGAATTTCCGATACCGGTCCACGGTTTGTAAAATGTCTTTGGGTTTCAGGTGTTTCCGAAGATCAAAAGTGTCGAGAATCGACGCTATCCGATCGAGACGTTGTTTGTTTTCCAGTCCGGGCTGAAAAACTTCAGAGGCGAAAATCCGGTGCATGGCATCTCCATAATCTCTTTCATTAAGGTGGCCTTCCAGTTTGATTCGGGAGCCGAATTCCTTTGTCTCCGCAATAGTGGCGCCTTCGATTCCGGATCGACCGGAGGGAGTGAGGCTGGCCGGAATTCTCGTGGTTTTTTGCTCTTCCCTCCGCGCCAGCCGGATCGTTTTTGCAGAGTGGAGTTCGCCGGTTTCGTTGTCCGGATTATACTCGAAAACCCGATGAGTTGTAGGGATTGACAGATTTCGATTCAAAATGGAAAGAGCCTCGCTCATGCCCAGTTCCTGAAGCCACAGCGGGGAGGAACAGGGCTCGTGGAGGAAGATCATTCGATCCCTGGCCCTCGTCATTCCCACATAGAGAAGCCGGAGCAGCTCATTTTTGTCGGATTCAGCAACGCGTGCCCCGGTGTCACTCGTTTCAAGGGCGACATCGAGCGGATGAATGCCGCCGGTTTGATATCCTTTGCCGAACGGGTGGACCCAGAGCCGGAGTTCGCGGCCTGCCAAAGGTGCGGCAAAGTCGAGTTCCCCCGTTTCGGATTCATTATTCCGGATGACTCGGAGCTGGTAAAGGGTTGTCATCGCTGATTCGGAAAGATCGGAAAGATATACAACCGGCCATTCGAGCCCTTTTGAGGAATGATAGGTGCCGACGGAAATGGCTCCCTTGGTCCGGTTTTTCGGAAAAAGATCTTCGCCGGTTTGTTCCAGGTCGTCGAGCCAACCGAAGAGTCCGTTGAGAGTTGCCGGCGTCCCGAATTCCCCGGCGCGGGTTTCGTAGTCGACGATAAAGCTGCGCAGTTGCTCCAGGTTTGCGAGACGCTGTCCGGCGCGGGTTTCTCCCGGCCCCCATGCGGAGACGATGCGATTGACATCCGCAGCCTGGACGGCCCGGTCAAAGGAGGCCAGCGGGGAGTTAATCAAGCGAAACTCATCCGCCCTGGCGGCGGCGAGAAGGGTGGTCAAGGCGGGAGATTTTTCCATCTCCCAGGGTGTCCGGAATTCGCTGCCCTCCAGTTTATCAAGGTATTTCAACCGGTCTTCGAGCCAGTCTTCGACATCGTTGAGGGATTCCAGCGCGACGATTTCCGCAGCCGCCAGAGAGTCGGCGGAATCGATCCAGCGGCGCAGGCAGGCGAGGGCGAGGGTGGTTTCCGGTGTCGAAAGAAGACCGCTACCGGTCATCGATACATCGAAGCCCCGGGTGCGAAGCTGTGCTCCGATGCTTTCCGCATTGAATCCTTTTCGAACCAGCACTGCGATGTCCCCGGCCTCTACCTGGCGGGTTTTACCGGTCAGATCGTTTTCGGTGATGCTGGATTTTTCGACCACGTATTGATCTGTGCGGTCGAGCAGGTCGGCCACCGCATCCGCGATCACCGAGGCGCGTCGGCTGCCGAGATATTTGGGGCGACCGTTGCCGTAGGATTCGCCGCTGGAGATTTCATTGATTTCCACCGCCGGGCTGATTTCGGCCGGCGTCTTCCGTTTCGGCAGAATGATTGTTTCCTCCTGTTTGATCGCCAGATTTTTCTCAAAGGCCGGGGCGAACATCTGGTTGTTTAAACCGACGATGCCCGGCAGTGAGCGCCAGGAAAATTCGAGAGATTCCCGCTTTTCCGCACCGTTCGCTGCCTGAAAAACCAGCTCCGGATCGGATCCTCGGAAGCCGTAGATGGACTGTTTCACGTCGCCCACCCAGATGACCCGTTTGGCCAGTCGACCCAACTCCGCAAACAGGGCCAGCTGGATCGGGCTGGTGTCCTGAAATTCGTCAACCAGCAGCAGTTCGACTTCCCCGGACAGGACGTCGCATACCCCGGCATTGTCGCGCAGCAGGTCAAGAGTCGCTTTTTCTAAATCGGCGAAGTCTGCGGCACCTCGTTTGACCTTCAATTCGGCAAATTTGGTTCCGGCTTTTTCGGCAATGGAAAAAAGCAGGGATATGTAATTTTGGAGATCGCTCTGGAGCCGGGGGTGGGTTTGAACCCGCGCTGCGACCTCGGCGATCTGGTCGGAAAAGGGCTTCAGTTTCGACTCGGGCTTTTCTTTGGTGAGTTTCTCCCAGTTCGACCACGGAAAATTCGGTGCGGAAAGCCGGGTTTTGATGCCACTGATCAGCCTGCGGTATTCCGCCGTGTTTTTGAACTTCGGATTCTGACTGTTTTCAAGAAATTGATCAATTTTCGCACAGAGTTGCTGGTCGAGGTCGGCCGCCGGTTTTCCCAGTTCCTTTTGCATTTCCTGCCAACTGGCTTCACCCATTTCGCGGAGACGGGAGAGCGGGATGTCGTTGGATCGGGCGTTTTCGACGATGGTTTTTACGTCTCGTCGCCAGAACCATTGCCAGGTTCGGGAGTTGCGCTGGCCGAGGCGGCTGGCGAGGGTGTAAACCTCCTGTCGAACTTCTTCATCGACCACTTCGTCGATCGATCGATCAAGAAGAAGCTTCGCTTCAGTCTCGTCGAGAACCCGGATGTCGGGCGAAATTCCGGCTTCGAAGGCGAAGCGGTTGAGCAGTTTGAAGCAAATTCCGTGTACGGTTGAGATCAGGCCGTCGGTCTCCAGTTCGGCGGCTTCGTCGTGGAGTTTTTCTTTGTGAAATCCGGAGGAGAGTCGCTCCTTCATTTCATTCGCGGCCGCAACAGTGAATGTGGTGGCGATCACTTTTCCCGGGCTGGCTTGTTTTGCCTTAACCGCTTCAATGACCTCTTTCACAAGGCGGTAGGTTTTCCCGCTACCGGCACTTGCGGTGATGAAGGTGAGTTTTTCTTTCATGATTTCAGGAGTCCGACGGGGTGAAATGAATAGAGCAGGAACAGAATTATGAGCAAGAACAAGTTCGAATTCCGCTATTGAACCCTGTTGAATGCGGGACCGTACCCTGTTGAGTCCCTGACTAAACAGGGTACAGTGCCGGAAATTTGATTCGAATGCTGCGAAAGCTCTTTATTTTACCGTTCCTGGCGATTTTTTTGAATTCCTGTGATTCAAAGAAAAGCACAACCGAATCCGGTGGTCACGTGTCGCCCTACACGGAGATTCCGGAAGCGGAATTTGTCGGCGTGAAGTCTTGCAAAACCTGCCACGAACAGGAGTTCGGTGAATGGATGCAAAGTGACCACCACAAAGCCATGTTGCCGGCAACAGACGAGACGGTGTTAGGCGATTTTACCGATGTGACATTCGAGCACTTCGGTCGCGAAACCAAATTTTACCGGAAAGGCGATGAGTTTTGGGTGAATGCAGAGAATGAAGCCGGGGAGCGGGTGGACTACAAAATCGACTACACATTTGGCCATTATCCGCTGCAGCAATATTTGATCCCGTTTCCCGGAGGCAGATATCAGGCGCTACAGGTATGTTGGGATTCGCGCCCGAAAGAGGAAGGTGGTCAGCGTTGGTATCACCTCTACCCGGATGAGGAAATCCCGCCGGATGATATACTTCACTGGAGCAAGCGGCATTTTAACTGGAACTACATGTGTGCCGATTGCCATTCGACCAATCTGAAGAAAAATTTTGATTCCGAAAAGAACGAATACCATACCAGTTGGTCGGAGATCAATGTGAGTTGTGAAGCCTGTCACGGTCCCGGCTCGGTTCATGTGAACTGGGCAAAATTGGAAGCCGGAGAGGAAGTTCCCAACCTCGACGAAGTAAAGAAATATATGCAGTCAAAAGGCCTCGTGGTGCGGCTGAAGGAGCCTGAACCCGGTGCCTGGGTGGTCAACCCGGAGACCGGACAGCCGGAGAGGACAGTGGCGTTGAAATCAGACGTTCAGGTGGATACCTGCGCCCGTTGCCATTCCCACCGGCAGTTGATGGAACCCAATTACAAAGCCGGCGCTTCTTTTCATGATACCCATTCGCCCTCGATTTTGACCGATCAACTGTATCACCATGACGGCCAGGTTGATGAAGAGGTTTATGTATATGGATCTTTCGTCCAAAGTAAAATGTATCACGCCGGGGTTCGGTGCACGGACTGCCACCATCCCCACACTATGAAAACGCTGGCGCAGGGGAATGCGCTGTGTGTGCGCTGTCATGTTCCACAGAAGTATGATACTCCGGCGCATCATTTTCATCAGGTAGGCTCCACCGGGGCTCAGTGCGTGGAATGTCATATGCCGACCAAGAACTATATGGTTGTGGATGCCCGTCGGGATCACAGTTTGCGAATTCCACGACCCGATCTGGCCAAAAAACTGGGCACCCCGGATGCCTGCACCAACTGCCACCAGGACAAAGATGTCGACTGGGCAACGGAGGCCTTTTTTGAGCGTTGGGGCAGGGGGCCGAGAAATTCCCACTACGGTGAAATTATTGCCGAGGCTCGTCAGGGCAACCCGGGATCGCTTGACCGGTTGATTGCGTTGGCCGGAGATCTGGATCGCCCCGGCATTGTGCGAGCCACAGCAGTGGAGCAACTCGGATTCGCAGCGGGAGATCCGGATGCTTTCAAAGCTCTCACGGAGCGGCTTTCGGATGAAGACCCTAATGTGCGCAAGACCGCGGTGGCTGCGTTGCTACCTTTCCCTACTTCACAGCGGGCCATTTGGGCGGCCCCGCTCCTCAAGGATCCGGTTCGATCCGTTCGCACCGAAGCGGTTCGGGTTCTGGCTGCCGCAAAAAATGATCTCACCGAATCGCAAAAGGCTGATTTTGACAAAGCGGCGGAAGAGTATATTTCGCGGCAGCAAGCGGTGTCAGATCGCGCAGCGGGGCACATGGGTCTCGGGCTTTTTTATACCGACACCGGCGAAATGGAAAAGGCGCTGGATGCTTATCGGGATGCGGCGCGAATCGAGCCTGAATTTGTTCCTGCGAGGATCAATCTCGCTGAGTTGCTTTTTCAGCTGAACCGCCCCAAAGAGGCGGAAAAAGAATTTCGTGCGGCGGTGGAAGCTGCCGCCATACCCGAAAACGAAGGTCAGGCACGCGATGCACTTGCCCGTTTTTTGATTCGGATGAAGCGGCATGAGGAGGGGATCGCGGAACTGGCGAAAGCTACCAAACTGATGCCGAACCACGCGCAAACTCAGTATTTCTATGCGGTGGCTTTGAATTCTACTGGGAAAACGGAGCAGGCTCTGACCTACCTGGAGCGTGCCACCGAACTGGATCCGAATAATCCGGAATACCTCATGGGAGCCGCTGCGATATGTCGGGACGCCGGGAAAGCCGCTCAGGCTCTGAGTTACGCTCAGCGGGCGCTGGATCTCCAGCCCGGAAATCAGCAGTTGCAGCAACTGGTACGGTCGCTCGGTGGCAGGTTATAAAATGTTGAGGCTGATTGCACTCTGCGCGGTTCAATTTCGAACCATTTTATCTGCATAAATCAGTAGTTTATTCGTCAGGTGCTTTAGGGCGGTTCACTCAAAAGCCTGAGCACTCATGAAAACGAAACTTTCCATCCTGACTTCCCTTTGCTTCGTTGCATTTGGCGTCGGGTATTCCCAGGGAAGTAAAGTTTTTCAGATGAATCTATTACCTCTTCCTATTCAAACAGTTAAGGTTGAAAAAGAAGACACGGGAATGGATCGTCAACTGGTGACATCTGTCTATCCCAACGCCGGGAATCAAGCTCTCGTAAATGTGAAACCACTGTTCTTGCCGCCCTCCAAATCAGAGGATGGTTCTCCGAAAACAGCGGGTGAAGGAACTGTCGAGGGAATCCCCAATTCCGGAAAAATGGTCGAAATTCTTCGGGGCGGTTCCTCCGGAACCATTGAGGACAGGTTAGTCCGGATCAATCCGAAAGCGCTACCCAAAGGCATGGGGACGGAACACCGGATCAAAAAATGTCCTTCGACATACCGAATTAAGGACGGCCAAACTCATCGCGACAAATACTGCAGCTTCGACAGCTCGGGACGATCCCGTCATTCGGGTGGTAATTACCAACCCACGCCCTCAATCGCCTATCGCGTTGAACCCGCTTCCCGGCTCACGACTCATACGATCAGGTTTAAAGAGGGCAGTGATGAGTTGGCTGACCACGAATCTTCCATTTATCTCGAAAATCTGGCTTATGCACTGATTAACCCTGCTTTGGAAAACGAGCGGTTTGTAATCGAGTGCCACTCTTCAGCGGAAGGTTCGGACGCCTCCAACCTGATTCTTTCCCAGCGCCGGGCCAATGCGATTTATGATTTCATGATCGAGCGCTGTATCGACGGTCGATCCCTTCTGGCCGTAGGTCAGGGCGAAAACTATGCCCGCCATTCCGCCAGAGATCCGGAGGAATTGCGGGCGAAGGACCGGCAGGTTATCATCTACAAACTTGCGGAGTAAGCGCACAAACCGGTATAAGTCGGTCCGCATGTATCGAATAACTTTATGTTGAAGGGTTCATTCTGAGCAGACGGGTACATTCTTCGAGCAGCCAGTCGGAATACATAAAAGGTTCAAACCCGATGTCCTGCCAGCGAATCCGGCCTTCCTGATCGATGAGAAAAGTTCCGTGTAAAGGCTGGTTTTCGAAATCATCAAAAGCCCGGTATTTTTTGAAGGTCATCAGGTTGGAGTCGGATATCAAAGGAAAGGGAAACTGGGATTTGCCCTCTTCGTTAATCGCAAATGTTTCTGCGAGGCCGTCGGGTGAATCCGTGCTCACTGCAATGATATCGATCCCGGCATTTTGGAATTTACTATTTGCGGGAGCGAATTCGTTAAGCTGCTCCATGCAGTGGGGGCAGCCTTTTCCCAGGTAGAAAATCAGGAGGGTTGCCTTTCCTTTCCGG
>JARGOZ010000038.1:0-13014 GCA_029213025.1 Verrucomicrobiales bacterium
ATGCAGACACAACACTGTAGCCGTCGACGAAACTGGTAGAAGCAATATCCCCGATCGCCGCATCGCCTGAGAGACGCTGGCGACGATAAACCGCTACCGGACGGCTCAATCCCGGCTTCCAGAACCACATATCACCATCGGAGGAAGCGATGTATTTGCGCCCTTTTGCCGTTTCCGGTTCGATGACTTCGGCATAAATTCTGTTTCCCTGCGAAACGGCCATAAAGGCTGCCTTTTTGGATCCTTCCCGGGAGTTATCGACGTCCACTCTCCATTGCACGCCCTGATTACCCGTCATGACTCCCCGATAACGTTCGGCATCACGCAGGAGTTGATCATTCGCGGCAGCAAACTGCCCGGCAAGGACGAGAGAGAATACGGAGAAGAGAAGTGATTTCATGTTTTGTGCTTAAAGTTTGTAATTGGTTGAGGCAAGGGGTTACACATGGCCAAGCGAATCGACAATGCTTTGTCTGGCAGCACGCCTCGCGGGAGCGATTGCAGCCAGTGCGGTGAAGACAATTAAAAGAATGGAAGTAATAGCCAGGTAAACCGGAACCAACCGGATCTCCCAAACCACTGACCGGGCCGTTACCGGCGGCTCCCATTCGGGGGAAATCGTATGAACAATGTAGGAAAATCCGTAGGTAATCGCGAGACCAATCAATGCCCCAATGATTCCGAGCATAGCACTCTCCACGCCAAACAGTTTAATCACTCCGGGCCGTTTTAATCCGATTGCGCGTAACGTGCCGATTTCCCTGGTCCGCTCCACAACAGCCATTCCAATCGTATTCAACACCGACATGGTTACGATGATGGCAATGATGGCGAAAACCAGGCCGAAGATGATGTTGAACATTTTTTTGGTCCGTTTGTAGAGCTTAGACACGTCATACCACGGAAGAATATCCCATTCCTTATCAGCAAATTTTTCCTGAAACGATTTCAGAACGGCATCGGTATCGTCGTCGTTGTACAACAGCAGCCGGACACTACTCACACTGTCAGTATCATAGAGCCGCTGAGCGAGATCCAGAGGCATAAAAATATAGAGGTTATCGAGGGCCTGAGAAACCACATCGAGTACCTGAACAACCCGTGCATCTTCGCCATTCAAGAGGCCTTCCACGGTTTGGGCCAGTAACACCACCTGATCGCCGAATTCCAGTTTCATCCGGTCTCTCATCCCCGGCGTTATTGCAATTCCGTCGAGCGTTTCGTCGGTAATCGCTTCGCCTTCAAAAAATTTGCCGTCTTTGCTTCGGAGAGCTGTCGACCGATAGTGAATCAGGTCTTTTTCGGAGGGAACCATCGCCTGGCACATAAAGTTGCCGCTGTTACCCTCGTAATCGACATTGCCCTGCACCTCAAGCATCCGGACCGCTATTTCAACCCGGTCATCATTCTCAGCGAAGGCTTCGATTTCCTCAATATCCGCTTTGGTCAGCAGATGTTCGGCCAGCTCCATACCGCCATAGCCTCTGCCGTCTTTCTTCCACACCTGAACATGTCCGTTAATCTGCTCGTAGATGTGCGCATCCTGAATACTGGCGAACATGTAGGCGGCGAAGCCACCGAAAATGTTCACCGCGGAAAACCCCAAGGCAACCGCAGCGATCGTTGTAATCGAACGTCGGGCGTTGCGGGTCAGATTTCGGAAAGCCAGGGATATCCAGTTCAAAACACAGTAAAATTCAGGAGCTAACCAATAAACGGCTTTTAATCTCTCTCAAGATTCTTTTCGCCATCCTTTTGTCAAAAACGGGAAATTATCAACCTGATTTTCAAACGTTTTATCAATGCTTCCTATCTATTTGGAACGAAAACCTCCATCGACATATTATAGGGATTCTCATCATCATTCGGATATTGAATCGACTCCACCAGCTGCCACTGCTCCCAGGGGACATCCGGAAAAAATATTTCACCGTCAACTTTGGCGTGAATCCTCGTAAGCACTATTTTATTCACAAAAGGGAGAGATAATTCATATATCGTAGCCCCTCCGGAGACGACCATCTCCGGAACATGATGGTCCTGTGCCAACGCCACGGCCGCCTCGATTGTTTCGACGCGATATCCTCCCGGAACTTCAAATTGATCAGACCGGCTCAGCACAACCGGAGTCTGGTCGGAAAACCAGCCCTCCATTTCAAGAAAAGTTTTACGCCCCAGCAACATCCATTTTCCGACCGTATAATTTCTGAAATGAGCTTTATCCCGCGGCATGTCCCAGGGAATGCCCCCGTTTCCGGTGCCGATGACACCATTTTCCGAAACCGCGGCTATCAACGAAATTGTCAAAACCTCTCACTGGCTGTCTGGGCGAGGGAAAATTCCACATTTTGTTTCACCAGTGCGCCCATCGTTTCGCAGTGATTAAAAACATCGGTGGAATGGTAATTGTTCAAATCATCACGAAGTTCAATGATCTTTTCCTGCGTCGAAATTTCATCCGGTACAAGTGCATCCCACAGGAAATTCAACCGTCGGGACGATGCGTGAACCCTCCGCGAAATTAGCGTGCGTTCCTCGTCGCGATACTGGTTCATGGTCTGATAATTGAGATGTGAAGTACACAGATCGACCACGGGTTTGTTTTCTTCGAAAAACTGTGGCAGATACATTTCCTTCCGACCTTCATAACTCTGCTGATCAAAATCGATCGCCCGGACCCGGTATTGCACTTCTTCAAAATCCGGAGTGATGTCGACTACGTAGTTGTAGCTGCGCATGTCGCCTAACAGCCTGATAAAACAGCGTTCGTTAAACTTAACGAACTCCTTTGCGATCCGCACCCGGTTGGTTTCTTCGCGATCAAAATAGTCGCGAATAAAATTATCCCCCGGCACACCGGCGATATGCTCCTCAATCAGCGTGTTGCCATTGGCGAGGTAGTTGATCCGGTTGGGAGAAAGGATGTGCTCCAGTTCGAGTCCGTAAATTCGCGATGAATCAGCTACCTTTACATAGAAATTATCGTAGTTGTCGTTATACAGATTTACGATCCGAATTCGGAACGGCCGCGAATTGCCGAACTCGCAGTAGTCGACCCGTTGAAGATCAAGGTGATCGACTACCCGGTGATCACCGGTTTTGAGGAGTGAATAGATTTTCGTGAGCTTTTGCTTCAGCCCTTCGCGAATCGAATCGTCGTAGCGGCAGCTTTTCCACAGGGTGTCATTCCCTTCCCGGTCAAACAGAGGAAAAAGCTGGGAAAAACGATGTAGATCCTCGTAAATCGAGGGAAAATCGAACGTTCGCCCGTATTGCCCGAGGTAATCCCAGAGTCCGTTACTGACCTGAAAATATTGTTTCTTTTTTAGTTCGATATCCACGTTAAACGGCCTCTCTTCAGCTATGATTTCTGCCCGTAATACGCACCAGGCCCGTGCTTTCTCAGATAATGTTTGTTCAGAATGTGGGCCGGGATTCCCTGCTGGTTGGCATTCAACTGCCAGGTGCCCAGCCCCATTTTAGCGCAGACTTCAAGCGCAACCGAGTTCTTTACCGAATCGACTGCATTTTTACCCCAGGTAAACGGTGCGTGGTATTTCTGAAAACAGGCCGGCATTTCCAATGGACTGATGTTTCTGTCCCGGAAACATTCCGCGATGGCGAGGCCTGTATTGGTCTCGTAGTCATCAGCCACTTCTTCCGCAGTTAGTTCGCGAACCACGGGAACTGTGCCGTAAAAATGATCAGCATGGGTCGTTCCCTGGCATGGCAACTCCACTCCCGCCTGGGAAAACATCGTAGCATACACTGAATGCGTGTGCGTTATGCCTCCGATGCCTTCAAATTCGCGGTATAATACAAGATGAGTAGGAGTGTCTGAGGAAGGATTCAAATCGCCCTCCACGACTTTTCCCTCCAAATCCACCACCACGAGATGGCCCGCTTCAAGAGCGGAATACGGCACCCCACTCGGCTTAATGACAAACAATCCTTTGTCCCGATCTATTCCGGATACATTACCCCACGTCAAACGAACCAGTTTTTCCGACTCCAGCATCAAATTGGCTTTCAGGACCTCTCGTTTTAAATCATCAAGCATACGGTTCAAACAAAACGCCACCAGAGCGTTTTGCAAGCTTCACGAATCGACGCTACAGTTTTGCTGTGTGGCGTCATTTCAAAATTGTCCTTTGCTGGCTGGTTCCCCCTCTGCTTCTCACGGCATTTGCGGGGCTCTGGGTCTGTAAATTCAATCAATGGGACTCCCTCACTTTCATCACCGTAATCCCCTTTTGGATATGGGCTCTACCAGGCATACTGGTTTCCGCGATTGCTGCGGTTCTGATTCGCTCCCGTTTGAGTTACATTGCTCTCGCGGTTTGGTTTCTCACCGCCGTTTTGTCCTCTGCTGAGACCTGGGGAGTTTTCCGGTCCGCCGTATCCCAGCAAAGCTCGCAAAAAACAGAACAGGACGGATACCGACTGAAACTGGTCAGTATCAACTGCAGGAATGGAACCCTGAAAGCGGCCCAGCAGGCTATCGCGCTCAAACCGGACATCCTGTTCCTACAGGAAGCTCCCGATGAATCGAATATCACGATTTTGACCGAAAAACTCTTTGGTGCCCGCGGTTCTTTTGTCGAAGCAAACTCCACCGCGATCATTGGGGATGGCCAGTTCCTGACATTTGCCCCGGATGAAGAAACTCCTTCCATTCATGCCCGTTTTCGACACGCGGAAGGGTTTCTCCTCGATCTCACCAATGTGAAATTGGAAATGGCGATTCCCGAAAATGAATTCTGGCGACAAAAAGCCCGGGAAAAGATGAAAGTAACCAGAATCAAAAACCGGAAATCGGTCCGCCGCTTTGTTGCCGGTTACACACCGAATTCCGGTCAACCGGTGCGGATCGTAGCCGGCGATTTTTCGACACCGCACGGGGACGACATTTTCCGGCCGATGAAAAAAGTCGGACTCGGCGATGCCTTTCTGCGCTCAGGCCGGGGCACCGGTAATACCTTTCCGCAAAAATCTCCCGTATTCCGATTTGATCAGGTCTGGATCTCTTCCGAACCCCAACTGCTGAAAACCTTTACAATAAAAACCGAATACTCCCACCACAAAATTCTGGTATGCGAATTTCTGCTACATGCAGACTCATGACGGCTTTCAGCCATATCAATCAGGAGCGGCTTCGAATCCCGGGGGCGGAGTCCCAATTGTACCCTGTCAGGTCCCGGATTGTACCCTGTTGAATCAGTTCCCTGCTACCGCCGTTTTTTTCCGCCTCTCTCCCGAATCGCCATGCCTATGATCGCCTCCGCCTGCTGAATGAGCGAAGGAATCCGACTTTTTGCCTCTCTGAGCTGGGCGAATTTCAACTCCTGACTGATACTCATAAACGAGCGAACTTCTTCCGTGAGGGTCGGCGGTAATTTGGCGCCCTTCCCCTCCACGGCTACCGAAATTCGGGTGAGATATTCCTCTGCCGTTTCATAGCGGATTGGATCTTCGTATTGAGCCGTGAGAAAATCTTTCACCGCTTCAGAAGTTTCGAGACTCGCTTTATTCGGGGCCATTTCATCGACCTGACTGCTGATTTCGCGCAATCGGTTTATCGCAATCGCTTCAGGAGGCGGCCCGGTCACCACTACTTTCCTCCGCAGGAACTTCCGGAGCGTAAAAAAGCTGAACACCAAAATAGCGGTGATCAGCGCTATCCATAAAATCACCGGAACGATACTGTCCGGCGGCCGCTCAATCATGATATCCCGGATATCATCTACTTCCTGAGACCAGCCGCTTTTTGATACAAAAAGAAGAATGCCGCCGACGTGGAGGCACCCTGAAATAAATCGAATTCCGGCGGTGAAAGGGAACAAATCAATCATTCAGAGTAATATCCTTTTCATCAAGGTATTCTCTAAGCGCGTCATCTTTCAATACCTTTCCACCGGCAATCACGAGAGAATATTCCCCGCCTGTGCCCGATGCCATCCTGTGAAGCGGCACCGAAGCTCCGGGAACCATCAGGGCGATGGTGTTGAGTTTTGCATTGCCTCTGGACTGCGCCATTTCCACCATGTCCTCCGCTACCTGGTCCTGACGGGCCGTTTCCCCGTCCGTCAGAAAATAGATATTCTTCGGTGCGGGTTCCAGATTCATAGCCATAGTCAACGGCAAATGCCAGGTGGTTCCGTAGGATTTGCCTACCACCTCAATATCTTCCAGCGTAGACGCGATATTTTCCGGAGTGGCCTCGCGCCACTCTCCGCCAGGCAGATTTTCGTTGCCTCGTTCGTATTCGAAACCACCGAAACCACTACTCCAGTTCAGTTTTTCATCGCCGTCCGCAATGACTACGTCTTCCCCTCGTGCACCGCCTTCCACCATCCGCTGATGCGCAAACCAGGTTGGACCAGAGAAGAAAATCACCTGGTAAAGCGAGCCCTCGGAAAGAGCGGACACCGCCGCCCTCAGTTCCATCTTGCTCAGCTGAAGCTGCGCCGGAGTGAGCGAACGGGAGACATCCATAATGTAGACAACCCGCGCCGGCTCGGAGCCATCACCTTCGTCACCCGTACCGAAAATTCCTTTCGGTTCATCATGATCCGGAAGATCCGAAACCGGTTTGACCGAATTAGACGTGACTTCAGAAACTTGTTCGACCTTGTCCTTCACCGGCTTGGTTTTATCCGCCACGATTTCAGAAACTTCCTCTTTCACCGTGCCCACGGCTGCGGCTCCACCAGCTGCGATAGCTCCGATTGCTGAAATGCCGCTCCACTTCGCCCAGTCAATATCCCCCAGGTTAAATCGGGATGTAAAAGACTTCCGCTGCGGACCTTTCAGGCTGTTAATTTGATCAAAAGTATAGATCCCGGCGGAATTCAGCCTGCCCGCAGCATCCTGATCAATGCCTTCGAGGCGGGTCAAATCATCGTAGCTCTCCGGTTTTTTGCTGTAAATAACTCCCAGTTCGGGATCGATTTTTACGTCTTTATCGGCATACTTTGTTTTAGCGGCTTCCTCAGCCTCGGAGCGATACTCTTCGAGTTCGGAAAGTTCCGCCGCCTGGGAAACCCATTTTTCCCGCGCAATTCTCCCGGGGAAGGCCAGGTCTTTTCCGAATGCCCAAATGTTGTAGTCGTTCCAATTGGAAATCTGCTTGAAACGATACACGCCGCGATCGTTCAATTGCTTCTCGAGAAATTTACCAACGCCACGGATTCTCTTCAAATCATCCTGCTGAGTAGGTCGACCGGTGTAGACTACACCAAACCTGTCATCGATATCGACATTCTCGCCATCGAAGCTGTCGAGAGTATCGAGATACACCATATTATCCGGTTTTTCCGGTTCTGTTTCATCGACTGCGTGCCCGTCGGCTGTATCAAATTCCGCCGCCTGTTCCACCCACTTGTCGCGCTCAACTCTACCGGGACCGTCAATATCCTCTTCGACTGCTTTGATCGCTTCGCCGTCCCAGTTCGCGATCTGTTTGAACGTGTAGATGCCCGAGTCATTGAGTTGCCTCTCCGTTACCGGGCCGATACCGTTAATTTCCGTCAGATCATCGGGTTCCTCCGGCGATTGGGTATATACCACACCATAGCGGGGCTTTACCGTGACTGACTCCCCGGCAAACCGGCTCGAAAGCAGAGATCCAAATTGGGTATGAAGTTCGTCGCTTTCCTTAGCAAGACTCTGAGACTGGCTTACCCAATGATCCCGCTGAATTCTTCCTTTCAGATCAAGGCGTTCATCGAACTGCCGGATGTTGTATTCGTTCCAGGCAGCAATCTGGGAGAAACGGTAGACACCTTTCGAGTGCATAGCCTTTTCAATCCGCGAACCGATTCCCCAAATTTGTTTGAGATCATCCGACCGCTCAGGGCGGCCCTGATAGATTACACCCAGAGCGGGATCGACTTCGACATCCTCGCCGGAGAATTCTGATACGATTCCGTCATAACTCGCCACATCCGGCACAGGAATATCACTGGTGTCCGGCTGGTAGTCCGCCTCCTCTTCCGCCCGCGCGGCAAGTTTCTGTGCCTGCTGAACCCATTCCTCCCTCTCGATGCGACCTTTAAAAGACAGGCGATCATTAAAGGCGGAAATGTTACTTTCATTCCAACCTGCAAGCTGACCGAATTTGTAGACGCCGTATTCGTTCAGTTTCTCTTCGATGGAGTTACCTATTCCTTTGATCTCCGACAGATCATCCGAGTTTTCCGGGGCTTCATTATAGAGAATTCCCAGTCCTTTTTTGTATTCGACATTTTCCCCGCTGAAGTTCGAAGAAATCAGGGAGTCATAGTCGGTTGAATCTTTGGCTTCGACCTCGTCAGAAACTGATACCCCTGTCATCAATGACTGAGCCTGATACACCCAGTCATCATCACGGACTCTGGTCCCGAGATTCAAATCGGTGGATATTCCCTCGATCGCCCCTGCGTTCCAGCTGGCGATTTGCTTAAACTTGTAGACGCCGCTTTTGTATAGCTGCTTCTCTGTAGCCAGTCCGATACCTCTGATCTTTGTGAAATCATCAATGGAATCCGGTTCGGCCGAATAAATAATACCGTATCGGGGGTGAACTTCTACGGATTCATTATTGAAATCCGCTTCCAGTCGGCTTGTGAAATCCTCTTCCGACAGAGCCAGTTCTCCATATTTTTCTGTAGTATCAAGATCCCCGGATTGTGCAGCTAATTTACTACTGGCCGCATCCCAAACCGCGGCGGGATCCTCATCAAGAGTGACGGTATCAATACCATCGTCCTCAGCAGAGGTATCATTTTCGAAAGACGCCTCTTCGTCTTCTCCGGACGCAAACACACTACCGGCTACAGCCCCGGCTGCGGCCAACGTCCCCCACTTGCCCCAATCAATGGAACTCCACCCGAATTTTGTTTGAATCTCCTCCCGCTTTTCTTCGGGAAGATTTTCCAGTTGTTTGAATGTATAGACGCCCTGCCGATTCAACTCAGCAGCATCTTCAGCGGTGACGCCCTCCATCTGAGTCAAATCATCCGCATCATCCGGTTTTTGATTAAAGGTATACCCCCACGTCCAGTCTGAATTGACATCCTTCCGGTCTTTTACCTCGGCGGGAAGTTCAACACTCGCGGTATCCTCCGCAGCAGTTTCTTCTTCATCGGAAAGAACGGCTCCAGCCGCCACGACTCCCGCCACGACTCCCGCCCCGGCGGCGGCCCCTGCCGTGCTCCATTTTCCCCAGTCGATGTCACTCCATCCAAAACGCGTTTTGACTTCCTCCCGCTTTTCACCGGGTAAAGCCTCCAACTGTTTTACCGTATAGATTCCTTCGGCATTGAGGCGCGCTGCATCTTCGCTACTGATGCCTTCGATTTGCGTCAAATCATCCGCTTCGTCAGGATTTTCTTTAAAGGTATATCCCCAGGTCCAGTCCGGCTTCACTTCACCTGGAACGGACGAAAGTCGAATTTTTCTGGTTTCTTCAGTGGGCGAAACCGGCTCCTCTTCTGCCTCTCTATCTTCCCCTTTCAGCAGTGTGGCTCCTACCGCACCGGCCGTTCCCAATGCGGCCCATTTGCCCCAGTCAAGATCCGGCCAGTTAAACTTTTCGCCGAAGCTCTCGCGCTGATCTTCATCCAGATCTTCGAGTTGGGAAAACTTATAGATTCCAGCCTCCCTGAGCGCGGCCGCTTTTTCCTCATCGATTCCTTCGAGAAGAGTTAAGTCGTCAGCATCTTCGGGAGGAGCAGTGTAAACCGCCGAAATTTCAGGTGCACCCGACTCCGTTTCCTCTATTTCCGCCTTTGCTGATTCTTGCTCCTCATTCTTTGCCGCAAGCATTGCGGCTCCTGTGACACCGGCACCCAAAGCACCCAGCGTTCCCCACTTGATGTCGGGTAAATTGAATTTGCGACCGAGTTTTGTTCGCTCTACTTCATCAAGCTCTTCGAGTTGGGAGAATTTGTAGATTCCCGCCTTACGCAACTCGGCGGCTTTCGCCTCGTCGATTCCTTCAATTGCAGTCAGGTCATCGGCATCTTCAGGCTCTTCGTCGAATATCGTGATTAGCTGAAATTCCTCTTCCGCTTCTTTTTCGTCCTCTTTGCCTCCTGCGAAAATTTCTGCTTCGGCAGTGGCGGTTTCGGCATTTTTCGCGTTGTCGATTTCTTCAATCGAAGTCAGATCTTCCGGCTCTTCGTCTGACTCCGTTTTTAACTGAAATTCGTCTTCTTTTTCCGCCCCCTCATCCTCATCCTTTTTGTCGCCAACCAGGATCCCTGCGCCAACAGCACCGGCTCCCAGAGCACCGAGCGTTCCCCAGTTGACGTCGGAAAAATTGAATTTACGTCCCAGCTTTGTTCGCTCTTCTTCATTAAGCTCTTCGATTTGGGAAAATTTGTAGATGCCCGCCTTACGCAGCTCTGCGGCTTTCGCCTCGTTAATTCCTTCAATTGCAGTTAGATCATCTGCATCTTCCGGCTCTTCTTTGAACGTGGTTTTTAATTGAAATTCGTCTTCTTTTTCCCCGGTTTCAGCAATGGTGATTTGCCCGGAAGAATCTTCTTTCTTTTCTGCTGTATCAAATTTCGGAGCACTCAGTCCAACCGGCGCTAAGCTTGCTTGATTAGTTGGTTCGTCAGGTTTGTCCTGCTCGCGTTTATTGACTACAGCTCCTACTCCGGCAGCCGCCGCAGCTGTCGCACCCCACGCTCCCCAGTTGATGTCCGACCAGCCGAATTTGAAGCCGAATTTCCGACGGTCTTCTTCGCTGAGACCTTCCAGCTGCGAAAATTTGTAGATCCCTGCTTCCCGCATTTCTTGCGCTTTTTCCTCGTTGATCCCCTCCAGAAGAGTCAAATCATCGGCATCATCCGGCGCTTTGTCGAAAATTTCAGGAAGAAGAAACTCATCCTCTTCGCTTTTCGAAGTGACGCTAATTTCAGGAGCCGTCTCCTCTTCGACAGTCACCGTTTCTTTCTCAACCAACTCTTTCTCAGAACTCTTAACCGCGCTGAAGGGCCCGCCATCAAAGATATCCCCTTTGCGCAGATCAGCCTGCTCTCCTTCAAGAATGCTGATAAGCCGGGCGGAACGGTACCAGAGAATAAAGGCCGTCGATACTCCGAGAAATAACCCGAGAGTCGCCAGATAGATTCCCCAATTCTGATCTCTCTGAAGAATCAGCATGGGGTCGATGAAGGTTCTAAGATTTGACAAAAAATCCATGTGTTTTGTGTTCTGTCTTTATATAGAGATGAGGAATCTACGCAGTCGTCTGTTTTGTCCGAAGCCTGGCATTCTCTTTCTCAATTTCGGCACACTTTCTCTTCCGCCCCCGCCACATCAGCCAGCCAATAAACAGACCGATCAAGCTGGAAAGCCAAATGATAGTGAATGCGAGTATGAACTCATGCAGAAAGCCATCGCGCAGATTCCCGTTAGAGCTGTAGTCGAAAAATTTAGCTAAAAAATCCATATTATACTTGTTGCAGAATTTGATCTTTACTTGCTCTCGATGATACGAACATCGGTCCTTCGATACTCTCTATATTTGCCGTTTGGAATTTCGCCCCTGCCGACTACAGAAACGATCCGGCTCTGATCGATGCCATTCGAGATCAGGTAGGCTCTGATTCGCTTGGCTCTTTGATCACTTAAAAAGACATTGGTTTCCTCCTCGCCCCGCTCATCGGCATATCCGTCGATGACAATTTTGCCGCGGGTCTGCTTCGCACGCTCCAGTAACTTCTCGGCGCGGGGCTTCTGTGAATCTCTGATATGGAATTCACCGGTTCCAAAATAAACCGAGTGCAACTCGCCTTTTTCCGGATCAACCGGACCAGGTACGTCCTTCACCTTGTCCGGAACTTTTACTGTCGGTGTATCCTTTCCAGTTGGCTCCATGGCTGGAGGCTGTTTCTCATCCGGCTTATCCCCGATGGTCATCGCCACAGTGGGCGGTTCAGGAGCTTTACCCGGTTTCTTTGCAGGCTCTACGGTCAGCAAATCTATCACCTTCACACCCTTTTTCTTCAACGGCTCAGCCATAGCGAGCGTCTTGTTCTTTTCCGCATCGCTCGGCAAAACTCCGCGCAGAGTCAGTTCTTTGTTCTTCAACCAAAGTTCCCTTTCCTTTACGGAACCGTTATAAAAATTGCCGATAAAATCCGGCAGAGCATCCAGGTAGGTTTCCTCTTTCACATCATTGCCGATTTTCAGCTTCTTATCGAGGTGATCGATGTCCTCCATCCCGAGAATCGAGTTTACGATTGTGTCGTGCGCTTTCTGATTCGGAACTTTTCCGGCTACGGTCAACCTTTGACCGGTGCCGGTGACGGCGATATCCGGCACGGCAGTTCGTGCCGGCATGGTAGCGGGTTTCGGAGGCTGCGGTTTCACTACATCCAACTGCACATCCAGTTTGCCTGGAGGATTGATTCCGGAAAAAGCGAGGCTCACATCGTTCATAACCGTGCTGCTCGGGACTTTGCCGGAAATCGAAGCTTTCTGCGCATTAATATTGATATCGGGCATCTCCACTTTCGGCATCGACTGTGAAGCGAATACCGGCAGAGCAGTCAGCCAGGGATCGTTCCGCACATTCGAATCGATCACCATTTTATCGACAATCTCCCCATCCTTTCCAAGGCGCTTTTTGGCTGCAGCGATAAGCGAATCTCGAACTTTCACGTCAGGAACTTTACCGGAAAGGATCACTTTTTTGGGACCATCCTGTTTCCAGGCAAAGGTAGGAGCGACCTTCTTCGGCTTGATGGTCACTTTATCAATCACCTTAGGGCCTTGCCAGGCTTCGGTTGAAAACTGACTGAGCACACTGTCTTTGACGCTCTTGTTGCTCACCATTCCGTAAAGAACCACCTTTTCTGAATCCACCTCGATCTTTCCGTTGTTCGCCGCTTTTACGAGAACCGGCACACCTTTGACCGTTTGATCCATGGCCGGAAAAGATGTGACCTCGTCACTGATTTTGATCTGATTATCGACTGTGACTCCCTCGATTTTCGCCGCGTTGCCAAGAGCCATCTT